>CANLIL010000008.1 GCA_947491305.1 Flavobacteriales bacterium | reverse complement strand
ACTTGGAAATCCTGGGATGTCGTAAATTGGTTTTTTTGGATAAATCTCCGAACATTGACCTCCAGCTTGTGGTAAAGAGTCAATTAAATGACATTTTAATTTTAATAATCCTGCTTCGAAAACGGTAAAAAGTCCAACCGGACCAGCACCAATAATGATAATATCTGTTTGAATCATGTTGTGTATGTAAAAAACGCTGTAAAGTTAATGATTAGTTTAAAAACAACTTTAGGGATAAAATGTTCTTTTGAACGATTAAAAGTTTAAATGTATTTTTTGGCAAATTCCCATAAGACAACTCCCGCACAAACGGAAACATTCAAGCTGTGTTTCGTGCCAAATTGAGGGATTTCTAAAACAACATCTGAAGCGTTGATCGCAGCTTGATTTACACCGTTGACTTCGTTCCCGAAAATCAAAGCAAAACGATCACCAGGAAGCGAACTGCAATCTTGAAGAAACGTTGTTTTTTCTGTTTGTTCGATGCTACAAATGGTTGTATTTTCAGCTTTCAATTGTTGAATCAACTGTGTGATATCAGTTACGTGTTCCCATTCAATAGATTCAGTAGCACCGAGTGCTGTTTTTTGTATTTCCCGATGAGGTGGACAAGCAGTGATGCCGCACAAATAGATTTTTTCAACATTAAATGCATCGGCTGTTCTGAAAAAAGAACCCACATTGTTCAAGCTTCGAATGTCGTCCAATACAACGATTAAAGGGAATTTTTTCTGCACTTTAAATGCTTCTTCGCTTACACGATCCAGTTCCCACAATTTTAATTTTTTGTTCATCGCTACAAAAGTAAGGAGATTATTTGTTGAATCAAAAAAGGGTTTTAGTTGGGCGCTCGAGCAGGCTTTCCGTTGCAAGTCCTCCTCCGATAGCTATCGGAGTGCGGGCTTTTCACTTCAATCCTTAGCGCGGAATAGTGGCAATGTTTAGAATTTCGACCCCCGATTGCAGTGGCATCGTCTGGTTTTTTTGCCAGACATACAACGGAAAGCGGGAAATGGGCGCATAATAATTCTGTTGAATTATCATCTAATCATTATTCGGCAGCAATATAGATCATTGAATTTCAATTGTTGAAAACATCCTTTGTGCTTGTTTTGAAATCTCATGGATTGCGTCTAAATTTACCTTTTCAAAAAAACAGCAAAACATTGGCAAAAGATAAGCAAGATAAAAGCGCGACAGAAACGCCCTTAATGAAACAATACAATCAGATCAAGGCGCGGCATCCGCAGGCTTTGTTGTTGTTTCGTGTAGGCGATTTTTATGAGACTTTTGGCGAAGATGCGATTAAAACGTCAAAAATTTTAGGAATTATTTTAACCAAACGTGGCGCTGGTTCATCTTCAGAAATTGAATTAGCTGGTTTCCCGCATCATTCTTTGGATACGTATTTGCCAAAATTGGTCAGAGCAGGTCAACGTGTTGCAATCTGCGATCAATTGGAAGATCCGAAAATGACTAAAACCATCGTAAAAAGAGGTGTAACAGAATTAGTGACACCTGGTGTTTCTTTCAACGATCAAGTATTAGACAAAAACAAAAACAATTTCTTGTGTGCCATTCATTTTGAAAAAGACGTATGTGGCATTTCCTTTTTGGATGTTTCAACGGGCGAGTTCTTAGTAGCACAAGGAAATAAAGAATACATTGAAAAATTAATTCAAGGGTTCGAGCCTACAGAGGTATTGTTTCAAAAAAACAAATCGAAAGAATACGAAGAATTATTCGGAGATAGATTTTATACCTTTCGCTTAGAAGATTGGGTTTTTACTCCGGATTTCGCGCATGAATCATTGAATAAACATTTTGGCACACAATCGTTAAAAGGATTTGGAGTTGATAATTTAAATCAAGGGATTTTAGCTGCTGGCGCAATTTTATTTTATTTATCTGAAAACCAACACAATCGTTTGTCGCACATCACGTCAATTGCTAGAATTGAAGAGGAGAAGTATGTTTGGTTGGATCGTTTTACGGTGCGGAATTTAGAATTAATCAGTTCGCCGCACGACAATGCAACTACTTTGGCGGATATTTTAGACCGAACGAAAACCCCAATGGGCGGACGTATGATGAAACGCTGGATCGTATTGCCATTAATAGATAAACAACCTATCAATCAACGATTGCAAGCGGTTGCATATTTGAAAGATGCGGAGCAAGTTGCTTATGAAATAGGGGAGCGCTTAAAGGAAATTGGCGACATCGAACGCTTGATTTCGAAAGTTGCCGTTGGCAAAGTGAATCCGAAAGAAGTGATGCAGTTACGCAGAACCTTGGCTCAGATTGAACCGATTCAATCCAATCTTTCCGCTGCAACGGATGTAGGTTTAAAACGAATTGCAAGCCAGTTGAATCCGTGTAATTCATTGATGCAATTGATCGAACAAACTTTAGTGGACGATCCTGCGATTCAAGTTGGAAAAGGCTATATAATTCGTGAAGGATGTCATGCAGAGTTGGATGAATTACGTATCATTTCCACGAATGGAAAAGATTACTTGGAAGATTTACAAAATCGTGAGTCGGAAAGAACGGGAATTCCTAGTTTAAAAGTAGCATTCAACAATGTTTTTGGCTATTATTTAGAAGTTCGAAATACACACAAAGATAAAGTACCGGAAGAGTGGATACGCAAGCAAACTTTAGTGAATGCGGAGCGTTATATTACAGAAGAATTAAAAGAATACGAAACAAAAATATTAGGAGCTGAAGAGAAAATTCATGCGATTGAGTCGCGCTTATTTCAAGAATTAGTGCTTTCTATGGCTGATTACATTCAAGTTTTACAGCAAAATGCGTTTTATATCGCTCAATTAGATTGTTTGTTGTCATTTGCCTTGATAGCAAAAACGAATAATTATAACTTACCAATAATACAATCTGATTTCACTATAAACATCAAACAAGGGCGTCATCCTGTTATCGAAAAACAATTAAAAAATGGCGATGAATACATTGCAAATGATGTGTATTTAGACACAGAACAGCAACAAATCATCATGATTACAGGTCCCAACATGAGTGGTAAAAGCGCCTTGTTGCGTCAAACTGCGTTGATTTGTTTAATGGCGCAAATGGGTTCGTTTGTCCCGGCAGTTTCTGCTGAAATCGGACTTGTTGACAAAGTATTTACACGTGTAGGAGCTTCGGATAATATTTCATCGGGTGAATCAACATTTATGGTGGAGATGAATGAAACCGCGAGTATTTTGAATAATTTGTCGGATCGCAGTTTGATTTTGTTGGATGAAATAGGAAGAGGAACAAGTACGTATGACGGTATTTCCATTGCTTGGGCCATTGCAGAATACATCCATGAGCACCCAAAATCGAAAGCAAAAACCTTATTTGCAACGCATTACCATGAATTAAATGAGATGACCAATCTTTTTGCCCGAATTAAAAATTTCAATGTTTCGGTAAAAGAAACAGGTACGAAGATTTTATTTACCCGAAAATTAGTTGAAGGCGGAAGCGAGCATTCATTTGGGATTCATGTAGCAAAGCTAGCGGGAATGCCTTCTAAAGTGTTGCATCGTGCAGAATTGATGTTGAAAGAATTAGAAAAAAGCCACGATTTAGGCGAAAAAACTGAAATGAAAGAAAAAGTAAAAAATGCGGTCGCTTCAGATTCGATGCAATTGAGCTTTTTTCAGTTAAACGATCCTGTGCTTGAGCAAATTAGAGATGAATTAGTTAGTATTGATATTAACGCATTAACTCCAGTTGAAGCCTTAATGAAGTTGAACGAAATCAAGAAGTTAACCGGCGGATAAAAAAATAAATTAAAAAAAACAGCCAAAGTGTATTGCCTTTTTAGAAAAACTTTATACATTTGTCGCCCGTAACAAACGAAAACATCGGTTTTCTATTAGTTGTTACATTATTCAGTTTACTGAATTAAATTATTGCGAGAGTAGCTCAGTTGGTAGAGCACAACCTTGCCAAGGTTGGGGTCGCGAGTTCGAATCTCGTCTCCCGCTCAAGTCCGCTCGGATGGTGGAATTGGTAGACACGCCGGACTTAAAATCCTGTGCCTGTATGGGCGTGCGGGTTCAAGTCCCGCTCCGAGTACTAAAGAGTCTCTGATATTCAGAGACTCTTTTTAGTTTTAAATCATTAAAGACATACGAATTGGCTTCCACCTTTCGTATTTGATTAATCCCATTCACATTGTGTTTGGGATTTTTCTTTTTAAAAATTTTCCAAACATCTTCCAATACAATGCGGAAAAATAGAATAGCATCAAGAATGCTTTTATAAAACTGAATTTCAAAAAATTAATGATTGACCTTGTTTTGGCTAAAGCCAATTTCATTTTATTTTAAATGCCTCCAGATAAATCTGGAGGCAAAAAAAAATCTGGAGGCAAAAATAGAAGAGGATAATATTTCATTAGATTATTGATAACAATGGAATTGTAAGATTTTTGATGAAAAATCAATCAATCAATAGCAATGGGATTTATCCCATTGCTATTATAATGAACAATAATTTGGCTTTAGCCAAAACAATCTCAATTCTAGTTAAAATTTTAATTAACAACTAGTTTACTAGCTTTTGGTTAGTATTTAATAGATTATGTATACCATTTCAAAAGTATTTTAAATTCAACTTATAGCAATTGAAAAAAATTTTTTATCATGTATAATATTTTTTATAAAAAGTAGCTATATATTGAAATTTTATTATTTTTACCTAAATTAAAAAACTATTAATTATGAAAAAAATATACTTTTTAAGTTTTGCAGCTTTGAGTGTTTTTGGAGTGAATGCTCAAAGAAACATGTCAGAAAGTAAAATGAAAGTTTTAGGTTCAGTTGAGAAAACAACTAAACCAGTAGTAAACGAACAAGCTTCTACAAAAGCGGTTGTTTGGTCAAATGATTTCTCAACTGCTTCTCAGTGGGCAATTACGAACGCAACAAGTGATGCTCAAAACTGGGTTATCACGAATGTAGCTAACAACACAATGGGTTACAACACAGGAAGCTGGAAAGAAACTTCAATTACTGTTTCTAATGAAAACGGATATGCTTTATTCGATTCTGATGCAGTTGGTGCTGATGGTGGAACACAAGATGCTAGCATCACATTTGCAAACACAATTAATTTAACGGGTCACCCAAATGTTGTTTTAGAGTTTAACCAACGTATTAGAATTTGGCAAACTACGCAATCTTTTGTACAAATTAGTACAAATGGTGGTACAACTTGGACTGATTTTGAAGTTAATGCTGGAAGACCATTATCTGTAGCTTTTGAAGAAAAAATGTCAGTTAACATTTCATCTGCAGCTGGTAATCAAGCAAACGTAAAATTACGTTTTAACTATAAAGGTTCTTGGGATTATGCATGGATGATTGATGATATTAAAATTATTGACCAACCATTGAATGATATCATTAACAATGGACCAGTATTCGTTGGGACAAATAATGAAGGAATTGAATATGGAAGAACTCCTGTAGATCAATTAGATGCAAGTTATGAAGTAGGTGGGCAAATCATCAATTTTGGTGTTAACACGCAAACAAATGTTGGTGTAGTTGCTAACTTTGGTTCATTTAACGTTCCTTTTGTAGTTGGAACAATGTTATCTGGAGATACTGCAGTTTATACGAGTACTCAAACTCCTTCTTTAAGTATTGGGCAATACAACGGAACATACACTGCAGTTTCTGCTTTAGATTTAACAGGTGGGCCAGAAGCAGCTAACAATATTGTTAAAAGAAACTTTGCTGTAACAACAAATTTGTATTCTCAAGATGGAATTGGAGTTCATCCAACCGAAAATCTTGCAGTAAATAGTTTTGGTTCTGAGTCTTTTGGTAATCCTCAAGATACTTACTTAGCTAATTATTATTCATTAAAAGCAGCAAGTAATTTAATCTCAGGTTTTGAAATCGGAATAACAAGTTCATCAGTAGCAGGAAGTGAATTAACAATTTCAATTGTTGATACTGCAACGTTCTTTGCAGATGGCGTTGTTCCAATTGTTGATGCTAATGGTAATGCTGCAGAAGCTTTAACTTATTATGTTTCAGCTGGCGATATTACAGCAGGTAAAGTTGGAATTGCTTTTCCTCAACCAATTTCATTACCAGCTGGAGCATATTATGCGGTTGTGAAAACAGGAAATTCAGGAACTACTCCAGTTCGTGTTTTTGATGATATTACAATCCCACAACCTAATTTTGCTTCAATGGTTAACACATTAAGTGATGCAGGTGCTGCTACATCTTACACAAATGGAAATTCATTTGCAATCCGTTTAAAAATGGGTAACCAAACAGGTGTTGACGAAGTAGCTTCAACTTTTGGATTAGCTGTTTATCCAAATCCAGCATCAGCTGATGCAACAGTTGCATTTGATGTTAAAAATGCTTCTTCTGTTGCGATCCAAGTTACAGATTTAGCTGGAAAAGTAGTATACACTTCTGCTTTAGCAAATGTAAACGGAGCTCAAAATGTTGTTGTTCCTGCGCAAGAATTCGCAAATGGAATGTACACAGTTTCAATCAATGTTGATGGAGCTATCGCTACTAAAAAATTAAACATTCGTAAGTAATACGAAGTTTATTATACTATAAAAGGGTCGGTTTTTCCGGCCCTTTTTTGTGTTTACTAAGTTTGTTTCATTACTTTTGTTTAAAATTTAAATTACGATTATGAAAGCATACGTTTTTCCAGGTCAAGGAGCACAATTTTCAGGAATGGGAAAAGATCTTTACGATCAATCTGAAATAGCGAGAGATTTGTTTCATAAAGCCAATGAAATTGTTGGTTTTGATATTACAAAAATTATGTTCGAAGGTACCGATGAGGAACTGAAAGAAACGAAAGTTACGCAACCAGCAATTTTTATTCATTCTACAATTTTAGCTGCTTGTTTGGGTGAATCTTTTGCACCTGATATGGTTGCAGGTCATTCTTTAGGAGAATTTTCAGCGTTGGTAGCGAATAAAACATTGAATTTTGAAGATGGTTTAAGATTAGTATACAAACGTGCATTAGCAATGCAAAAAGCCTGTGAAATTCAACCGTCAACAATGGCTGCAATTTTAGGATTGGAAGATGCGATAGTTGAAGAAATTTGCGCTAAAATTGACGGTGTTGTTGTTGCTGCAAATTATAATTGTCCCGGTCAATTAGTGATTTCAGGTGCAATTCCAGCTGTTGAAAAAGCCTGTGAAGTACTTACTGAAGCTGGAGCAAAAAGAGCAATACTTTTACAAGTCGGAGGTGCTTTTCACTCTCCTTTAATGGAACCTGCTAGAGAAGAATTAGCTGCAGCTATTGAAGCAACCACGTTCAATGTGCCTACTTGTCCTGTTTACCAAAATGTTAGCGCTAAAGGAACTACAGATCCTGCAGAAATTCAACGAAATTTAGTAGCGCAATTAACTGCTCCTGTTCGTTGGACGCAAATCATGCAACAAATGATTTCAGATGGCGCTTCTGAAGTGATAGAAGTTGGTCCTGGAAAAGTTTTACAAGGTTTATTTAAAAAAGTAGATAGAGCTTTTCCTTGTTCTAGTGCGGAAATTGCTTAAAAAAATATTCTAGATAGATGAAAGGTTCACAAATGTGAGCCTTTTTTTTATGGAATTATTTAAAGATTACATCTTACTTAAAACATAAAAACAAAAAGTCATGAAAAAATGGATGTTAGTAGGTTGTTTGTTTGTTGGATTTTCAGCATTCAGCCAAGAAGCCCAAGGGGAAATTATCGGAACAGTTATCGATAAAAACACCAAGGAAATCATTTATGGTGCGGAAGCTTTTGTTCAGGACGTTGACAAGAAGTACCAAGCAATTACAGATGTTGATGGACGTTTTAGAATCAGTGCGATTCCTTCAGGAACATATGAGTTACTGGTTAAATACAGAAAAGACACAATTAGTAACCGCATCGAAGTGGTTGTTCCAATGGATGGAATTTGTAATGCTGGAACAATTCTTTTTTCTAAAGAAAAGGAATTCAAAGCAATAACTGTTTATGCACAAAATAATGATCGCGTAAAATTAGAATATGGTTTTCTTCCCGTGAAAAAAATTACTTCTGAAGAAATTGCACACAGTTCGGCAAAATTTGACATTAAAAGTTTAGCTACTTCTATGTCTTCTGAAGTTAAAGTAGATGAAAATGGCGATCTAATG
Organism: Flavobacteriales bacterium; assembly: GCA_947491305.1. GTDB lineage: Bacteria > Bacteroidota > Bacteroidia > Flavobacteriales_D > Crocinitomicaceae > M0103. Next base: position 59,279 of record CANLIL010000008.1, on the reverse strand, counting down.
TTCCGTGGCGCTCGAAAAGGGGATATGATTTACATGTTGGATGGTATGAAAAGCACGCAAGTATTTAATGTTCCAAGTTGTTCTATCGCAAATATGATGATTTATACAGGAGGTATTCCTGCCAAGTATGGCGATACAATGGGCGGTGTAATTGTAGTCGAAACAAAAGGTTACTTTGATTTGTACCGCGATTGGAAAAGAAGTGAAGCGAAAAAAGAAGCTGCGAAAAATTGAAAAAAAACGGGGTCATTTGAACCCCGTTTTTTTATGCTTTATGCTCGTCAATGTGCTTCAAATAATTTTTCAATTCTTGTTCATTTTCATTTTTAAGAATCATCAACATGTTGTCAGATTCGACAACGATGTAATCTTCTAAGCCGTCAATCAATACTAATTTGTCATTTGGTACATTGACCTGACAATTTTTAGAATTAAATAAAAATGCATTTTGACCAATCACAGAATTGTTATTGGCATCTGTCGTTAAATGTTCACTTAAACTTCCCCATGTTCCTAAATCGCTCCAATCAAAATCTGCCAATACAACATCTGTGTTTTTAGCATGCTCCATCACAGCAAAATCAATCGAAATATCTTCACACACTTCAAAACAATGATTCACTTTTTCTTGCTCTTTAGTTGAATTGTAATCACTTAAATCTCCAGCAAACAAAGCGTGAAGTGCCGGTTGAAATTGCTTTAATGCGGACAGAATAGTTGCTGCTTTCCAAACAAATAAACCTGAATTCCAATAAAAGTTTCCACTGTCTAAGAATCCTTGAGCAGTTTTTAAATTTGGTTTTTCTCTAAATTGTAAGACTTCTGTTGCAGCTCCAGCTTCAATTTTACTAGCTACTTCAATATATCCATATCCTGTGTCTGGTCGTGATGGTAAAATACCTAATGTTACCAAGCGTTCACCTTTGTTAGCCTGATCGATTGCTGCTTGCACGATTTCAGAAAAACGTTGTTCTTTTACAATTAAATGATCTGCAGGAGAAATAATCATTGTTGCTTCAGCATTTTTAGCCATAATTTTAGCAGCGGCATAAGCAATACAAGGAGCAGTGTTTTTTCGTTTTGGTTCCGTTAATATTTGGTCATATGTTAAATCAGGCAACTGTTCTTTAACGAGTTCAGCATACGCTGTATTGGTTAAAACATAAATGTTCTCACTCGGTGCAATTTGAAGCAATCGTTCGTAAGTCATTTGTATCAATGATTTACCTATTCCCAAAACATCTAAAAATTGTTTTGGTTTTTCAGGAGTTGACATGGGCCAGAATCGGCTTCCTACTCCGCCAGCCATGATAATACAATAATTATTATTCTTCATTTTCTTTTGTTTCTATTGGATATACTTTAGCAAGCGCATTAACCAAGTATGATTTTTTTGTTTTAATATCTTCGCAAATAAAACGTTTACGACGTAAAGTTCCCTTAATAAATTCACGACCATTTAATACAAAGGTAGAATTTTTTGGCAATCGCTCCAAAATTTCTTCGCCTTCAACTGGTTTGTTATACGAATTTAATACGCGAGAAAGTTGATGATCTGTGCAAGAAGATGCTTTGGTATTTATCAATGAATTTACGAGCGCCTTTCGAATGTCTTCAGGTAAATCTTCACTGTTGACAATTGGAATTAGTAATTGACGATAGGCATTTTTCCATTCTTCGCCATGAGGTGCCACTCGGTTTTGAAAGCTATTAAATGTTTGTAAATGTGCAAATTCATGTAAAGTAGTAATAAGAAAAGAATACGGATTCATGTCGCCATTCACACTAATTTGATGTTTTTCACCATCCATGCCAGCCCTAAAATCTCCTAATTTTGTCTTTCTCCCGTTGACAATCTTAAATTTAACATTAGCCGTTAGAAAAATTTCAACAACGTATAAAACGAATGCCTCTGGAAGGTATTTTTTAAACCCTTCAATAACCAATTCTTTTCGCTTGATTGATGCTACTTTCACAGCGCAAATTTATATCTTTAAGTTGATTTTTTTTAATAAAGTTTTCAGCAATAAAATGTGAATCCAAGAAATAAAATTTACCTTTGTCAAGCATGAAAGTTATTTCAAATATTGGCAAGTATATGTTGATGCTCTACGTTGTTTTTTCGCGACCAGAGAAATTCAAAATATTTCGTAAACGTGTATTTACTGAAATCGAAGGCATTGGAATTGATTCATTGCCAATTGTTGCGTTGATGTCTGTTTTTATGGGTGCTGTTATTGCATTGCAAACTGCTTCAAACATCGATAGTCCAATCATGCCGGAATATACCATTGGTTTTATTACACAGAATTCTACTGTTTTAGAGTTTTCTCCTACCATTATATCGTTGATATTAGCGGGAAAAGTTGGTTCAAATGTTGCTTCAGAAATTGGAACTATGCGTGTTACAGAACAAATTGATGCCTTAGAAATCATGGGGGTTAATTCTTTGAATTTCTTAGTCCTTCCTAAAATTATTGCAGCTGTTTTGTTTTTTCCAGTTTTAATTGTTTTTTCAATGGCCCTGAGTATGATCGGTGGCTGGATCGCTTTAACCGCCTCGGGATTACTTACATCGGAAACATATATTTTAGGAATTCGCTACTATTTCAACGTATATAATGTGTTTTATGCGCTGACTAAAACAGTTGTTTTTGGTTTTTTAATTGTTTCGATTTCTTCGTTTTATGGCTATTATACGAAAGGTGGCGCACTAGATGTCGGAAGAGCATCCACAAAATCTGTTGTAAGTAGTAGTATTGCCATTTTGATTGCCAATTTTATTCTAACTCAATTGATGTTATTATGATTGAAGTAGTCAATGTTTCTAAATCGTTTGGGGCAAAACAAGTGTTGCAAAATATTAATGCGCGTTTTGAAAAGGGAAAAGTAAACCTTGTTATTGGTCAATCAGGTCATGGAAAATCTGTTTTAGCGAAATGTATCATTGGTTTACACGAGATTGACAGTGGACAAATTTTGTTTGATGGTCGCGATTTCTCTAAAATGAATCGATCAGAACGCACTGAAATTAGAAAAGAAATTGGAATGTTATTTCAAGGTTCTGCATTATTTGATTCTATGACCGTAGAGGAAAATGTGTCATTTCCTCTGTCTATGCTTACGAATATGACAAAAGGTGAAATGCAGAAAAGAGTGGATTTTTGTTTGGACAGGGTTAATTTAACTGGAAATAACCATCTTTTACCTTCTGAATGTAGTGGAGGAATGCAAAAACGAATCGGGATAGCCCGAGCAATTGCTATGAATCCAAAATATTTATTTTGTGATGAACCAAATTCTGGTTTAGACCCGTTAACATCTATTGTAATTGATAGTTTGATAAAAGAAATTACGTACGAATACAATATGACAACGATCGTTATTACACATGACATGAACAGTGTGATAGAAATTGGAGAAAACATCTTGTTTATTTACAAGGGTCAGAATTGGTGGGAAGGTGATCGTAATTCAATTATTAAAACCGAAAATAAAGAGATTGAAAATTTTGTTTATGCATCTGAATTCATGAAAGATATTCGTGAAATGATGCAAACTAAAAACAAGCATTAAAAATAGGCAATGTAGCCAAAATGCACTTTTCCATTACTCAACAAAACAGGATTATTAAATTGTTTTCCTAGAGCATATGAAATAGAAAAAATCCCAATTTTTGTCCCAAAAGATAAACCAATACCAAATCCAAAAGGAGCGTCTTTGTAATAGTTTGCAGCATTATTTTCCATCAATGCTTGATCGTAAAAAGCAAATAAATTAGAATTTTTATCCAACAAAAATCGGTATTCTAGCGATAATATTGAAGTTGTCGTTCCATACAATTCCTCTTCATTGAATCCTCTTAAAGATGTTTGTCCACCAAACCTAAAAACTTCATTTTGATAAATGATTGGAGCAAGGTAAAAATCAGTTTTACTGGAAAGATGAAATACATTTCTAGCGGTTATTGGAAAATAGAATTCAAGTTTAATTGATCCCTTAACTGTTGTGCTTTGTATGGTTTTACTCGTGTCAGAATTTTGAGCACTTCGATTACCAATTGCAATGGAAGCTTGGATATTCCGTCCTTTTGTTGGGTTGGGAAGGTAATCAACTAAACGATTGCTATAACTGATTCCGTATGCGTTGGTGTTGACGGATGACAGGTTGGTGAAAAGTGGATTATTGCTGCTTCCACCTAAACGAGATGAAGTGGAGTTTTGATAAAACACAGATAACAGGCTGCCACTATTCAAAGCATATTGAATTCCAACGGTTGTTTTGAGCTCTAAAAATGTCGTATCTCTTTTGTACAAATGAAATTGACCATCTACACCAAACCTACTTTTAAAAAGAAAGGGGTAATTGATCGATGCTTTTAAGTTTTGGGTTTGTGCTTGAATGCTTCTCCAATTCAAATTAATTTGTTCACCTCTTTTTAGGGTATTTAATAGTTTCAAATCAAGTTCTCCTGTAAAACTTACCGGCTTATTTTGATCATTTTGTTGAAGTCCAACGACACCATTTAAGGATGATAATGGAACAGATTTTAAATAAAGATAAATCTCAAAACCATGGTCCGTAAACAACAATTCAAACGGTTTTATTTCTTTCAAGTATGTTAATTGCGCAATTTTTTTTGAAATTTCAGCTAATTTAGTTTCATCGTATAGTTCTCCGATTTTAAGGTCAATTAATGTGCTAATAAATGAAGTTGAAATTGCAGAATCTCCTTTTACATGCATCTCAGAAAGTTGAAATAATGCGCCTTTTTGAATTGTTAAATCTGCAGTCAGTTCGTGCGTTGTTTCAGTTAGATTTTCGAGGTAACATTGAGCAAAAGGGTAGCCGTTTGAATTTAATGAAAGAAGGATTTGCTTTAACAAACGACTTAGTTCGGTTGGATTTACACTTGATTTTGTTAGTATTTTTTCAGAAAGGTGGCTGTTTTTCTTGATGAAATCAATCGTTTCTTTTGAAGTGTTTAGTTGAAGATAAGAATAGCGTTTTCCGGTATTAAATGAAACCGAAAGCGTATCTTGTTGATAGCTTAACGAATCCACAGACGCACCCAAATAGCCTTTTTTTATCGCTTCAAGTTGTAAATTCTTTAAAAAATCAAGGGCTTCTTTCTTGTTGGCAACTACTGAAGGAATCTTTTTTGTAACCTTTAAATAATCTTTCGTTCTAAAGTTGAGATAAACAGGAGATTGACTGTATGCTTCACTTACACAAAAGGAAATTGCCAGAAATAGGAATAAACGCAGCATTTTTTTCTTTAAATGAAGTTGTTACAGTAATAATTTATACAAAAATGAAGATAATTTTTCGCTTAAACATAAAATTGATTATTTTTACACTATCAAACAACGCAAATTTATAAAAATGAAAAAATTAGTATTAGTTTCAATCGTTGGATTATTTATGACAGCAGCTTTTTCGGCATGTAGTACTTCTAAAAGATCAAAATGTGATGCCTATTCACAAAATGACTCTAAAACTATTCGTGTAAATTCAGCTAAATAAGCTTATTAGATATAGTGAAAGGTCATTGAGAAATGGCCTTTTTTATTTTTTACGCAGTTCGAAATTTTGGCCAAGGTAAACTTTTCGCACCTGTTCGTCGGCTGCAAGTTCTTCTGCAGTTCCAGTCTTCAAAATATTCCCTTCAAACAATAAGTATGCTCTATCAGTAATCGATAGTGTTTCTTGAACGTTGTGATCAGTAATTAATATTCCAATGTTTTTTTTTCGTAATTCAGAAATGATGCTTTGAATATCTTCTACAGCTATCGGGTCCACACCTGCAAAAGGCTCATCTAACAAAACAAATTTAGGGTTTGTTGCCAAGGCTCTCGCGATTTCTGTCCTTCTTTTTTCTCCTCCAGACAAACGATTACCTAAATTTTTGCGTACGTGTGTTAAGCTAAATTCTTCCAATAATTGTTCTAATTTTTCTTTTCGCTCGAACTTATTTAAGTCAGTCATTTCTAATATCGCTAGGATATTATCCTCAACACTTAATTTTCTAAAAACAGAGACTTCTTGCGGTAGGTAGCCAATTCCTAATTGAGAACGTTTGTACATGGGGTAGTTGGTAATATCAACATCGTCTAGAAATACCTTGCCGGAATCAGGACTTACCAATCCAACGATCATATAAAAAGACGTTGTTTTTCCAGCGCCATTTGGACCTAACAAACCAACAATTTCTCCTTGTTTCACTTCAATTGTAACGCCTTTTACAACGCCTCTTCCTTTGTAGGTTTTCTTGATGTCTTCGGTGTATAATTTCACGTTGCTTAGAATTAAAAAATCAGTGGATTAAAGTATGTTTTTTTCGCGTTCTCGTTCAACTTTTCTAGAAACAAGAATTCCAATTTCGTATAATATTACGATTGGAATTGCAACAATAATTTGAGAGACGACATCCGGTGGAGTAATTGCTGCGGATAGAATTAATACCCCAACAATTGAATGTTTACGGTATTTTTTTAAAAATGCAGATGAAAGCACCCCAAGCTTTGTTAACAAGTGAGCTATTACCGGCAATAAAAAAAGTAAGCCCGAGTAAAACACCGTTGACAAAATCATGCTCAAATAAGAACTTATTGTAAAAATATTTTGAATTTGAGAGCTAATTTTATAAGCACCAAAGAATTGAACACTTAACGGAGCAACAACAAAATAGCCAAATAAAATCCCAATAAAAAATAAGATACTCACATAAAAAACGATTCCTTTGGCAACAGATTTTTCGTTTTGTTTTAATCCTGGCTTTACAAAGGACCACAATTGATGAAAAATAAATGGAAAAGATACGACAACTCCGCCCATTAAGCTCATCATCAAGGCATAACTAAATTGGCCTGACATGGTCGTGCTTTGAAAACTAACGGGAATATCTTCGATACAAACATTGAAATAGCGACACATTACTTTAAAGGTAATGAAGTTTGAATTCTTCATCGACATAAAAAAAGTATTCATGATCCATTCTTGGAAATAAAACAAGGTACTTGCAACCACCAAAATCGAAATTGAAATTCGCACCAATCGCCATCTTAATTCTTCAAGATGGTCTAAAAATGACATTTTTTTATCTTCTGACATTGTCGGCAAATTTAAGCAATTACTCTCAATTCATAAAATATTATCCAATCTATCTGTATTTTTACTTATTTAATAAATATTTGCTAATAATTTAGTGAGTTTAACCAAGTGTTCTCAAAAAAACGTATTATCTTTATGTAAAATTTTAGATAAGTATTTATATACGAAAAATGGTAAAAAACGATCTTAAAGTAGCATTGCGCAAATATTTTGGATTCGATAGTTTTAAAGGTAAGCAGGAAGCTATAATTACAAATGTCTTAGATGGAAAAAACACGTTTGTAATTATGCCTACTGGTGGTGGAAAATCAATGTGCTATCAATTGCCAGCGTTGATTTCTGAAGGAACAGCGATTATAGTTTCCCCTTTGATTGCACTAATGAAAAATCAAGTTGATGCTATTCGAAATGTAAGTGAAAATGAAGCGGTTGCTCACTTTTTAAATTCATCCCTTTCAAAAACAGAAATTACACGCGTAAAGAAAGACATCCAAGACGGCGTAACAAAGTTGCTGTATGTCGCTCCAGAATCATTAACAAAACAAGAAAACATAGATTTTTTAACTTCTGTTTCAATTTCATTTTTCGCGATTGACGAAGCACATTGTATTTCAGAATGGGGGCATGATTTCAGGCCAGAATACCGCCGTTTAAGAGAGATTTTTGAAAAAATATCAAATGTTCCTATCATTGCATTAACTGCAACAGCAACACCAAAAGTCCAATACGACATTCAAAAAAACTTGAATATGTTGGATGCTGTTCTATTTAAATCTTCTTTTAATCGCGATAATTTATTTTATGAAATTCGCCCTAAACGCGATGTTGAAAAGCAAATCATTAAATACATTCGTACGAAAGAAGGTAAAAGTGGTATCATCTATTGCTTGAGTCGTAAAAAGGTGGAGGAATTGACCGAATTATTGCAAGTAAATGGTATTAATGCTTTAGCATATCATGCAGGTTTAGACGCAAATACACGTGCCAATCATCAGGACATGTTCTTGATGGAGGAAGCTAGTGTGATTGTTGCTACGATTGCTTTTGGAATGGGAATAGATAAACCAGATGTTCGCTACGTTATTCACCACGATATTCCAAAATCACTCGAAAGTTATTACCAAGAAACGGGAAGAGCTGGTCGAGATGGAGGAGAAGGGGAATGTGTTACTTTTTACAGTTACAAAGACATTGAAAAATTAGAAAAATTCCTACAAGGCAAACCACTTGCAGAACAAGAAATTGGTAAGCAATTGTTAAACGAAATCGTTTCTTACTCAGAAACATCTGTTTGTAGGAGAAAATTTATCTTGCATTATTTTGGTGAATATTTTGACGAAAAAAAATGCAATAAATTCTGTGATAATTGTAAGCATCCTCGTGAAAAATCAGAAGGAGAAAACGAAGTTGTCTTATTGTTAAAGGCACTGATTGAATTGCAAGAAACTCAAAAAACAAAGCATTATTGTTCTTTTTTAGCAGGTAATTTAACGTCTGATATTAAGACTTACAAGCACGATGTGTTGAAAGGTTTTGGAAGTGGAAAACAAAAGGATGAACATTTCTGGAATGCAGTTACTCGGCAAGTAATAGTTGCTGGTTTTATATCTAAAGACATTGAATCTTTCGGAATTCTAAAAATTACTGAGGAAGGTAAAGCATTCTTAAAAAATCCTACAAGCTTTAAATTAATCAAAGAACACGATTATAGTTCTGATGATGATGATGATGCAGGCATTTCTTTAAGTGGTAAAGGAGCTGCGTTTGATGACGTTTTGTATAGTATGCTTGTCGATTTAAGAAAATCGTTGTCTAAACAAAAGAACATTCCACCGTTTGTTATTTTTCAAGAACCTTCTTTAAAAGAAATGTGTTTTCAATATCCAATTACCTTGGATGAGTTAACCAATATTCAAGGAGTCGGAACAGGAAAAGCCGCTAGATATGGCGCCCCGTTTGTTGCGTTGATTGAACAATATGTTGAAGACAATGAAATTGAACGTCCTCATGACATGGTTGTAAAATCTCTGGTAAATAAATCAGGATTAAAAGTTCAATTAATTCAAAACATTGATCGTAAATTACCTTTGGAGGACATTGGCAAAGCGCAAGGAAAATCAATGGACGAAGTATTAGAAGAATTAGAAGCAATTGTTTCATCTGGAACACGCGTGAACATCAATTATTACATCGATGATATTTTAGATCCAGAAAATCAAAAAGAAATATTTGATTATTTTAGAGAGGCTGAAACAGACGATTTAAAAGATGCTTACCACGAATTTGATGGGGATTATTCAGAAGAAGAATTGCGATTAATGCGTATTCGTTTTATGAGTGAACTAGCAAATTAACGCGATAAAAGCAAGGTGTTCAAGCGATAGGATTCGTCCCAATATTCAATTTTTAAATAATCTTTTGAAGCATATATAAGTTTGAATTCATAGGAATATAGCTCATTGGAAGGTTTTAAATACTTTAATTGAACAATTTTACTATCAGAACTTAACGAAAATGTACCTGAATAATTATAGGTGTTTGAAACAATGCTAGTACTATAATTCAAATTGAATGTGTAAGTTTTTGAATTGCTGTTAATAGTTAATTGTCCAGCTATTATGGATCCTTCATAACGAATCCCTTCACTATCTGTTAAACTAACACCATTAATTTTCCAAGTGCCATTTAAATCGTCCAACAAAGTTTGTTCTTTGTTACAAGCTAAAAGTAGCAAGAAGATGAGTGCTATTTGAAGTGATTTCATCATTAGAATACAGCGATTGACATTGATCTCATTCCCGTTATTAAGGCAGCATCATCGCTGTCAAATTTTGAATTATGCACAGCATGAATGATTCCTTTAGCTTCATTTCTAACGCCTAAACGAAAAAAGCAAACTGGAATTTTTTGCGCATAAAAGGCAAAATCTTCAGAAGTCATGCGTATTGGTAAATCAATAACATTTTCTTTTCCAATTATTTCAGCCGCTTTGGTTTTTAGGTTTTTTGTTAAAGCAGGGTCATTTTTTAGAAATGGATAACCTTTACTAATCGTTAATTCTACAGTTGCGCCTTGACTTTCAACAAGTGCATGTATTTGAGTTTTAAGCAAAGTAAGTGCTTCTGCTCGCCACGTCTCGTCCATTGTTCTGAAGGTACCTTTTAAAAGTGCTTTTGAAGGAATCACGTTGGTTGATCCAAGCGCTTCAAAATGACCAAATGTTAAAACCGACGGAATTCCTGGATTACATTTTCTACTAATAATTTGTTGCAATTGAACAATCAAATTAGCACCAATAACTATTGGGTCAATACACGCTGCTGGCGTTGCACCATGTCCACCTTTTCCATGAATTGTTAAATGAATTTCATCGCTGGAAGCCATGTATAAACCTTCTCTAAATCCAATTTTACCAGCCTCCATTTCAGGAAAGACGTGTAAAGCATACATTTCTTTTACTGTCGGATTTTCAAGAACACCATCTGCTAGCATTAACGTTGCGCCACCTGGATTTTGTTCTTCTCCCGGTTGAAATATTAATTTTACTGGCTGCGGAAGTTCATTGCGCAATTCGTATAAAATTTCTGCAGTACCTAATAAAATTGAGGTGTGAACATCGTGTCCGCATGCGTGCATAACACCTGTATTTTTAGAAGCAAAATCTAATCCTGTTTCTTCCAAAATTGGCAATGCATCCAAATCTGCTCGGAGTCCAATACACGGCATTTCATTGGAGTGATGATCGGCTTTTAGTAAAGCAACAACGCCAGTTTTACCAACACCAGCAGTATGTTCAATCCCTAAATCTGTTAATTTTTCAGAAACAAATTTCATGGTTTCAACTTCTTGAAATGATAATTCAGGATGGGCATGTAACTGCTTTCTGTAAGCGATTACTTTTTCAAAGATTGCTGCTGATTTTGCATTGATTTTATCAATTATAATCGAATTCATTTCGCTTTTATTTCTTGAATACTTGAAAAAATTAATTGAAAAGACACATATGCCATAAGTAGGCCAAATGCTAATTTAACAATTTGTGGCGATAGTTTTAATGATAATTTTGAACCAAAAAAACCGCCGATAATAAATGCAATTGCAATGATTAGCCCGTATTTCCAATTTACATTGCCTGTTTTCCAGTAATTTGTGAGCGCGAGAAAAACCACTGGCATAACGAGTACAAATAAACTCGTTCCTTGTGCTTCATGTTGACTTAAGCCTAATAAAAACACCAATGCAGGAACAATAACAACGCCGCCACCAATTCCAACAAAGCCACTAAGCATGCCAGCGCCAAGTCCAATGGATAATAAAATTAATAGTGTTGAATTTGTCATAATCTCTGTAAATGTAATTAAATATTTTTTTGAATTATTCAATTAATAAATTACACCCTCTAATATCGGATTGATCAAAGCGACCCATAACTTTAAATTGGTTTCCGTGAATTTGACCTAAATCTTGTGTAGCAATAAAACAACAGCTGTTTATATTAGCAAGGTCAATCACATTTATCCCACCTGTTTTCCCTTCGGCTACAAGGTGAAATGGATCGTTCACATCTCTACAGCTTATTTTCATCCAATTTGGAGGAGTGAACAATTCGTTTTGGTCACTATAGGCTTGAGAAAGTAATTCCGTCATTCCATATTCTGAATGAATCACAGGAACATTTAATCCATTTTTCAACGCAGTATGCAATTCGGTTTTAGTCAATTCTTTTCGCCTGCCTTTCATGCCACCTGTTTCAATAATCGTTGCATTTGAAAGATCAATATGTTGTTCAGCTAAGTCTAAAAGTGCATACGAAACGCCAAAAATAATTACTTTTTTTCCTGAAATTAAAGCTTGCTTGTAGCGTTTTTCAACTTCATTAAGATTGTTTAATAAAAAGCCTGATAATTCGTTTTCACTTTCCTCAATTAATCGATCGACCATGTAAACCAAGCTTGAAGATCCTTGTTCAACATAATTAGGTAAAAGAGCAAGAATGATTTGGTCTTTAGATTGACCAATAAATTGTTCGTAGGTTTTTAAGAATGAAGTTTCGTATAGTTTAAGGTCGTGAATTGGATGCTTGCTTCTGAATCCTTGCGTTGTTCCGCTACTAAGAAATGTTTTTTCTGGTTCAATTGATGGGTAACACGTAACGTTGTGTGTTTTAAAAAAATCTATCGGTAAAAATGGGATTTCATCCAATTTTGTGGGTTTTGATTTCCCGAGTGACTGTATGAATTCTCTGTAAATTGTACAATTTTCAGATTGAAAGTCGAAAAAATCTAACGCAATTTTCTGAAATTCTTCAGCTGAATGAATGTTGAAAATCGATGAATATTCAGGCATTTTAATGATTGATTTCGACACGTTCGTTGGGGTCGTGTTTGTGTTTGAAAAACAAAGCAAACAATACAGCAACAATTAAAGCATAAGCAGCAAACAATAACCAAATTCCTTTCCAATCATTTCCGCCATCAGCTAATTTGTAGAATTTTTCTATGATAATTCCGCTCGAAAAACTACCTAGAATGGCACCAAAACCATTGGTCATCATCATAAATAAACCTTGTGCGCTTGAACGAATTCGTGAAGAAGTAGTCGTTTCAATAAATAAAGAACCAGAAACATTGAAAAAGTCAAAAGCCATCCCATAAACAATGCATGAAACAATAATCATCCATAAGCCTTCTGCAGGATTTCCGTATGCTAACAAGCCAAATCTAAGTACCCATGCAAACATGCTGATTAACATGACACGTTTTATCCCAAAACGTTTTAAAAAGAAGGGAATTGCGAGTATGAAAAGTGTTTCTGAAACTTGAGAAATAGACATGATGATGGTAGAATGCTCCACCACCCATAAATTTTTGTAGGCTGCAATATTTTTAAATTCAGACAAATAAACATCGCCATACATGTTTGTTAATTGCAATGCTGCACCTAATAACATTGAGAATAAGAAAAACAAAGCCATTTTGTAGGTTTTAAATAGCTTAAAAGCATCTAATCCAATGATTTCATCTAGCTTGTTACTTTTTGAGCCTGTCTTTTGTGGCGGACATTTTGGCAATGTAAATGAATAAATACCTAATATAATTGCAGAAATCGCAGCAATGTAAAATTGATTTTCAGATGCTTTATTTCCGGTTAAATTCGTGACCCACATTGCAGCTATAAATCCAACCGTACCCCAAACGCGAATTGGCGGAAAGTCTTTTACAATGTCTAGATTATTATTCTTTAGGGTAGAATAAGAAATAGAATTAGAAAGAGCAATTGTTGGCATGTAGCACATCATTGCAAAGAAAATAATCCAGAAGAAATCCGATGAATTTGAGACAAAAGGAATATATGCTAAGAATAAACCTCCTACTATGTGTAAAATAGCATATAGTTTTTCAACGTTGATCCAACGATCTGCAAGAATCCCCATAATTGTAGGCATAAACAATGAAGAAATCCCTAACGTAGAAAATATAGCTCCAAATTCTGAGGGGGACCAATGTTTTGTGTCAAACCAGTAATTTGCAATTGTAATTAACCATGCTCCCCAAACAAAAAATTGCAAGAAATTCATGAAAATCAGACGTTGTTTTAATGAAAACATGGTAGTAGTTTTTATTATTATTTAGACGTTCTTTTATTAATTTCGTCTCGAATTTTAGAAGCAATTTCATAGGCTTCATTTTCCAGTGCTTCATTTAATTGCGCTGTTAATTCTTCGATGGATAAATTTAAAAAAGAATTTGTTTCTAGTTCATCTTTTTCTTCTTCTTCCAATTTTGGTACTTCGAATTCATTCTCGTCTAAAAGAACTCCAGCATTTGATAATATAGATTCAAAGGTGTAAATAATTGCATTAAATCGAATTCCAATAGCAATAGCGTCAGAAGTACGTGCGTCAATTTCAGTAATCATGCCCTCTCTTTCACAAATCAATTTTGCATAGAAAATACCCTCATTTAAATTATAGATAACAACTTCTTTTACTTGGATAGAAAAAGATTGTGCAAAGCTTTTAAATAAGTCATGCGTCAATGGTCGAGTTGGCGTCATTTTCTCCAATTCAATGGCAATTGCTTGTGCTTCAAAACTGCCAATAATTATTGGTAATTGACGTTTTCCACCCGTTTCCACCAACACTAATGCATATGCTCCAGATTGAGTTTGGCTGTATGAAAGACCCGCAATTTCTAGTTTTATTTTATTCATCCTTCCTAAGAAGATTTTAAGTGTTGAAACAAAGAAGGAAGCATTGCTGCTTCCCTTTTAAATATTATTTTAGTAAAGTTACAATTTTTATTCTTGTAAATTAATGATTTTCAGCCTTGAATTTTTTTACTGCTGCTGTTAATCGAGGTAAAACTTCGAAAGCATCACCTATAATACCATAGTCAGCTGCTTTAAAAAATGGCGCTTCTGAGTCGGTATTAATTACTACAATAACTTTAGAACCGTTTACACCCGCTAAATGCTGAATTGCGCCAGAAATTCCAGCTGCAATGTATAAATTCGGGCGAATAGCAATTCCAGTTTGACCAACGTGTTCATGATGCGGTCTCCAACCGATATCTGATACTGGTCGTGAACAAGCTGTTGCAGCGCCTAAAGCATTTGCTAAATCTTCTACTATTCCCCAGTTTTCTGGTCCTTTTAATCCTCTACCTGCAGAAACTACTAATTCAGCTTCTGGAAGTGGAATAGCACCTTCTGGTTTTTTTGTACTGATAACTTTAATTTTAGAAGGAGCTAGTGTCCCACCAAATGCTTCTACAGGACAATTACTTCCTGTTATACTTGGCTGAATACTATTTGGTAAAAGAGAAACGATTTTTTTATCACTTGTTACTTTTACACTTCCAAAGGCTTTACCAGAGAAAACATTCACATTAATCGATCCATCAGCATTTGGTGCTTCGATTGCTCCAGAAACTAATCCTGCTTTTAATTTAACAGATAATCGAGGCGCAATCGCTTTTGCGACAACATCATGTGAAAATACAATCGTAGAAGCATTTTCTGAGGCAGCAACTGCAGCAATTAATTCGGTTAATTGTTGAGAATCATCGCCTGTTATTGAAGCATCAAATATTACTTTTGATGCGCCGTATTGTCCTAAGGTTGTTAATAAATCAATAGTTGATGAACCTGTGGAAACAACAGTAACATTCTCACCTAAATTTTTACTATACGTAACAACTTCTAAAGCTGCTTTATTTAATCCGTTGTTACTATTTATATATACTAGTGTAGACATTTTGATTTTTTTAAGATTAAATTACTTTGGCTTCGTTGTGCAATAATTCAACTAATTCATCCATGTTGGAAGGATCGATGATTTTACATGCTGATTTTGTATTCGGCATAGTATAAGTGGTGTAAGAAGTTAATAAATCAACAGCAACAGGAGCAATTACGTGAAGTGGCTTTGTTCGTGCAGCCATAATTCCACGCATATTTGGTATGCGTTGTTCAGCCATACCTTTTGCACATGACACCACTACAGGCGATTGAACTTCTAAAACTTGAACACCTCCAACGATTTCTCGTTCTAATGTTAACGTTGAACCGACAGCATCTAATTTTGTTGCCAATGATATAAATGGTAAATCCATTGCTTCAGCAATCATTCCTCCAACTTGGGAACCATTGTAATTGATCGTTTCTTTTCCAGTTAACACCAAATCAAATCCATTTGCTTTTGCGTATTCTGCAATTTGAATTGCTGTAAAATAGGCATCTGTTGGATCCGCATCAATTCTTACAGCCTCGTCAGCTCCAATTGCTAAAGCTTTTCGAATGATAGCTTCATCTCCTGCATTTCCAACAGTTACAATTGTGACATTCCCTCCAATTGTTTCTTTTAATTCTAACGCTCTTACCAATGCATACCATTCGTCATAAGGGTTAACAATGTATTGAACACCATTTTCATCAAACTTAGTATTATTGTCTGTAAAGGCAATTTTTGAAGTTGTGTCAGGTGATTTACTGATACATACAAGTATTTTCATCTTAGATTATTTTATCGGTTGCAAATTTATAACAAAATTTCAGACTAGAATGTTCATTTAAACTTGAAAAAACAAAATTCAAATAAAAAACAAAAAATCAATGGAACAAAGGTTTTTTGAATTATAGTATCAATAGACAAAGCGTCATTTTTACACTAACTTATGCTTTTTTTTAAACGAACTTTAAAAAAGGGTATTGTACATTGTTTAAAGTTTATTAATTTTGGCATCCTAAAAATGAATTATCAGATATTTTTTTAATAAAATTCATTTTAGTTGTTTAGAAACAAAAGCGATTAAATTTATAGCTATGAAAACTGTTCAATTTAGAGAAGCATTAAGAGAAGCAATGTCAGAAGAAATGCGTCGTGATGAGTCCGTTTTTTTAATGGGTGAAGAAGTCGCTGAATACAATGGCGCTTACAAGGTATCTCAAGGAATGCTTGACGAATTTGGTGAGAAACGAGTAATCGACACGCCAATTGCTGAATTAGGTTTTGCTGGAATTGCAGTCGGTGCTTCGATGAATGGCTTGCGCCCAATAGTTGAATTTATGACCTGGAATTTCGCAATTTTAGCAGCTGATCAAATAATTAACAGTGCTGCAAAAATGTTGCAAATGTCTGGTGGACAATACCACTGTCCAATTGTTTTTAGAGGAGGAAACGGAACTGCAGGTCAGCTTGGAGCGACGCATTCTCAATCATTTGAAGCTTTTTACGCACACGTACCAGGTTTAAAAGTAATTACACCATCAAATCCATATGATGCTAAAGGTTTATTAAAAGCAGCAATCAGAGACAATGATCCAGTTGTTTTTTTAGAATCTGAAAAAATGTATGGAGATAAAGGTGAGATTCCTGAAGGAGAATACATTATTCCAATTGGAGTTGCTGATATCAAAAGAAAAGGAACTGATGTAACGATTGTTTCATTTGGAAAAATAATTAAAGTCGCTTATGAAGCAGCTGAGTTATTGGAAAAAGAAGGGATTTCTGTTGAAATTATCGACTTAAGAACAATTCGTCCAATTGATTATGCATGTGTTGTTGAGTCAGTTAAGAAGACAAACAGATGTGTTGTGTTAGAAGAATCTTGGCCATTGGCTTCAATTTCTTCAGAGATTTCATATCATTTACAACGGTATGCATTTGATTATTTAGATGCACCAGTTATGCGTGTTACACAAACAGATACACCTTTTGCATTTTCTCCAACTTTAATTGATGAAGCATTGCCAAATATTGAGCGATTAATAAAAGCGGTTAAAAGTACGTTATACAGAAACTAATTGAAAATATTTTTTTCATTTTAAAGAGGTTTTATGCCTCTTTTTTTTTGCATTTAATTATTTATTGTTATTTTTGCCGAACCTAAAATGATTATTTATGAAAAAATTAGTGATTGCAGCTATGCTTTTTGCTGCATTATCAAATCAAAAAGCACAAGCGCAAGAATATTTCCATGGTATTGGAGTTCAAGCATTGATTGGAATTTATAGTTATGACTATGATTATTCTTATTTTGATGGAAATGGTATTTCTACTGGATCAGAATCAGGTTTATCTATTGCGTCAGTTCCAAGTGTATTTTATAAAGCTACATTAGGCTTCGAATTGTCAAGACATTCAAATTTTGCTGTTTCTGCTTATCCCTCTCTTGGTTTTAATATAAATTCTCAAACAGGTGGAGCAATAGGTTACCAATTTCCTATTATGGCAGAATATTATATGGGTGACATAGATGATGCTAATTTTAATATTGGTTTAGGTTTTTCTTATGGATTTGCTTCGTCAACATCTACTGCAGAGTTTGGAGATTCATACGTTGCGCCTGTAATTGGAGCAGTTGTAGGCCCAACGCTTGGTTTAGGAGGTCAATTTGAATTGAGTGATCGTTTATTAGGAATTCGAGGTTCTTTCACATATGGTATTAATTCTACTCCAGGTTTCACAAGAGATAATAAATTTTTAATGACAATTGGAGTTTATTACCCATTTGGACAATAATTAAATATCCTATTTGGAATTAAAAGCGCTTAATAGGCGCTTTTTTTATTTCTAAAATTCAAAAATAAAAAATGCAAACACATAATTGTGAAAAAAAACATCTTTTTTAGCTAACTAGTTGGTTTATAAAAATAATTGTTTATCTTTGCACCCCTCAAAGTGTGTTTGAAGGAATTTATTTATTTATAAAATTAAGAGTATTTTATGCCAACTATTCAACAATTAGTTCGCAAAGGAAGAACAGCGGTAGTGAAGAAGAGTAAATCTGCCGCACTTGATTCTTGTCCACAGCGTAAAGGGGTATGTGTACGTGTTTACACCACTACTCCTAAAAAGCCGAACTCTGCAATGCGAAAAGTTGCAAGGGTGCGTTTGACCAACGGAAAGGAAGTCAACGCTTACATCGGTGGTGAAGGTCACAATTTACAAGAGCACTCATTAGTACTTGTACGTGGAGGAAGAGTAAAAGATCTTCCAGGGGTTAGATACCACATCGTACGAGGAGCTGAAGATACAGCTGGAGTAGAAGGAAGAACACAACGTCGTTCTAAGTATGGAACGAAAAGACCTAAACAAAAATAATTAAAGCTTTTAAGAGATGAGAAGAAGAAAAGCCAAAAAAATTGCCATTCTCCCGGATCCAAAGTTTAACGATGTTGTTGTAACAAAATTCGTTAATAACTTAATGTACGACGGGAAAAAGAATTTAGCATTTAAAATATTCTACGAGGCAATCGAAATCGTAGACAAGAAAATTGAAGATCAAGATGGATTAGACGTTTGGAGAAAAGCAATAGAAAATATTACTCCAAGTGTTGAGGTTCGTAGTCGCCGTGTTGGTGGAGCTACTTTCCAAATCCCTACACCAGTTCGTGAAGAAAGAAAAGCTTCTTTAGCTATGAAATGGTTAATTGGTTACTCGCGTAAACGTAATGAGAAAACGATGGCTGGTAAATTAGCTTCTGAAATCATTGCTGCTTCGAAAGAAGAAGGTGCTGCCTACAAGAAAAAAGAAGACACATTAAGAATGGCTGAGGCGAACAAAGCATTCTCACACTTTAGATTTTAATTGATATGGCGATAAGAGATCTAAAATATACGCGTAATATTGGTATTGCCGCTCACATTGATGCAGGTAAAACTACAACTACAGAAAGAATCCTTTTCTACTCTGGTGTAAATCACAAAATTGGTGAAGTTCACGATGGTGGAGCTACAATGGACTGGATGGAGCAAGAGCAAGAAAGAGGTATTACAATTACTTCTGCTGCAACTACAGTTGGTTGGAAATACAGAGGACAAGATTACCATGTAAACATTATTGATACACCAGGACACGTTGACTTTACAGTTGAGGTGAATCGTTCTTTAAGAGTATTAGACGGTTTAGTGTTCTTGTTTTCAGCAGTTGATGGTGTTGAACCTCAATCTGAAACAAACTGGCGTTTAGCTAATAACTACAATGTTCCTCGTATTGGTTTCGTTAATAAAATGGACCGTCAAGGTGCAGATTTCTTAAATGTTTGCCGTCAGGTGAAAGATATGTTAGGAAGTCATGCTTTACCATTACAAATCAACATTGGTGATGAAGATAACTTCAAAGGAGTTGTTGATTTAATTAATTTTAAAGGTATTGTTTGGAACGAAAACGACATGGGAATGACTTTCCAAGAAGTTGAAATTCCTGCAGATATCATTGAAGATGCAAGAAGATTAAGAAGTGAATTATTAGAAGCAGTTGCTGAATTTGATGAAACGTTGATGGAGAAGTTCTTCGAAGACGAAAATTCATTGACAGAGAGAGAAATTTTAAATGCATTACGTGCAGCTACAATTTCTGGAAAAGTTGTTCCAATGATGTGTGGTTCTTCTTTCAAAAATAAAGGTGTTCAAGCAATGTTGGATATGGTGATGGAAATTTTACCATCTCCGTTAGATGTTGAGGCAATTACTGGAATTAATCCTAAAACGGATGAGCCTATTACGCGTCAGCCATCTTTCGATGAGCCATTTGCTGGTTTAGCATTTAAAATTGCTACTGATCCTTTCGTAGGACGTTTATGTTTCGTAAGAGCATACTCTGGTGTTTTGCCAGCTGGTTCTTATGTATATAATACACGTTCGGAAAACAAAGAACGTATTTCTCGTATCTTCCAAATGCACGCAAATAAACAAAATCAAATTGATGAGTTAGGTGCTGGAGATATCGGAGCTGTTGTTGGATTTAAAGATATTCGTACAGGTGATACATTATGTGCTGAAGGTCATCCAATTATTTTGGAATCAATGGACTTCCCAGATCCAGTTATCGGGGTTGCTATTGAACCTAAAACGCAAGCAGATACAGATAGATTGTCAACAGGTTTAAATAAATTAGCTGAGGAAGATCCAACTTTCCGCGTAAAAACGGATGAAGAGTCTGGTCAAACGATCATCTCTGGAATGGGTGAGTTACACTTAGAGATTATTATTGACCGTTTGAAACGTGAGTTCAAAGTTGAAGTAAATCAAGGTGCGCCTCAAGTTACATACCGTGAAGACATTACTGCTTCTATTGATCACAGAGAAGTTTACAAAAAACAATCTGGTGGTCGTGGTAAATTTGCCGATATCGTAGTTAAAATTAGTCCACAAGATAACCCAGAGAAATCAGGTTTAGAATTCATTAATTCAATTAAAGGTGGTAACATTCCTCGTGAATTTGTTCCTTCAGTTGAAAAAGGATTCAAAGAATCTATGAAAAATGGAGTTTTGGCAGGGTTTCCAGTAGAAGCTATGAAAGTTGAATTGTTAGATGGTTCGTTCCATGCAGTCGATTCAGATTCATTGTCTTTTGAATTGTGTGCAAAAATGGCTTACAGAGCTGCTTTGAAAAATGCGCGCCCAATTTTATTGGAACCAATTATGAAATTGGAAGTAATCACTCCAGAAGAAAACATGGGTGATGTTGTAGGTGACTTAAACCGTCGTCGTGGTATGATGAAAGGAATGGATGATAAAAATGGAGCTAAAGTTTTAAAAGCGGATGTTCCTTTATCTGAAATGTTTGGTTACGTAACTCAATTACGTACAATTTCATCAGGTCGTGCAACTTCAACAATGGAGTTCTCTCACTTCGCTGAAGCACCTAAAAATGTTGCAGAAGAAGTAGTAGCAAAAAGTAATGGTAAAGTTTCAGCTTAATATTCAGGTAAATGAGCCAAAAAATAAGAATCAAATTAAAATCATACGATTACAACTTAGTTGACAAGTCAGCAGAAAAAATCGTAAAAACAGTAAAAGCAACAGGTGCAGTAGTTAGTGGACCAATTCCCTTACCTACACACAAACGCATTTACACAGTGTTAAAATCTCCACATGTTAACAAAAAAGCGCGTGAGCAATTTGAGTTATGTGCATACAAAAGATTGTTAGACATTTACAGTTCTTCATCGAAAACTGTTGATGCTTTAATGAGATTAGAGTTGCCTAGTGGGGTAGACGTAGAAATCAAAGTTTAATAATTAAATAGTTAAAGTATGCCAGGAATTATTGGTAGAAAAGTCGGAATGACTAGCATCTACAGTGCCGAGGGTAAAGCAATGCCATGCACGGTGATAGAAGCGGGTCCTTGTGTTGTAACTCAGGTTAAGACACAAGACAGAGATGGTTACGAGGCTATTCAATTGGGTTTTGGAGACCGCAAGGAAAAAAATACTCCAAACGCATTGAAAGGTCACTTTAAAAAAGCTAACACAACTCCAAAATCGAAGTTGGTTGAATTTAAAGGTTTCGGTAACGTAAATCTCGGAGATCTTGTTAATGTTGACATCTTCGAAGAAGGTGAATACGTTAGTATCGCAGGAACTTCAAAAGGAAAAGGTTTTCAAGGGGTTGTTAAACGACACGGTTTTGCCGGTGTTGGACAAGCAACTCACGGACAACACAATCGTTTGCGAGCACCAGGTTCCATTGGAGCTTGTTCTTACCCTGCACGTGTATTCAAAGGAATGCGCATGGGTGGACAAATGGGTAACAAACGCGTTGTCGCGGAAAACTTAGAAATTTTGAAAATTCTAGGAGACAAGAATTTATTAGTAGTGAAAGGATCAATTCCTGGATCTAAAGGTTCAACCGTAACAATTTTGAAATAATGGAAGTAAAAGTATTTGACGCGAAAGGAAAAGCTACTTCTAAAAAGGTAACCCTTTCAGATACAGTGTTTGGAATTGAACCAAACGACCATGCAATTTATTTAGATGTAAAGCAACATTTGGCGAATCGTCGTCAAGGAACGCACAAAGCTAAAGAAAGAGCTGAAATCGCTGGATCTAGTAGAAAAATTAAAAAACAAAAAGGAACTGGTGGAGCTCGTGTCGGGAATATTAAATCTGGTACTCGTGTGGGTGGTGGACGTATTTTCGGACCAAGACCAAGAAACTATCATTTCAAATTAAATATCAAATTAAAAAGATTGGCACGTAAATCTGCATTCTCTTACAAAGCGCAAGGTGATGCAATTATGGTGTTAGAAGATCTTAATTTTGATGCAGCTAAAACGAAAGATTTTAAATCTTTGTTGTCAGCATTAAAACTTGAAAATGAGAAAGTTCTAATGATTTTAGGTGATCAAAATGATAATGTTTATTTATCATCTCGTAACCTAGGAAGAGTTAAAGTCGTAACAGCTGATTCTGTAAATACATTTGATGTATTGAATGCACGTAAAGTT
Organism: Flavobacteriales bacterium; assembly: GCA_947491305.1. Classification (GTDB taxonomy): domain Bacteria; phylum Bacteroidota; class Bacteroidia; order Flavobacteriales_D; family Crocinitomicaceae; genus M0103. Next base: position 36,432 of record CANLIL010000008.1, on the reverse strand, counting down.
GTTTTGGCAGAAAGTTCAATTGAAGTAATCGAAAAGATTCTAAACTAATTGATGATGAAAGCAATTATCAAAAAGCCAATTATCTCTGAGAAAGCTACAGGAGCAAGCGAGAAATTTAATCGTTTTACTTTTGCAGTTGATAAGAAGGCAAACAAAATAGAAATTAAAAATGCTGTCGAGAAAATGTACGGAGTAAGTATTACTGACGTTCGTACAATGAATTATGGCGGTGGAAAATCCTCTGTTAAATATACTAACAAAGGTATCGTTGAGCAACCAAGTAAACAATGGAAAAAAGCTGTTGTTACTGTTGCAGTAGGAGAAACGATTGATTTATTTAATAATTTTTAAGTAGTTGACAAATGAGTCTTAAAAAATTCAAGCCTATTACTCCAGGGCAAAGACACAAGATCAACAGTGATTATTCAGAAATCACAACAAACGTTCCTGAAAAGAGCCTTGTTGCGCCAATGAAGAAATCTGGTGGTCGTAACAACGACGGTAGAATGACTATGCGCTATATGGGTGGTGGTCATAAACAAAGATACCGTATCGTTGATTTTAAAAGAGACAAGCATGATGTTCCTGCTACGGTTAAAACGATCGAATATGATCCAAATCGTACAGCAAACATTGCGTTGTTATTTTATGCAGATGGGGAAAAACGTTACATTATCGCACCAAACGGTTTAAAAGTTGGTGATGTTGTTGTAGCTGGAAAATCTGCTGCGCCTAATGTAGGAAATGCACTTTTATTAAGTGATATTCCATTAGGTACTGTAATTCATAATATTGAATTAAAACCTGGGAAGGGTGGTGCTATTGCTCGTGGAGCAGGTACTTACGCTCAATTGAACGCACGTGATGGTCGTTATGCAATCGTTAAAATGCCTTCTGGTGAAACTAGAATGATTTTAACAACATGTATGGCAACAATCGGTTCTGTTTCAAATTCTGAACACAACTTAGTAGTCTCTGGTAAAGCAGGACGCTCTCGTTGGTTAGGTCGCCGTCCACGTGTACGTGGTGTAGTTATGAATCCTGTCGATCACCCAATGGGTGGTGGTGAAGGTCGTAACTCCGGAGGACATCCACGTTCGCGTAATGGTGTACCAGCTAAAGGTTACAAAACGCGTAATAAGAAGAAGTATTCAGATAAGTTTATCATCGAAAGAAGAAAAAAATAAGAAGATATGAGTCGTTCGTTGAAAAAACCACCTTTTGTACATTACAAGTTAATGAAACGAGTGGATGATGCGCAAGCATCAAGTAGTAAAGCAGTAATCAAAACTTGGTCACGTGCTTCAACTATAACTCCTGACTTCGTCGGGTTAACGTTTGCCGTACACAATGGTAATAAGTTTATTCCAGTTTTCGTAAGTGAAAACATGGTTGGTCATAAGTTAGGTGAATTTTCACCTACACGAAATTTCCGTGGCCATGGAGGGAATAAAAAAGATAAGAAAAGATAGAATTTAAATAGCAAAGTCCATGGGTGCTAGAAAGAGATTAAGAGCTGAAAATTTGAAGCAGACGAAAAGTACAACGGCAATAGCTCGTTTGAACGATTCGCCTATCGCTCCAAGAAAGATGAGATTAGTTGCAGATCTTGTAAGAGGAGTTGAAGTAAATAAAGCTCTAAATATATTGCAACATAATGCAAAAGATGCGTCAACAAGTTTAGGTAAGTTATTGCGTTCAGCAATTTCTAACTGGGAACAAAAAAACGAGGGTAAAAGCATTGAAGAGGAAACATTAGTAGTACGATCAATAGAAGTTGGTGGTGGTGCTATGTTGAAAAGAATTCAAGCTGCCCCTCAAGGTAGAGCGCACAGAATTAGAAAAAGATCAAACCATGTTACCATTGTAGTTGATGGTGCAAAATAAGTAGGATAAAATGGGACAAAAAACAAATCCAATAGGAAATAGACTTGGTTTCATCCACGGATGGGAGTCTAACTGGTATGGAGGGGATAATTACAAAGATAAAATCATCGAAGATGATCAAATCCGTAAATACCTTAATGCTCGTTTATCTAGAGCTAGTATCGCGAAAATCATTATCGAGAGAACACTTAAGCTTGTTACTGTTACGATCAACACAGCTCGACCTGGAGTTATCATTGGTAAAGGTGGACAAGAAGTAGATAAACTGAAAGAAGAGTTAAAAAAATTAACGAAAAAGGAAATTCAAATTAACATTTTCGAGGTGAAACGTCCAGAATTGGATGCTCGATTAGTTTCGGATGGAATTGCTCGTCAATTAGAAGCACGTATTTCTTTTAGAAGAGCTATTAAAATGGCAATCGCGAGTACAATGCGCATGGGAGCTGAAGGGATCAAAGTTAAGATTTCCGGACGTTTAAATGGAGCAGAAATGGCTCGTTCAGAGATGTACAAAGATGGACGTACTCCGTTACATACGTTCAGAGCTGACATCGATTATGCGGTTTCCGAAGCACATACAACGTATGGCCGTTTGGGTATCAAAGTGTGGATATGCAAAGGCGAAGTATACGGAAAACGCGATCTTTCTCCAAATGTTGGAATGGCTGCAGCCGCTGCGAAAGCAGGTAATGGTCAAGGGTCAAGAAAACCAATGGGAGCTAAGAGAAAGAAAAAATAAACAGGACAGTAAAATTTACAGAAGATGTTACAGCCAAAAAGAACCAAATTTAGAAGAGTTCAGAAAAGTCGAAACAGAGGTATGGCCCAAAGAGGTAGTACAATTGCTTTCGGTTCTTTCGGATTAAAAACATTGGAGCCTGGATGGATTACATCACGCCAAATCGAAGCATCACGTATTGCCGTTACTCGATACATGAAACGTGAAGGAAAGGTGTGGATCCGTATTTTCCCAGACAAACCAGTTACCTCAAAACCTGCGGAAGTACGTATGGGTAAGGGTAAAGGTGCTCCAAGTCACTGGGTAGCAGTAGTTAAACCAGGTCGCATCATGTTTGAAGCGGATGGTGTGTCATACGAAATTGCTAAAGAAGCATTACGTTTGGCAGCTCAAAAATTACCAGTGAAATGCAAATTCGTTGTCCGCAACGATTATGTTATACCAGAGAAATAGTTATTAATATGAAGCAGCAAGAAATCACACAGCTTTCAGTTGAAGACGTTAAGAAACGTATATCGGACTTGTCTGAGCAACTAGCTAAGATGAAATTGTCGCACAGTGTGGCGCCAATGGAGAATCCTTTACAGATTCGAGATGTCAGAAAAACAATCGCAAGATTGAATACTGAATTAACTAAACGTGAAGCACAGGCTTAGTTGCTTGTTTAAACAAATGAAATTAGCTTGACATGGAAAAGCGTAATTTAAGAAAAGAGCGAGTTGGAGTCGTTACAAGCAATAAAATGCAGAAATCTATTGTAGTTTCTGTAGAGCGTAAAGTAAAACATCCAAAATATGGTAAGTTTGTCAAAAAAACTACTAAATTTGTCGCCCACGATGAAAACAATGACTGTAACGAAGGAGATACAGTTAAAATCATGGAAACACGTCCTTTGAGTAAATCAAAGAACTGGAGATTGGTTGAAATTATTGAACGAGCTAAATAAGTTTTAGTAATGATACAAACAGAATCAAGACTTGCAGTCGCAGATAACTCTGGAGCAAAAACAGTATTAGTAATCCGTGTTTTAGGCGGTACGAAAAGACGTTATGCATCCGTAGGAGATAAAATCGTAGTCGCTGTTAAGAGTGCAATGCCCTCTGGTGCCGTCAAAAAGGGAACGGTTGCCAAGGCAGTAGTAGTAAGAACAAAAAAAGAAGTACGCCGTGCGGATGGTTCTTATATTCGTTTTGATGATAACGCTTGCGTTATCTTAAATCAAGCGGGTGAAATGAGAGGAACTCGTATTTTCGGACCAGTTGCTCGTGAGCTGCGTGAAAACAACTATATGAAAGTTGTTTCATTAGCTCCTGAGGTACTTTAAACTAATTGAAGTTATGCAACAGAAATTACACATTAAAGTAGGTGACACTGTTAAAGTAATTAGCGGTGAATCAAAAGGTCAAGAAGGCAAAGTCCTTACTATAGACAGAAAAAAAATGCGTGCAATTGTTGAAGGTGTTAACTTAGTTAAGAAACACGCTAAACCAAGTGCAGCAGATCCTCAAGGAGGAATCGTGGAGAAGGAAGCCGGTATCCACATTTCAAACCTTATGAACGTTGTTAAAGGTCAAGCTTCACGCATTGGCCGTAAAATTAACACAGAAGGAAAATTAGTTCGTTATTCAAAAAAATCAGGGGAGGAGATTAAGTAATGAGTTATTCACCAAGACTTAAAGAAAAGTACAATGCTGAGATTATTCCTGCATTAACTGACAAGTTCGGGTACAAAACAATTATGAGAGTACCAAAACTTGAGAAAATTGTGTTGAGCCAAGGAATGGGAGACGCAGTAGCGGATAAAAAGTTAATTGATAATGCTGTAGTAGATTTGTCAAGAATTGCTGGTCAAAAAGCGATTACGACAATTTCAAAAAAGGATATCTCTAACTTTAAGCTAAGAAAAGGAATGCCAATTGGAACTAAAGTAACATTAAGAGGTGAGAAAATGTATGATTTTCTTGATCGTTTAATTTCTGTTGCTTTACCAAGAACACGTGATTTCCGTGGTATCAATCCGAAAGGTTTTGATGGTCGTGGAAATTTCAACTTGGGTATCAAGGAACATATCATTTTCCCAGAAATTGACATTGATAAAGTAAACCGTATTTTAGGTATGGATATTACATTTGTTACGTCAGCTGACAGTGATGAAGAAGGTATGGCTTTGTTAGATGCATTTGGTTTCCCATTTATTAAAAAATAAGTAGAGATGGCAAAAGAATCAATGAAAGCGCGTGAGCGTAAAAGAGAAAAAATGGTTGTTAGATATGCTAAGAAACGTGAAGAGTTGACTAAAATTTTAAAGTCAACTGACACATCTGAAGAAATTCAAGCAGCTAAGTGGGATGCAATGATGGCAATTCAAAAATTGCCTGCAAATTCTTCTAAAATTCGTGTTCACAACCGTTGTGGTTTGACAGGAAGACCTAGAGGATACATGCGTCAGTTTGGTCTTTCAAGGGTAACTTTCCGTGAAATGGCTTTGTCTGGTAAAATCCCAGGAGTTAAAAAAGCAAGTTGGTAATTTAAACATTAAGTAGGAATATTATGAATACAGATCCTATAGCAGATTTTCTAACCCGAATTCGTAACGCGAGTTCAGCTGGTTTGAAAATGGTAGAAATTCCAAGTTCGAATGTAAAACGTGCAATGACACAAATTTTATTCGATCAAGGATACATCACAAATTACAAATTTGAAGAAGATGACAAACAAGGTATTATTAAAATTGCCTTGAAGTACAACCCATCAACGAAAGTTCCTGCAATTACAAAATTGCAAAGAGCATCTCGTCCAGGTTTAAGAAAATACAGCGCAGCAGTTGAAATGCCTCGCGTATTAAACGGTTTGGGTATTGCAATCGTCTCTACTTCTAAAGGAGTAATTACTGATAAAGAAGCAAGAAGAAACAACGTAGGCGGAGAAGTTCTTTGTTACGTATATTAATTTTAAGTATAGTTAGAAATGTCAAGGATAGGTAAATCCCCAGTTAACATCCCGAGTGGAGTAGACGTAAAGTTAAACGGAAACGTTGTTACCGTTAAGGGTCCTAAAGGTGAATTAACACAAGAAATCGATTCATGTGTTACTTTATCAATTGAGGACAATACAATAACTTTCAGCCGCGAATCAGACGCGCCTGCACATCGTGCAAAGCATGGTTTATACCGCGCTTTATTGCAGAACATGGTTGTAGGAGTATCGGAAGGGTACAAAAAGGAATTAGAAGTAATCGGTGTAGGTTACCGTGCTACAGCAACTGGTCAACAGTTGGAATTAGCATTGGGATACTCTCACGCTATTATTTTAGAAGTTCCTAATGAAATTAAGGTATCTGCAGACACCCAAAAGGGTAAGGCACCTGTTGTTACGTTAGAATCGTATGATAAACAACTTTTGGGCCAGGTCGCTGCCAAAATTCGTTCCCTTCGCAAACCTGAACCTTACAAAGGAAAAGGTATTCGCTTCTTAGGTGAAGAAATTAGAAGAAAAGCTGGTAAATCTGCAGGTAAAAAATAATTAAGTTATGGCATTCAGTAAAATAAACAGAAGAGCAAAAATTAAAAGAAGAATCAGAAAAAGAATTACTGGTACTTCTAAGGTGCCTCGCCTTACAGTATTCCGAAGCAACAAACAAATCTACGCACAGTTGATTGATGATGCAAGCGGAGTAACTTTGGCATCAGCATCTTCTTACAAAAACAAAGCAGTTGAGAACAAAAACAAGTCTGAACAAGCTGCAGTTATTGGTAAAGAAGTTGCAGAAAAAGCATTAAAAGCCGGAATCGAAAGCGTTGTGTTTGATCGCAATGGTTATCTATACCACGGTAGAGTTAAATCATTAGCTGACTCAGCACGAGAAGGCGGTTTAAAATTTTAAGAAATGGCAGCACAAGAATTGAATAGAGTAAAATCTGCAGATACAGAGTTAAAAGATAAACTCGTTGCTGTAAACCGTGTTACTAAAGTAACTAAAGGTGGTCGTACATTCACTTTCTCAGCAATCGTTGTTGTAGGTGATGAAAACGGTATCGTTGGTCATGGTTTAGGAAAAGCAAAAGAGGTAACAGAGGCTATTACAAAAGGAATTGATGATGCAAAGAAAAATTTGATCAAAGTTCCAATTTTAAAAGGTACTGTTCCACATCTTCAAAAAGGTAAATTCGGTGGAGCTCAAGTATTGTTGAAGCCAGCTACTGTCGGAACTGGAGTAATCGCCGGTGGTGCGATGCGTGCAGTTTTGGAAAGTGTTGGAGTACACAATGTATTGGCAAAATCTCAAGGATCTTCAAATCCTCATAACGTTGTTAAAGCAACAATCGATGCACTTTCTAAAATGAGAGATGCTGTTGCTGTAGCGAAACAAAGAGGAATCAGTTTGGATAAAGTATTTAACGGTTAATAGACGAAAAAATGGCTACAATTAAAATTAAGCAAGTTAAAAGCGCTATTAAACGTCCAGCTGATCAAAAAGCTACGTTAAAAGCGTTAGGATTTAGAAAATTGAATCAAGTTGTTGAACATGAAGCAACTCCTCAAATTCTAGGGATGGTTAAGAAAGTACAACACATGTTAGTGGTTGTTCAGTAAAACTTTAAAATCGATTTACAATGAATTTACATAATTTAACTCCTGCATCAGGTTCTGTTAAAAGAGAAAAAAGAATCGCTCGTGGTCAGGGTTCTGGTCACGGTGGAACTTCTACTCGTGGACATAAAGGAGCGAAATCAAGATCTGGTTATAAAACTAAGATTGGTTTCGAAGGTGGGCAAATGCCGTTACAAAGACGTGTTCCTAAGTTTGGTTTTAAAAACATAAACCGAGTGGAATACAAAGCAATCAATTTAGATATTATTCAAGCTTTGGTTGATCGTAAAAATGTATCAGAAATTACTCCTGATGTATTACGTGAAAATGGCTTAGTATCAAGAAATGAGTTGGTTAAAATTTTAGGAAGAGGAGAGTTGAAAGCAAAGATAAATGTGTCAGCTCACAAGTTCTCATCAACAGCTAAAACTGTTATTGAAGGACAAGGTGGGAATTGTTCAGAAATCTAATTAACTTTGCCAATATTTTTAAAATGAAACGTTTTATACAAAATATCAAAAACATCTGGAAAGTTGAAGAGTTAAGAAAAAGAATTATCTTAACTCTTGGACTTATCTTGGTATATCGTCTTGGTTCGTTTGTGATTTTACCAGGGGTAAATTACACAGCCTTGATGAATGCACAAGCAAACGGTGGACAAAATACGTTGGAAACGTTGTTGTCTTTATTTTCTGGTGGTGGTTTTACTCATGCGTCTGTTATGGCCTTGGGTATTATGCCATACATTAGTGCATCAATCATTATGCAATTGTTAGGAATGGCAGTACCTGCTGTTCAAAAAATGCAAAATGAAGGTGAGTCTGGAAGAAAAAGAATCAATAACTATACACGTATTCTAACCGTTGTTATTTGTGCTTTACAAGCTCCAAGTTATTTAGCATTATACGTGGAATCAAAAGGCGCAATGCCTGCTGATGCTGGAACTTTCTGGTGGACACAAACAATTTTAGTATTGATTGCAGGATCTATGTTTGCTGTGTGGCTTGGGGAAAGAATTACTGAAAAAGGTATTGGTAATGGAATTTCATTATTGATAACTGTTGGTATTCTTGCTAGATTGCCAGAAGCATTTACTGCTGAGTTTGGATTTAATTTAGGATCTGGTAACTTAATTAAAATGGTAATTGAAATCGTTGCATTTATGCTAGTGGTTTTAGGAACTATATTAATTGTTCAAGGTGTTAGAAGAATTCCTTTAAATACAGCAAAAAGAGTTGTTGGTGCAAGAGCAGTAGACGATCAAGGTGCTAGAAACTATTTGCCTATTAAGGTGAATGCAAGTGGAGTTATGCCGATCATCTTTGCTCAAACAATTATGACGATTCCAATGATGTTATTTTCTGGAAATAGTGCTGAACCTGCTGGTTTTATTCAAAAAACACTTGGAGATATGTACGGTCTTACTTACAATGTTTTATTAGCATTGATGATTATTATCTTTACTTATTTTTACACAGCAATTATGATTAATCCTCGTAAAATTGCGGATGACTTAAAAAGAAGTGGTGGTTTTATTCCCGGTGTTCGACCAGGTGAAGACACAGCTAGCTACATTGATACGTTGGTTTCAAGAATAACTTTCCCAGGTTCATTGTTTTTAGCAGCAATTGCTATTTTACCAGCAATTGCTAAAATTGCGGGTGTAAATGATGCATTTGCAATGTTCTTTGGAGGTACGTCAATTCTAATCATGGTTGGTGTTGTTTTGGATACTTTACAACAAATTGAATCTTACTTGTTAAATCGTCACATGGATGGTTTAATGGAAGGTTCACGTATTAAAGGTAGAAGACAACCAAACGAATTATCAGGGTTTTAAATATGGCAAAGCAATCTTCAATTGAGCAAGATGGAGTTATCATCGAAGCACTTTCTAACGCAATGTTTAGAGTAGAGCTTGAAAATGGTCACATTATTACAGCTCATATCTCCGGAAAAATGAGAATGTTTTACATTAAAATTCTTCCAGGTGATCGCGTAAAAGTTGAAATGTCTCCTTATGATTTAACAAAAGGTAGAATATCATTTAGATACAAATAGGAATTTCCTTAATAAGAAAAAAGATGAAAGTAAGAGCATCAGTAAAAAAACGAACTGCAGATTGCAAGATCGTTAAGAGAAAAGGTAGAGTTTATGTGATTAATAAAAAGAATCCTAAACTTAAACAAAGACAAGGGTAAAAGTTAAAAGTATGGCACGTATTGCAGGTATAGATTTACCAAAAAACAAAAGAGGAGTAATCGGATTGACTTACATCTTCGGAATTGGAAAAAGCACTTCAAGTAAAATCTTGAAGGATAACGCGATTGATGAAAATATCAAAGTTCAAGATTGGACAGATGATCATTTGTCAGCTATTCGTAATTCGATTAATGAAATTAAAACTGAAGGTCAATTAAGATCTGAAATTCAATTAAACATTAAACGATTAATGGATATTGGTTGTCAAAGAGGAATTCGTCATCGTTCAGGCTTACCATTAAGAGGTCAAAGAACGAAAAACAATTCTCGTACAAGAAAAGGTAGAAGAAAAACTGTTGCTAACAAGAAAAAAGCAACTAAATAAGAAAACGCATAGCGTTTGATAAAAACAAGCGTAAGTGCGGTTAAGCATAGCGTTTGATAAAAACAAGCGTAAGTGTTGTTAAAAATTAAAAGTTAAATGGCAAAATCTAATCAAAAAAAGAAGAAGAATGTCAAAGTAGAGGCATTGGGTGAAGCGCATATTCAAGCTACCTTCAACAATGTTATTATTTCTTTGACAAACAACGCTGGTCAAGTTATTTCTTGGTCATCAGCTGGTAAAATGGGCTTCAAAGGTTCTAAAAAGAACACTCCTTATGCTGCACAAGTTTCAGCAGAGGATGCAGCGAAAGAGGCACATGACTTCGGATTACGTAGAGTTAAAGTATTTGTTAAAGGTCCTGGAGCTGGACGTGAATCAGCAATCAGAGCATTACATAATGCTGGAATTGAAGTAACTGAAATCGTTGATGTTACTCCATTACCGCACAACGGATGTCGTCCACCTAAAAGACGAAGAGTATAAATTAATTAATAACTAAAGAGCTTAAAGATTATCGAAGGAAAAGCCTTAATTCATAATCGCTCTTTTAAACAACTAAAAATGGCAAGATATACAGGTCCAAAATCAAAAATTGCACGTCGTTTCAGAGATCCAATCTTTGGTCCAGATAAAGCATTAGACAGAAGAAGTTATGGCCCAGGTCAACACGGTCCCTCAAAAAGACGTGGTGGAAAGCAATCAGAATATTCGATTCAGCTGGGTGAAAAACAAAAAGCGAAATACACTTATGGTATTTTAGAGCGTCAATTCTCTAATTTATTTGAGAAAGCATCTCGTATGAAAGGTATTACTGGTGAGAACTTATTACAATTGTGTGAGACTCGTTTAGACAATACAATTTATAGAATGGGTGTTTCTCCTACTCGCCGAGGTGCTCGTCAATTGGTTTCTCATAAACACATTACAGTAAATGGAGAAGTGGTTAACATTCCTTCTTATACTTTAAAAATAGGTGATGTTGTTGGAGTTCGTGAAAAATCTAAATCTTTAGAGGCAATCACATCTTCATTAGCTTCAAATAATAAGAAATACGACTGGTTAGATTGGAATTCTTCTGATATGACAGGTAAATTATTAAGTGTTCCATCACGAGATATGATTCCTGAAAACATCAAAGAACAGTTAATCGTCGAATTGTATTCTAAATAATTAATAGCATTAACATGGCAATTCTAGATTTCCAAAAACCTGATAAGGTTATAATGATTCAGTCCGATGAGCATCACGGACAATTTGAATTCCGTCCGCTTGAACCTGGATATGGTATTACTATAGGTAATTCATTACGTCGAATTTTGTTATCTTCTTTGGAAGGTTTTGCAATTTCTTCTATAAGAATTGATGGTGCAGATCATGAATTCACAACTATAAAAGGAGTTGTTGAAGATGTAACTGAAATTATTTTAAATTTAAAACAAGTTCGTTTCAAACAACAAATTGAAGGAACTGATTCTGAAACAGTTGTTGTTTCCGTTTCAGGTCAAGATAAATTGACTGCTGGCGACTTGGGTAAATTTACTTCTGCTTTTCAAGTTCTTAATTCTGATTTGGTTATCTGTAATATGGAACCTTCAGTTAAGTTTGAAATGGAGTTAACGATTATTAAAGGTCGTGGTTACGTTCCAGCTGAAGAAAATAAGGTAAGTGGAGCTCCTTTCGGAACAATTTTTATCGATTCAATTTTTACACCAATTAAAAATGTAAAATATGCAATTGAAAACTTCCGTGTAGAGCAAAAAACTGATTATGAAAAATTAATCTTTGACATCACATCTGATGGCTCTATTCATCCGAAAGATGCATTAAAAGAAGCAGCTAAAATATTAATTCACCACTTCATGCTGTTCTCTGATGAGCGCATTACTTTAGATAGTGAAATTAAAGCTGAAACAGAAGAATTTGATGAAACTTCTTTACACATGCGTCAATTATTGAAAACTAAATTGGTTGACATGGATCTTTCTGTTAGAGCATTGAACTGCTTGAAAGCTGCAGATGTTGAAACATTAGGTGAGTTAGTTTCTTACAACAAGAACGATTTATTGAAATTTAGAAACTTCGGTAAAAAATCATTAACAGAATTAGAAGATCTTGTTGATAACAAAGGATTGAATTTTGGAATGAATGTTTCTAAATACAAATTAGACAAAGATTAATAATCGAAATAATATTTTGAGATGAGACACGGTAATAAAGTAAACAATTTAGGTAGAACTGCTTCACATAGAAAGGCAATGCTATCTAATATGGCTTCTTCTCTTATTCTTCACAAACGTATTAACACAACAGTTGCTAAAGCAAAAGCGTTAAGAGGATATGTAGAGCCATTATTAACAAAATCTAAAACAGATTCAACGCACAATCGTAGAATAGTATTTAGTTATTTGCAAAATAAAGAAATCGTTTCTGAATTATTCAGAGATGTTGCTCCTAAAATCGCAAATAGAAACGGTGGGTACACACGTATCATCAGAACAGGTTACCGTTTAGGTGATAACGCTGAAATGTGTATCATTGAATTAGTTGATTTCAACGAAATTTACACGAACGAAAAAGCGAAGAAAAATACACGCCGTTCTAAAAAACCGGTAACAGCTAAAGCTGAAGCAACAGAAGTTGTTGAAGAAACTGTTGTTGAGGAAGTTGTTGAAGCACCAGAAGTTGTTGATTCAGTTGAAGAAACACCAGAAGTTGTTGATACAGTTGAAGAAACTCCTGAAGCACCTGCTGCTGAGGAAGCATCTGAAGAAACTTCTGAAGAAAAATAATTTTGATCATTTGATTGAATATAAAAAAGGGTAATGGAAACATTGCCCTTTTTTTTGGATTCTATTTTTAGAAATCAATTTGAAATCCTAACTTTGCATAAATTAGTTTAAATGGAAAATAAAAAACCCGCAGTTTTAGTTTTAGCTGATGGAACAGTATACAGTGGTATTGCAATTGGCGCAATTGGCACAACAACTGGTGAAATTGCTTTTAATACCGGTATGACTGGTTACCAAGAAGTGTTTACAGATCCTTCTTATTTTGGACAAATTCTTATTATGACGACTGCTCATATTGGAAATTACGGGGTACATAAAGATGAAATTGAATCTGACTCGATAAAAATTGCGGGCTTAGTTACCAAAAAATATTCTGAAATATTTTCAAGAACTTCCGCAAAAGGTTCTCTTGATGAAAATATGATAGATAGTAATACTGTTGGAATTTCTGACATTGACACGCGTTCATTGGTACGTCATATTCGTAGTAAGGGAGCTATGAATGCAATAATTTCTTCTGAAATTTTAGATGTTGAAGAACTAAAAATCCGTTTAGCTCAAGCACCATCAATGGACGGTTTAGAATTATCATCTAAAGTTGCTACGACTGAAGCATTTGAAGTAATACCAGAAAATCCTACATTAAAAGTATCGTTTTTGGATTTTGGTGTGAAAAAGAACATTATTCGTTGCCTTGTTGACCGAGGTTGTCACGTTAAAGTATTTCCTTTAAATGCCACGAAAGAAGATTTATTAAGTTTCAATCCAGATGGCTTTATGCTGTCTAATGGTCCAGGAGATCCATCTGCTATGCCACGTTCAATTGAGCTTGTAAAAGAGTTGGTTGAGTTAAATGTTCCGATTTTTGGCATTTGTTTAGGTCATCAAATACTTGGATTGAGCCAAGGTTTGAAAACTGAAAAAATGTTTAATGGTCACAGAGGAATCAATCATCCGATACTAAATCTCAAAACAGGAAAAGGAGAAATAACATCTCAAAATCATGGCTTTGTGATTTCTAAAGATAGTATTGATTTAAACCCATCAATTGCAATTACTCACAGGCACTTGAATGATGATACAATTGCTGGTATTGAATTAGTTAACAAACCTGTGTTCTCAGTTCAATACCACCCTGAAGCATCCGCGGGACCTCATGATTCGAGGTATTTATTTGATCAGTTTATAACGAACATGCAAAAACATAAATTATGAGTTATATCGCAAAAGTATTCGCGCGACAAATTTTAGATTCAAGAGGAAATCCTACAATTGAAGTAGATGTATATACAATAAATGGTGTTATCGGCAGAGCTGCTGTTCCATCAGGTGCATCAACAGGAATTCATGAAGCTGTTGAACTAAGAGATAATGATAAAAACCTATACAAAGGGAAAGGCGTTTTAATGGCTGTTCAAAATGTAAATTCAATCATTAATGAAGCCTTAAACGGAATGGATGTGTTTGATCAAAAAGCGATTGATACTTTAATGATTCGATTGGACAATACAGAAAACAAATCTAAACTTGGTGCCAATGCAATTTTAGGTGTTTCTTTAGCCGTTTCAAAAGCTGCTGCTCAAGAGGCAGGATTAAGTTTGTATAAATACATTGGTGGAGTTGGTGCTGTTACAATGCCAGTTCCAATGATGAATATATTAAATGGGGGCTCACACGCTGATAATTTAATCGACATTCAAGAGTTTATGGTGATGCCTTTTGGAGCTTCATCTTTTTCTGAAGGATTAAGATGGGGGACAGAAGTTTTTCATGAATTAAAAGGTGTTTTAAAGGTACGTGGAATGTCAACAAATGTTGGCGACGAAGGTGGTTTTGCCCCAAATTTAAGCTCAAATGAAGAAGCCATTCAAGTTGTAATTGAAGCAGTTGAAAAAGCAGGTTTTACACCCGGAAAAGACATGTATATAGCTTTAGATGCTGCTGCTTCAGAATTCTACAATGAAGAAAAAGGCAAATATATTTTTGAATCAACTAGCGAAGAAAGAACGTCTTCTGAAATGGTTGATTTTTGGGTAGATTGGACAAGAAACTATCCCATTATTTCAATTGAAGACGGTTTGGCTGAAGATGATTGGGCTGGCTGGAAATTGGCAACTGAAAAATTAGGTGATAAAATACAACTAGTAGGAGATGATTTATTTGTTACAAATACGAAACGTTTGAAAAAAGGAATCGATGAAGGTATTGCAAATTCAATTTTAGTTAAGGTAAATCAAATCGGTACGTTAACAGAAACAATTGAAGCAGTTCAAATGGCAACTAGAAATTCATACTCTTCTGTAATGAGTCACCGAAGTGGTGAAACTGAAGACGCTACAATTGCAGATTTAGCAGTTGCTTTAAATACTGGTCAAATAAAAACTGGCTCTGCATCTAGAAGTGATCGTATGGCTAAGTATAATCAACTTTTAAGAATTGAAGAAGAATTAGGCGATGCTGCCATATATCCCGGTAAAGATTTCAAATTTATTTAAATCTTGTTCAAATATTAACAAAAAGGGAGGCATTGCTTCCCTTTTTTTGTATTCCTATATTTTTGTATTATCTTTAGCTACCAAAATGGCAACTTAAACACAATTCGTTCGTCAATAGTTAAAATAAAAGCATTTAAAATGACTACTATAATTAATCGAACAATTATAAATGAAAAAACATTAATTTTTTCATTTATAATTCTTTCTATTTTTTCTTTCAATAACTTCAATGCACAAACCTTTAGTTATACGGGCGGACCTCAAACTTGGGTAGTTCCGGCTTGTGTTAGCACCGTTACAATTACAGTTGCTGGGGCCAAAGGTGGCGGAACTAATGGAGGAAATGGTGCGGTCGTTACAGGAACCTTATCCGTAACGCCTGGTCAAATTTTGCAAATAAACGTAGGTGGCTCTGGTACTTGCCCAACTGCTGGTTGGAATGGTGGAGGAACGGGTCAACCTTCAGGAATTGGATATCCATCTTGTGGAGGAGGGGGAGCTTCAGATATTAGAACAGCACCTTATGGATTAAATAATCGTATTATAGTTGCCGGTGGCGGCGGCGGAAATGGCGGTGGCCCAACATCTGGCGCAGGTGGTGTAGGCGGATGTCCAGTTGGTGCAAATGGAGTTACTACCTTTGGTCAATTTGGCGGTGGCGGTTCATTAACAGCAGGTGGTACTGGTGGGTTAACTTGGAGCATTTTAACACCTTGTGGATTGCCAGGAACGTTTGGAAATGGCGGACTTGGCGGAGCTGATGCGAATTATGGAAATGGTCCTGGCGGAGCTGGTGGCGGCGGTTATTATGGCGGCGGCGGCGGCGGTAGTGACAATATCAGTATAACTTCTGCCATGGGCGGCGGCGGCGGCGGCGGCGGATCAAGTTTGATTCCTACTAGTGGTGGATGTAATGCAACAAATACTGGGAACGGGTATGTAACAATTTCTACAGGTGGTGTTACAGCTACTAATACGGGTCCATACTGTGCTGGAGGAACAATTTCATTAAACGCATCAACTGGTTTAACATATAGCTGGGTAGGACCTAATGGATTTACTTCTTCAGTTCAAAATCCAACTATTCCAACTATTACTACAGCAAATGCTGGGTCATATGGAGTGGTAGTAACTGGTACTGGTTGTACTGATACTGCTTACACTACAGTTGTTGTAAATCCTCCAATTACTCCAAATGCTGGATTAGACGATACGGTTTGTTTTGGCTCTCCTTTCAATTTGAATGGAACCTTAACAATTGCTACTGATCCTAAAATATGGACATATTTAGCAACTGGTATCACACCAACTCCTAATGTTACTTTTTCGCCTAATTTTACTTCTTTAACTCCTACTGTTAATGTAAGTCAACCAGGTTTATATCGATTTATTTTAAAAGAGACAAATGCATTATGTGGTGCATTTAGAGATACAGTTAAAATCTATGTTAAAAAAATGAATATCACAGCACAATTGACCTCACCATCTTGTTTTGGATATTCTGATGGTCAAATATTGTTGGGAGGAATTCAAGCGCAAGAGTATAGTTTTAACAACGGCGTTACATGGTCAACAAACCCAGTAGGAACAGCCTTCTCTGCAGGAAATTATACAGTTTGTGTAAGAGATAATAACTTGTGTAAAGCATGTTCAACTGTTGTAATAACAGATCCGGCAGTTATTGGAATAACAACAAGCAACGACACGTTGATTTGTCAAAATGGAACAGGTTATTTGTCTGCAAGTGCTACTGGTGGAACAACCTATACTTTTAATTGGTCAAATATTGCGAGTACAAATGATAGCGTATCTGTAAATCCTATTGGAGATTCAACATACTATGTTCAGGCAGAAAGTGAAAATGGATGTTTATCACCCATTGATTCTATTATTGTTTCTGTAAGACTTCCAATTTCAGGGATCATCTCTCCTCAAGACACAGTTTGCCCTGGTTACCCAGCAACATTGTCTGTTACAGGGAATGACGGTCTAGGTTCTCCATATAATTTTGTTTGGAGTGATGGAAGTACAGGAACGGGCGTTTCAAATACGATTTTTGTAACGCCATCAACTGATTCTATTTATACAGTTACAATAACTGATGGATGTGAATCTAGCCCTTTAATCTTAAGTACAACAGTGATCATAGCGCCACTTCCAGTTCCATTAATTCAAATTCCAGATGGAATTGATAAAAAGTGCGAAATTGCAGATTTTAAATTATTGAACATAACAGATTCATTAATAACTCAATCAGTCTTATGGAACATTTCAAATGGATTATCATCTTCAAATATAGATACACTCTCCGTTCAAGGATTATCAGCAGGTTCGTATGATGTTCAATTGATCGTAACATCACCACAAGGATGTATTGATTCAACAACATTCTTTAATTTTTTAACGGTGTTTCCTCAACCTGTTTCCTTATTTAAGTTTAGTCCAAATCCTGTTTATATGTTTAATACTCAGGTTAATTTTACGAACTATTCTACTGGCGCAGAATCATTTATTTGGAATATTGAACAAGGGATTCCTTCTTTTTCTCAACAAGAAAATCCAACAACACAATTTCCCGATGGAGAAACAGGTGAATATTATGTGTCACTAGAAGTCACTTCGGAGTTTGGTTGTAAAGATACTTCTATCCAAAAAATTGTGGTAATGCCTGAAGTAATTATCTATGCCCCAAACACCTTTACACCTGATAATGATGAACACAATCAACATTGGGGAATTCATATTGAAGGAATAGATGTTTCAGATTTTAATTTGTTGATTTTTAACAGATGGGGAGAAATTATTTGGGAGTCAAATGATCCTTCAGCAACTTGGGATGGAGCTTATAACGGATCGATTATACCTCAAGGAACTTATTCATGGATAATCAGAGCAAAAGACTTATTGAATGATGGTAAATATGAGTTCAATGGTTATATTAATATTTTAAGATAAGATGAAATATATTAAGATTTTTTTAGCTTCACTGGTAATAATAGTTTCAAATAGTGCTTTAGCACAACCATTAAATGATGAATGCTTTAGTGCATTTTCATTAACGCCTAGTTCAACTTGCACGCCTGTTACAGGAACAGTTTTACAAGCAACGCAATCGATTCCAGGGTGCATAGGAACTGCTGATGATGATGTGTGGTATTCTTTTGTTGCTACACAGTCTAATTTATCAGTTATTGTTTCTGGAACCACAGGTTTTAATCCTGTTATTCAAGTATTTTCAGGAGGTTGTATTTCACAATCATCTTTGGCGTGCGTTAATAACACAGGAAATGGCGGTACAGAAGCTGTTTCACTTACGACACTAATTGTTGGTGTAACTTATCATATAAGAGTGTATCATTTTGCAGCAACAGCGCCAACAACTCCTACTTTTACTATTTGTGTTTCTCAAGCGATGTTAATGCCGAATTGTGCAACTTCAACACCTGCAGGTGAAACTTGTGCATTGGCAACTTTTATCTGTGATGTAAATGGTTATTGTGGAAATACAACTAGTTATGCTCCAGATTCATGGCCTGCTTTATCTTCTGCTTTTTGCGGTTCAATTGAAAACAATTCTTTTATACAATTTGTAGCAAATGCAGCTACAGTTTCATTAAACGTATGGGTTACTTCTTCAACCTCTAATTTGGGAATTCAAGTTATGATTTTCTCTACTCCAGCTTGTGGTGGAGCGGTTACGACGCATACGTGCGTTTCACCAGTTGCCCCAACGGCATCAACTTCTTCACCATCTGTAGTAACTGCTACAGGTTTAGTTCCAGGTAACACCTATTACATGATGATAGATGGCTATGCTGGAGATCAATGTAATTATGTGATTGGAGTTAATTCTGGAATTCAAGTATCTGGACAGATTTCTGCACCATCTACGAATTTATGCATTGGAAATACAGTAACATTAACAGCTAGTGGTGGAAATGGAATTTATACTTGGATTCCAAATCCTGAATTAAGTGCAACTTTGGGACCAACAAATATTGCAACACCGCTAACTCAAGGACCACATACTTATTCGATGACTTCAATTTCTTTGAATCCATCATGTCCTACTGATACAGTTGACATAGTAATTAATGCATATCTTCCTCCAACACCAAATGCAGGCGTTGATGATTCTGTGTGTTTGGGTCAAGTTATTAGTTTGTCTGGTATTCAAACAAGTCCTGCGAACACTATGAATTGGTCCTCTAACTCATCCGGAATCACACCTACACCTACAGTTTCTTTTTCTCCTAACTTTTCATCTTTAACTCCAAATGTTACGGTAAATCAGCCAGGACTTTATAAATTTATTTTGAAGGAAACAAATACTGTTTGTGGCATTGTTAGAGATACCGTTAAAATATTGGTAATAAAAGCACAGCAAACACTGTCTTCTATACCGCCAAGTTGTTTTGGATTTAGTGATGGGAAAATTATTGTAGATAATCCAATTGCAAATTCTTATAGTTTTGATAATGGAGTTTCTTGGCAACCTGATTCTGTTAAAACTGGATTAGCTGCAGGAACGTATACGGTTTGTTCTAAAAATTATTTAAATTGTCAAATATGTTCATCAATAACAATTGTTAATCCAGCCCAACTTTCATTTACTGCTAGTAATGATACTATTATTTGTCAAAACGGAACAGCTTATCTTTCTGCTTTAGCAGCTGGCGGAAATTCATTTAACTATTCTTGGAATTTCACCAACAATCAAGGTAATAATCAAAATTATTCACCTCTGACTGACACAATTGTAACTGTTTTTGCTACAAGTGATTTAGGTTGTATAACTTCAACAGAATCAATTACTATTCAAGTTAGAGATTCGTTATCTGGAACTATTTCAGCTAATATGGCTGTTTGTCCTGGTTATCCTGCGACAATTAACGTTACTACAAGTGGAGGAATTGGATTTCCTTATAATTATTCTTGGGGTTCAGGTCAAGCAACTTCTGGAAATGGGTCTTCAATAGTTGTAAGTCCAACATCGTTAACACAATATTCTGTTACAATTACAGATGCTTGTGAATCAACACCATTAACTTTGACAACTTCAGTAGCAGTTTTACCATTACCTATCCCCCTGATTAGTACTCTTATAAATGAAAAGTGTGAAAAAGCATCGTTTACACTTCAAAATGAAACAGATCCTTTGATGACGGATCATTTGGTTTGGCATGTTTCAAATGGGACAACTTACATAGATCAAGAAACTATTGATGTTGACGATTTAATGGCAGGAAATTATACCGTTCAATTAATTGTAACGTCACCTCAAGGTTGCATTGATTCTACAATTTTTCCAAATTTTTTAACGGTACACCCAAAGCCTGAATCCTTGTTTAAATACACACCAAATCCTGTTAAAATGTTTAACACTTTGGTTAATTTAACAAATTACTCTTCAAATGGAGCTTCTTTTGAATGGTTTATTACAAATGGAAACCCAGCGTATTCTAATCAGCCAAATGTAACAACTGTTTTTCCTGACGGAGTTACTGGCGAATACCCTGTATTATTAGTTACAACTTCAGATTTTGGCTGTGTTGATTCATTAGAGTTAGACGTAATCGTTTTACCTGAATTAATAATTTATGCTCCAAATTCATTCACTCCAGATAATGATGAACACAATCAACAATGGGGAATTTACATTGAAGGAATTGATATTACTGAATTCAATTTATTGATTTTTAATCGATGGGGAGAAATTATTTGGGAATCAAATGATCCTAAAGCTTCTTGGGATGGGACATTCAATGGTAAAGTTGTTACTGAAGGAACCTACAATTGGACTATTCAAGCAAAAGACATGATCAATGACGGTAAATATAATTTCAGCGGTTATATCAATGTTATAAAATAATTAAAGAGCTCAGTTTTTTCTGAGCTTTTTTTTTGATTTATTATTCAGTTCATTACTTTCTGTTAAATTTGCAGAAATAATTGAATATGACACTAACAGATTTTCATCAAGCAATATTAGAAGGAATTCCATCTAGAATTCCAACCAAAAAAGAATACGAAGCAGCAATTAATCATGCTCCTAAAAGAAAAGATATTCTTTCCGCTGATGAAAAGAAATTAGCCCTTAAAAATGCATTGCGTTATTTCCCAAAAGAACAACATGCGGAACTCATTAAAGAATTCTACCAAGAATTAAAAGCGTATGGTAGAATTTACATGTATCGTTATCGTCCTGATTATGTAATGCATGCGCGACCAATTGAAGATTATCCGGGAAAATCAATGCAAGCAAAAGCAATCATGTTAATGATTCAAAATAATTTGGATTATGCAGTTGCACAACACCCACATGAATTAATTACTTATGGTGGCAATGGAGCAGTTTTTCAAAACTGGATCCAATATCGTTTAACGATGAAATACTTGGCTGAAATGACGGATGAGCAAACATTAGTTATGTATTCAGGCCATCCAATGGGGTTGTTCCCATCGCATAAAGAAGCTCCACGTGTCGTTGTAACGAATGGGATGATGATTCCTAATTATTCAAAACCAGATGATTGGGAAAAGTATAATGCATTGGGAGTTACACAATATGGTCAAATGACAGCAGGTTCATACATGTACATCGGTCCGCAAGGAATTGTACACGGAACAACTATAACCGTATTGAATGCAGCGCGTAAAATATCGAATCAAAAAGATGCAATTAATGGAATGCTGTTTGTTACCGCTGGACTCGGTGGAATGTCAGGAGCACAACCAAAAGCAGCATCCATTGCTGGTTGTATTTCAGTTACTGCTGAAGTGAATCCAAAAGCAGTTCATACACGTCATTCTCAAGGATGGGTGGATGAAGTGATCAATGATTTAAATCAATTGTGTGCCCGTGTTAAAAAAGCTAAAGAATCGAAAGAAGTAGTTTCTATTGCGTATGTTGGAAATGTCGTTGATATTTGGGAGAAATTTGCTAAAGAAAACATTTATGTAGATTTAGGTTCAGATCAAACTTCATTACACAATCCATGGGCTGGAGGCTATTATCCGGCTGGTTTAAGTTTTGAAGAAGCAAATGAATTAATGGCAAATCAACCAGAAGCATTTAAAATAAAAATTCAAGAATCGTTAAGACGCCATGCAACTGCTGTAAATAATCATACCAAAAAAGGAACCTACTTTTTTGATTACGGCAATGCATTTTTATTAGAAGCTTCACGCGCTGGTGCTGATGTAATGGCTGAAAATCACATTGATTTTAAATATCCTTCGTATGTTCAAGATATTTTAGGTCCAATGTGCTTTGATTATGGTTTTGGTCCTTTTAGATGGGTTTGTGCCAGTGGAAAACCAGAAGATTTACAAAAAACAGATGAGATTGCTTGTGCTGTTTTAGAAGAAATGATGTTGACTAGCCCAGAAGAAATTCAACAACAAATGGCTGATAATATCAAATGGATCAAGGGAGCACAAGAAAATAAATTAGTTGTAGGTTCACAAGCTCGAATTCTTTATGCAGATGCTGAAGGAAGAATGCGCATTGCAGAAGCTTTTAACAACGCAATTGCAAAAGGAGAAATTGGCCTTGTTGTTTTAGGTCGAGATCACCACGATGTTTCAGGAACAGATTCACCTTACCGTGAAACGTCAAACATTTATGATGGCTCACGTTTTACAGCTGATATGGCAATTCAAAATGTTATTGGCGATAGTTTCAGAGGTGCAACGTGGGTTTCTATTCACAATGGCGGCGGCGTTGGCTGGGGAGAAGTGATCAATGGTGGATTTGGAATGCTATTAGATGGTTCGAAAGAAGCTGATCGTCGTTTGAAAATGATGCTACATTGGGACGTGAACAATGGAATTGCGCGTCGTTCATGGGCAAGAAACGAAGGTGCTGTGTTTGCAATAGAACGTGCAATGGAAGCAGAACCATTACTAAAAGTTACAGTTCCTCAAAATGTTGATGATAGCTTGTTTACAACGCTAATGGATTGATTTCTATTAATTCATTCGTGGTGGAATAATAAATATAACCTCTTACTGAGGGAAAATTCATCTCGTTCATTATTGAAATGTACTGAATAATTTGTTGAGAATGATTGGTTTTTGCGGAACCTGTTTTGTAATCAATTACAATCGTTTCTTTTTCTTTCAAAATTATTTTATCAGGTCGTTTAGTTGTTTGACTGTCAATTAATATGGATTGTTCACTTAATATTTCAGTTGCATTTTCGAACAATGACAAATAGATTTTATTTGCAAACAACAACGCTAATTTTTGGCTCATTTCTATTTTGAATGAACGCTCGATTTCACCTTGGTTGATTAATTGATTCAATGTTTTTTCAATTTGTGATGCTTCAGAAATTTGATCGATTGCAAGGTGAAATTGGTTACCAAATCGTTGTTCATCTGATAAGTAATCTTGCTGGGTCATTTCTTTTTTATCTTGTAATGCAATCTCAGGATACCACAGCACATCTGAAAAGTTTTCAGGAATGAAAAAAGCGGATTCTTTTGTTTTTTTATGTTCTTTCACAGTAGCTTCACCAAGATCAATGGACAGCATTTTATCTGACGTTATTAGTGCACCAGGGATTTTCTTAAAGCATTCATGAATTATCTTGCCAAAGCCTTTTTTTGTAAAATAATTAAGCACATACAATCTTGATTCTGGACGGGTAAATGCGACATAACAAAGGTTTAACACATCCGTAAATTGTTGATTTAATTCAGTTTTGTGCAATTCACTAATCATTGGAATTGGTGATTCTTCTTTTAAGGTTGAATACAGAATTGTACCATCTGTTTCAAATAAGTACTTTTTAAAAGATTTTAATTCCGTTGAGAAATTTATGTCAGGGAGAATAACAACGGGGAATTCAAGCCCTTTTGATTTATGGATGGTCATTATTTTAATCGCATCATCACTTTCTGGAATTTGAATAGCTGTTTTTGATTTAAGTACTTCAAAATGCTTTAAAAAATCTTTCAAATCTGGCCCTTTTTTCAATTCGAAATCGTGCACAAAATCTGCGAAGTGATGCAAATAGGGATTTTCTAATTCATTCCAATTTAAAAAGCTATAAAAAGATTGCGTTAAATCGTATAGATTCTCGTATTTACAGTAAAAATCAGTTAAATGTTGAAACGTAGTAATAACAAACGCGTCAAAGTTCAAGAAAAAATATTTTCGACCTTCTTTTGTAGTTTTTTCCTCCAAAAAACGTTGCATTCCTACAAATGTCTCTTCTTTTTTTATTCGATAATAGATATCAATAAATTTTCTTTGCTCACTCGCATTGGATGGATTCAGTCGAAGTTTGAAATAAGATATGATTAATTTGATTTTTAAATCGTGTTTAATCAATAATGAATCCGCTGAAACTACTTTGTAACCCTTCTCAGATAATGCATTTGCCCAACTATTTGTCTGTTTATTTCGGTCGCCCAAAATACAGATGTCACCTCGTTTAAATCCGTCTTTTTCACATTGTTCAATTTTCTCAATTATCTTAGCAACAATATCAATTTCCTCGTCTTCAATTTCCTTTGAAAAAACTGCAACTAAACCCACTTGTTTTGAAACAACATTTTGATGAATAGATTTGTAAAAATCCTTTGCTTCGTCTGATAAATGTTCTTTTAACAAAGGAAACAATTCATTGTTGAACGTTACAATAGATTTTGACGAACGCCAATTTTCCTTTAAAAAATCAACTTCACCCATTTCCTCAAAGTAACTAGAGTCCTTCGTTATTGAAGGTTCATTTTCAGGATTGTAAATTTTAGGAAGCGCTACAAATTGTTCTGCAACACCATTTTTGAAGCGGTAAATGGATTGTTTAGGATCGCCAACAATTAAGTTTTTATCCAATTTTGAAATGGATTCATGAATTAACGGAACCATATTCAACCACTGTAAACGTGAAGTGTCTTGGAATTCATCCAACAGAAAATTCTTGTAACGAACTCCTAAACGCTCATATATGAAAGGCGCATTTTCGTTTTTAACCAAATCTGCAATTAATTTATTGAATTCTGAAATTCGAATTAATTGCTCGCTTTTTTTAATATCAAATAATTCCATTGCCATGAATTTTAGCAATGCCATGTTGTAGAAATTTGCCAAAAAATGTTTTTGCAAGAAATAAGAAGCCTTTGTTTCATCGTAATATTTAACTAATTCTATTGACGCTAGTTTTAAATCGTCTGGATAAGTTTTGTTTTTTGGCGTTTCTTCACAAATATTTTTTATGAAAGTATCGGTAAAAAAACCATCATTTGGATACGCATTCAATTGGTTCATTGCTTTGTATTTGTTCAGAAGATTAGATCCACCGGGCAAGCTGCTTGTTGGAATGTTGTGCGCAATAAATCGCTCGTATACAGCTTTACATTTGGATAAAAACAACTCGTTTGTTTGAGTAAAAGCAGTTTTCAATTGTATAAATCTCTGCGTTGAAAAATCCAATTGCATCAATTTTTCAATTAGATCTTGGTCCTTTTCTTTGTTTAATAACGTTCCAAATTCAACTAATTTATCTCTGAAATTCCATTTTTCGCCCTCGTCTAAATTATTTTGAGCGTATTTAAATACCGTTTCTGTAAGATTTGTTAAACCTGTTGCACCAATTTTATTCATTATAGTATCAACAACTTGTTCGATGAGAAGTTTTTCCTCCAAAATAACATCAAAATCATTCGGTAAATCTAAATCTCTACTAAATGAACGAATCAATTTTAAGTTGAATTTATCAATGGTCATGACATAAAAATCCTCGTAAGAATGCAATATCGATTTTAGAATAAATTTTGACCTTTCATGAATTTGTTCTGGTTTCACCATTAATTCATCGCTCAATTCCTTACCGAACTTAAGTGATTTTTCACCGTAAAGATGTGGGTGACTTAATTCATCTAAAGCCCGTACAATTCTAATTTTCATCTCGATTGCTGCTTTATTCGTGAAAGTCATAGCTATGATGCGTGCAAATCGTTTCACATCTTCACTTTCATTCAATAATAAGCGTAAATATTCTTTTACTAATCGATACGTTTTTCCACTTCCTGCTGATGCATCTACAATTTTTAATGGTTTTAAATCTGTTTTTAATGCTTCAATCATGGTGTAATATTCAATGTGTTTAAAAGAATAAAATTAAGCATAAATTCAGACAAATTCAAGCTATTTTTAGTTGTTATCTCTATTGATTTTGAGAATAATGCTAAATTTCAAGACCCAGATTAACGACAAGAGGTAAAAAATTAGTTTCTTTGCAACTAGATTCAAAAGTATGATTGACGAACGTAAATTAACAACAGAAGAAAAAGCGCTTAAAATAAACTTAACACCAGATATTTATGGCTGTTTTGCAGAGATTGGTGCAGGGCAAGAAGTTGCCGCTAACTTTTTCAAAGCTGGAGGAAGTTCTGGGACAATTGCTTATACGCAGTCAGCATATGACATGAAAGTTTCAGATTCAATGTATGGTGAGGCTTCTCGCTACGTATGTGAAGAGCGCTTGATTACCATGTTGAATACTGAATATGAAACCTTAAAATACCGATTACCTAATAAATACAAAGAATCGCGTTTTTTTGCTTTCTGTAATACGGTTGAATCGTTAAATTACCACAAAACGAATCAAGGTCAAGGTTGGGTTGGAATCCGTTTTCAAATGAATTTGGAAGCAGAACCAAATGAAGTTATTTTACACATTCAAATGCACGATAATAGTCACAAAGCGCAACAAGAAGCTATTGGGATTTTGGGTGTGAATCTTGTTTATGCGTGTTACTTTTCAGCAGATTTCAATGAATTTTTATCAAGTTTAGTGCATCGCTTGCCGCGTGACCGCATGGAAATAGATATGTTGCGCGTGTCTGGTCCAGATATGGAAGAAATTGACAACCGAATTGTCGCATTGAATTTAGTAAAAAGAGGAATTACAGATGCAACAATGTTCGATTTGTGCGGAAATGTTTTGCAACCGGCTGCTGCTTTATATAAAAAGAATATTTTATTGATGCGTGGTCGATTCAGACCCGTAACAAAAGTGCATATCGATATGATCGAATCTGGTAGAAAACAGTTCTTAAAAGAAGAGGATGTTCAAGCTGAAAATGTATGTGAAATTTTTGAATTAACGCTGAAAGATTTAACGGCAGACGGGAAGATTTCAGACAAAGATTTTGTGGATCGTGCAGAATTATTAGGTTCTTTAGGTTATACTGTAATGATTTCTAATTATTTGAAACATTACAAAATGGTCGATTATTTAGCAACCATTGCCAAAGGAAAACGAATGGGCGTGATTGTTGGAGTGTATAATCTTCATACAATTTTTGACGAACGCTATTACGATAATTTGCCAGGAGGTTTATTGGAAGCATTTGGTCGTGGATTTGGTCACAACGTTAAAATGTTTGTTTATCCAGCGAATGAAGTTGATTCAGGAGATTTGTATACGTTGCATGAATTGGTAATTCCAAAACATTTGAACGGTTTATTAAACTACTTGAAAGACAACAATAAGATGGAAGCAATTGAAGAATTTGACAGTCATTTGTTACACATTATGTCTGATGATGTTTTGTCTAAAATAAAAGCTAATGCACATTGGGAAGAAGATGTTCCAGAAGAAGTTGCAAAAGCAATCAAGTTTTATGAATTGTTTGGTTACCACCAAGTGAAAGCACTGAATTAGTTATGCCACACATTAAGAATGCACTTATTAGATATCGAATCATCGATCGTTGCATTCGAAATAAATATAAAAAATTTCCAACGAAACAGGATTTAAGAGAAGCTTGTGAAGAAGCTTTGTACGGCTCAATTGACGGAGTTAATATTTGTGATTCGACCATCGAAAAAGATATGTTTTCCATGAAAATGGAACACGACGCTCCTATTAAATACAGTAAATTAGATAAAGGATATTATTACGAAGATCCAGACTTTTCCATCAATGATATTCCACTTACAGAAGACGATTTAAGTTCCATTAAATTTGCGGTAAGTACGTTGATGCAATTTAGAGAAGTGGAAATGTTTAAGCAGTTTGGAAATGCCATTGATAAAATTGTCGATCGCGTTTCAATAGCGAGTAATCCAAATGATCAAGAAATAAACAATTACATACAATTTGAATCGGCAGTTTCTACAGGAGGAAGTGAGTTTTTGCCTCAGTTATTGGACGCGATTAAATCGTCGACACTTGTAACCTTTTCCTATGCGAGTTTTGTTACCGACCAACCTAAAAATAGAAAAGTAGTTCCATTGTTATTAAAGGAATACCGAAACAGATGGTATTTAATAAGTTTCGATCAAGATAAAAAAGCAATTATTACCTATGCTTTGGACCGGTTAAATGATTTGACAATTACAGATGAAATTGTTCAAAAACCACAAGATTTCAATCCGGATTCTTATTTTAAATATGCGGTAGGCATTTCGACAAGTAACAACGAAAACCCTGTAAAGATTGAATTAGAAGCTAATCCAATTGCAGCAAAGTACATCGATTCACAACCTTTGCATGCCTCTCAAGAAAAAATAAAGGAAACCTCAAAATTGAGTGTATTCAAATTAGAGGTGTTGGTTTCTGAAGAATTGATTCGAACAGTGTTGTCATTTGGAGGCGAAGTCAAAGTGGTAAAACCGTTAAGCTTACAATCCTTATTGATTGATCGTATTAAAAAAATGAACGAAATTTATAAAATGTAAAATGCACTTGTTTTTGCTAAGAAATTAAAGCTAATTCAGGAGTATATTGTATCTTCGTTGCATAAAATTTTTGAAAATGGAAATTCTTACAACGATCGAAAATGGTGTTTGTCAATTAAAATTAAATCGACCAGCTGTTTTTAATTCTTTCAACAAAGCAATGGCTTTATTATTACAAAGTGAATTAGATAAAGCAGCATTGAATGACCAAGTTAGAGTTATTGTGCTAACAGGTGAAGGAAAAGCGTTTTGCGCGGGTCAAGATTTGTCAGAAGCAATCGATCCAGAAGGACCAGAATTGCAAGCGATTGTTCGCGATCATTATAATCCAATTATAGAGCGTATTCGTACCATTGAAAAGCCAATCATTGCAGCCGTGAATGGTGTTGCAGCAGGAGCAGGCGCTAACATCGCATTGGCTTGTGATATTACGATTGCGAAGAAAAGTGCTGCTTTTGTTCAAGCATTCTCAAAAATTGGATTAATTCCAGATTCAGGAGGTACTTATTTTTTACCAAGAATAATTGGTTCTCAAAAAGCAATGGCTTTGTTTATGACAGGTGATAAAATATCGGGTGAACAAGCGGATCAATTAAACATGATTTACAAAGCGGTAGAAGATGAATTGTTTGATGCGGAAGTTAATTCATTTTCTCAATCGATTGCTTTGATGCCAACTAGAGCATTGGGCTTGACCAAAAAAGCGGTTAACGAAAGTTATAGAAACACTTTGACAGAACAACTTGCATTGGAAGAAACGTTGCAAACAGAAGCAGGCTTAACGTATGATTTCAGAGAAGGAGTGAACGCTTTTTTAGAAAAAAGAAAACCTGTTTTTAAGGGAGAATAGATAAATAGATTGGAGATAATTGGAGTCAGGAGTCAAGATTTAGGAGTGAAGTAGATTGGAGATAATTGGAGGAATGAGTCAAGATTTAGGAGTAAAGTAGATTGGAGATAATTGGAGTCAAGATTTTAGAGACGATAGAAAATAATAAGTATTTTGGAAAATGAAACATAACTTTAGAGATCTAGGGATTTGGAAGGATTCATTTGCTATCGTAAAAGATATTTATGATTTATGTATTCAATTACCATCTGAAGAAAAATATGGTTTAAAAAGCCAAATTCAAAGATGTGCTATTTCAATTCCTTCTAATATTGCTGAAGGTTCAGGAAGAACATCAGATAAAGAATTTCTTCATTTTTTGAATATCGCTATTTCTTCTTCTTATGAATTGGAAACTCAATTATTACTTTGTAATGAAATCTTCGCTATTGAAGTAGATTTTATTATTGAAAAACTCCACATTAATCAACGAATGATAGGTGGATTGAAACGAAAAATAAGTGCATTAAAATAAAACAAATTAAACGATACTATTGGATTCATATTGGAATTGTTTATTGAAATAAGTCCTGTATCTTGTCTCCAAAAGTCTAAAAATCTAAAAATATGGTAGTAGGAGTATTAGGTGCTGGAACAATGGGTGCTGGAATTGCACAAGTTGCAGCTCAACATGCATGTGAAGTCGTTTTGGTTGATTTAAATCAAGATATGTTGACCAAAGCTGAGGCGAATTTAGATAAAGTGTTAGTTCGTTTGGTTGAAAAAAACACGATCTCCGCTGACGAAAAAATAAATATTCAAGGAAGAATTTCGTATTCAACGGATAGTTCAGATTTTAAAGCATGTAAAATTGTTATAGAAGCAATTGTTGAAAAATTAGAAATTAAACATTCTGTTTTCAAACAATTAGAAGCAGTGGTTTCAGATGATTGTATTTTGGCATCTAACACCTCTTCTTTATCGATTGCTTCAATTGGAGCTGCTTTAGCAAATCCTTCACGTGTGGTCGGCATTCATTTTTTCAATCCAGCACCATTAATGCCTTTGGTTGAAATTATTCCTGCTGTTCAAACGAGTCAAGTAACACTCGATTTTTCAAAAAAAATAATTGATTCATGGGGGAAATTTGGCGTTGTATGTAAAGATACGCCAGGGTTTATTGTCAATCGTGTTGCGCGCCCATTTTATGGTGAAGCCTTAAGAATTTTTGAAGAGGGAATTGCAGATTACGCAACGATTGATTGGGCAATGACATCCATTGGATTTAAAATGGGACCTTTTACATTAATGGATTATATTGGTAATGATGTTAATTATACCGTTACAGAATCTGTTTTTGAAGCTTTTTATTTTGATCCGCGTTTTAAACCTTCGTTTACCCAAAAACGCCACAAAGAAGCAGGTTATTATGGAAGAAAAACGAGCCGCGGGTTTTATGATTATTCAGAAAATGCTGTTTTCCCTTCTGCAACTAAAGATGAGGTGCTTGGAAAGAAAATTTCTGATAGAATTCTCGCTATGTTAATCAATGAAGCGTTTGACGCTGTATTTATGCAAGTTGCATCAGCAGAAGATGTTGATGTTGCCATGACAAAAGGCGTAAACTATCCAAAAGGCTTATTGAAATGGGCGGAAGAAATCGGCTATTCAACTTTACTTAATACTTTAAATCAACTTTTCGAAGAATATGGTGAAGACCGTTATCGTCCAAATCCATTATTAAAGAAAATGGTAAAAGAAAACAACTCAATCTTTACATTCAAATGATTAAGAAAATACGATCACTTTTCATTCAGTTTGCAGTTGGATTTTTGGTTCTTCTTTTAATCAATAAGTTTTTATTCAAAATACCCCATTATTTTAGTTTAGCTTTTTTTGGTTCTTTATTAGGTATATTTTTCAGTTCATCTTTTAACTGGGCAATCAAAAAAATGAAAAAGAACTGATTTTCATAAATTAACTCCATTTTCATCCTTTTCGACTTATTAACACTAGTGTTTTAACAAGTTCATTTAAATTAAAATGGGCTTAAACTTAAGGCAACATTAGAACGTGTTCTTTGTGAAAACAATTAACATGCGTTTAAAAAGAAAAATAGAAGTTGTTGTAATTTCAGATGTCCATTTAGGCACATATGGATCCAATGCGAAAGAACTTGTAAATTATCTAGAGAGTATTGAGCCAGAAATTCTAATATTAAATGGTGACATCATTGATATTTGGCAATTCAACAAACGGTATTTCCCAAAATCTCATATGAAAGTAATACAAAGTATTACAAGTTTATTAACCAAAGGGACAAAGATTCATTACATTACTGGAAACCATGATGAGATGTTTCGAAAGTTTGCCAATTTCAGTATTGGAAATTTCCACATTCAAAATAAATTAGTTTTAAAATTAGACACAGGTACTGCATGGATTTTCCACGGTGATGTATTTGATACAACAATGAAGCATTCGAAATGGGTCGCTAAGCTAGGCGGTAAAGGATATGATTTGTTGATTCTCTTAAATACTTTTATCAATTGGATATCTGTTAAGTTAGGCAGAGAGAAAATCTCTTTGTCAAAAAAAGTAAAAGACAGTGTCAAAGGAATTATTAAGTATGTAAATAATTTCGAAACAACAGCTGCAGAAATTGCCATAGAAAATGGATATGATTATGTTGTTTGTGGGCACATTCATCAACCTCAAATTAAGAAAATTGCAGTTAAAGACAAAGAGGTTACCTACTTGAATTCCGGAGATTGGGTAGAAAACGCAACTGCATTAGAATATTCTGATGGACAATGGACGCTGTATAAACACCAGCATACCAAAGCAATTATTGAGGAAAAAGAAGATTTAAGTTTGAGTTATGCTCAATTATTTGAGGAAGTTATTGAAAAACTAACTGTTATAAATTAATTGAACGTGTATGAAAATATTATATGGTATTCAAGGCACAGGAAACGGACATCTCAGCAGAGCTGAAGAAATTATTCCTGAATTTTCAAAATATGCAGATGTTGATGTGATCATTAGCGGAAATCAATCACAGTTAAAAAGCTCTTTTGAAATTAATTATAATAAAAGCGGTCTAACTTTTATGGCTTCTAAAAAAGGGAAAGTGGATTTGATGAGTACTATTTTCAAATCTCATCCAATAGACTTTATTCGCGACATTAAGAACTTTCCGATTAAACAATATGATTTAGTGATTTCTGATTTCGAACCAATTTCTGCTTGGTCAGCTTTGATTCATAATGTTCCTAGTATTGAATTAAGTCATCAGGCAGCTGTTTTACATCAAAGTTCACCTAAACCTATTAAAAAAGATATAATTAGCAATTACATACTAAGTCATTATTGTCCTACCAAACTTAAATTTGGATTTCATTTTGAAGAATACGACAAGCAAATTTACGGTCCAATAATTAGAGATGCTGTTCGTCAATTAGAACCTAGTAATTCAAATCATTTCACCGTTTATTTACCAGCTTATGATAATAAACGAATCTTTAATATATTATCCCATTTCCCGGTTGAATGGCATGTTTTTTCAAAATATACAACTACAGAATACACTGAAAAAAATGTCACCTTCAAGCCAATCGACAAAGAATCTTTCACCACTAGTTTGATTTCCTGTGACGGAATTCTATGTGGAGCAGGATTTGAGTTGCCCGCAGAAGCGATGTATTTGGGAAAAAAATTAATGGTTATTCCAATGAGTGGTCAGTTCGAGCAAGAATGTAACGCTGAAAGTTTAAGAAGATTGGGTGTTACTGTTTTAACGGAGTTAAGTTTGTCCTTTTACAGAGAATTAAATTATTGGATAAATTTCGAAAAACCAATTGCAGTTAATTTTAACAATCAATTAAAAAATGTTGTTGAAGATGTCTTAACGGCATTTGAAAACAAACAAATCCCAGAAGTTAATTTTGAACGCATTTTATTAAACCCTCAATTTTATAGGTACTTTTTTTAATGCATCATCCTTCTAGCTTGGGCGGCATAAAAACCATTCAATCGAATTATTTCAGCCAACTTTGTTTCGGCAGCTTCCTTTCGATGCTGTTTTAAAAGTGAAAGTGCACTATGCCAATCTGCTTCTTCGTTAAAGTTAGAAAAAGGTGCTGCAACTACCTTTTGGAAAGCTGTTGTTGCATTGTCATATTCTTTTAATTGAAACCAGCTCATACCGCTATAAAATAGAGCATTTACATCATCCGGATAATTCGCTAAAATTGTTTTAAAATACCAAAGTGACTTTTTATATTCATTTTTTGAAAAAACTTCCATCGCTTTTCCTAAAAATTCTATGTAGGTAAAATTGTTTATATTTTCCAATTCATCTGCATTAGTTTTAGAAGCTTCATTTATGTTTGCAGGTGTCCCTGTAATGAATTCCTCTGCTGTAATCTTGATTTGTTTTGAACGATAATTTCTATAGTCAACTAGTTTAAGCGCATACAAATAAAATTCAGTACCTTTTTTAGTTTGAATTGAAACTGCTTTATTTGATGTCGTTTGTATTTCGTTGGCTCCTTTAAATGGAAGTCGTAATTGCGTAAAATCAAAATCCCTTTGAATTTTTTGTTTAATGTTAACCGCTGTTTTAATTGGAATAATTGTAGTGGAGTTGTTATTGTTTTCGTTTTCAGTACCGTTTATTGCTTCAGTTGAAAGAATAGGAGTTGTTTCATTAGTAAAGGTCTTAGTTTGTGAAAAGTTTTTGTTTGTTTGTTTTACTGAAGATGTTGTAGTTGGTTTGATTTGAATTAAGAGAATGATCCCAATTACAGATAAAGCGATTAAACCAATTAAACCCTTTGTGAAAAAG
This sequence comes from Flavobacteriales bacterium, assembly GCA_947491305.1. Taxonomy (GTDB): domain Bacteria; phylum Bacteroidota; class Bacteroidia; order Flavobacteriales_D; family Crocinitomicaceae; genus M0103. The sequence goes on along the minus strand of CANLIL010000008.1, from coordinate 1,965 downwards.
TAATCTTTTGGTCCAAAACGTCGATCCAACTTTTTGAAATCAAACGAATCATTTGCCAATACCTCCCAACCTTCCAACGCATCAGATTCAAACAAACTAGTTTGCGCTTGTTGTTCTATTGCATTTCGTTTCTTCTGATTTTTCTCAGAAAAATAGCGTTGAATAGTGGATCTATTTAATAATTTAATCTTCATTGTTGGTAGTTTCTTGAAAAATACTGTGTTTTTCTAAATTTATTTTCAAATTCCGTTTCCCATTTTGAAGGGCACTTTTAACCTGGTTAATACTGATATTAAGCGCATCGCTAATTTGCTGATAGGATTCATTCTTTAGGTAAAATCGAACCAAACAATCCCGTTGATCTTCTTTTAAATCGTTCAATTGCTTTTCAAGAAGTTCGTATTTAACATCTTTTAATACGGCATCTTCTTCTTCTTCAATGGATAGTTTTGCAAAATCAGCTGTTTCATTAAAACTTTTTACAGTCCTTAAATACATAAAACATTCATTTTTTGTCACCATATACAGCCATGACTTAAAATTTGAAACAGTATGTGTCTTAAGTTTGTGTTGAATTTTCTCAAATACTTGCATTGTAGTATCTTCAGCGACCATTTTATTTTTAAGGTATTTCATGCAAACACCTATTACTAAATGAGCATAACGCAAATACAGTTCACTAAAAGCTTCCGTTTCTTGATTTTTCATTAAATCAATCAAAGCTTCATCAGTTAATGATTTATAATATATACGTTTAATTAACCCCATATCTACTAATAGATGCGTAAAAATATATTTTCCATAAATTCTAATCCTAATATTACTAAAAAACATGAATATTCACTAACTTAGAAGGAAATAATCTGATTAATTAAGTCATGAAATGAAAAAAATAGCCTTTTTAACTTCTGGAGGTGATGCGCCTGGAATGAATGCAGCAATTCGATCAATCGTAAAAACATGTTTACATTTTGATTTGATTCCTTATGCCATTTACGATGGTTTTCAAGGTATGATTGAAGGAAGAGGGAAAGTTATGAGCGAAAATGATGTTGAGAATTGTATTCAATTGGGCGGTACAATTATAGGAACAGCAAGATCTAAAGAATTTATGACATCAGCAGGTAGGGAAAAAGCAATTGAATTTTTAAAATCGGAAGCAATTGACGGTTTGATTGTCATCGGTGGTGATGGAACTTTTGCTGGTGCAATGTTATTGGGAATAGAAATGAATATACCAATCATCGGTATCCCTGGAACAATTGATAATGACATTAAAGGAACTGATTATACCATAGGATTTGACACGGCTTTAAATACTGTTGTAACTTCTATAGATAAAATTCGTGATACAGCAAGTAGCCACCACCGTGTTTTTTTAGTTGAAGTAATGGGTAAAGATGCAGGTTCTTTGGCTATTGATAGTGCATTATGTTCTGGAACTGAAACAGTATTAATTCCTGAAGAGACAACTGATCTTCAAAAACTCATTACACAAATTCAACATAATATTAATTTAAAAAAAGCTACTATAGTAATTATTGCAGAAGGAGATGACGCTGGTAATTCAACGGTTATATTAGAAAAGTTAAAACCTTATTTCCCTGATACTTCTATTCGTCAAACCATATTAGGCCACATTCAACGAGGAGGGAGCCCATCAGCTAAAGACCGATTACTGGCAACAACAATGGGTAATTTTGCTGTTAATGCAATAAATGCGGGTGAAACAAATAAAATGGTAGCAAGTTTAAATAGTCAAATTGCACTTCAAGATCTAAGTGAAATTGGTAAATCCTTCAGTGAATTCAATGATAAATTACGTTTATTATCAGAGTTTGAATAATTATCTCATAATTTTTGATGATCCAAAGCTATATTTTTCAACAAGTTAAGTGCGATGCAAAAACTTTTTCAAAAAAAGATTGTTAAAAACCCTTGTCAATAGAAAAAGAGTGCCTATCT
>CANLIL010000007.1 GCA_947491305.1 Flavobacteriales bacterium | reverse complement strand
GGGCATTAGTAGTTAGTTAATTAGGCATTAGTTTTTAAATTTCAACAGAATAACGATCTGGTATTAAAGCCTTGTAGTCCTAAAATCCTGCCTCTTAAAGTCTTGTCTCTTGAAGTCCTAAAATCTTAAGATCCTTTTGTCTTTTTTTAAGGGCATTAGTAGTTAGTTAATTAGGCATTAGTTTTTAAATTTCAACAGAATAACGATCTGGTATTAAAGCCTTGTAGTCCTAAAATCCTGCCTCTTAAAGTCTTGTCTCTTGAAGTCCTAAAATCTTAAGATCCTTTTGTCTTTTTTTAAGGGCATTAGTAGTTAGTTAATTAGGCATTAGTTTTTAAATTTCAACAGAATAACGATCTGGTATTAAAGCCTTGTAGTCCTAAAATCCTGCCTCTTAAAGTCTTGTCTCTTGAAGTCCTAAAATCTTAAGATCCTTTTGTCTTTAAATCTTTATATCCTTTCGTCTTTACATCCTAAGTATAGAACAAAAAAAAGCCTGTTTTCACAGGCTTTTTGAAATATTTAATATGATTAATCAACAATTTCGATTGAATCGATTGAATCGTCTTGACGAATCGCATCAATTACATCTACGCCTTCGATAACTTTTCCAAAGCATGTATGATTTCCATCTAAATGTGCTGTATTGTTGCGTGAGTGACAAACAAAAAATTGTGAACCACCTGTATTTCTTCCTGCGTGTGCCATTGATAAAACACCGCGATCGTGGTATTGGTTTCCACCTGTTACTTCACAATCGATTTTGTAACCAGGTCCACCTGTTCCAGGCATTCCATTTGCTCCATCACGTGAGTTAGGACAACCACCTTGAATCACGAAATCAGGCAAAACACGGTGAAATTTCAACCCATTGTAAAAACCATCTTTTGCTAATTTTACAAAATTCGCAACTGTTTTTGGCGTATCTTCTGTATACAATGAAACTTTCATTGTTCCTTTGTTTGTTGTAATAATTGCTTCCATTTATTCTATTTTTTTACAAAGATAGTTTTTTCATTTTGTTACTTTCTATAAATAACTAAAAAACCCTATTCCATTCACAATTGTTTACAGCATCATATAACTTAACGATGCCTTGCCCATAAATGAGTTGTGTAAAATTGAATCGCCCCATCGAGCTGTTCATATTTATCGTATCTCCAAAAACTTTATCTGTGCCAAGTGAAGATGGAGTGGTTGATGCTTCAATATAAAAATTACTAGTTGAAACAAATTCTTCTGTCAAATACAAACGTAATTTAGTGTAGTTTTCTTTTTCACTCAAGGAAATATCGAAATAGAGTTCTATAGTAGAACCATAATTATTACGATACGTTAATTGCTCAATACAAAAAGGAGCACTTCCTGATCCGCCTTCACTTAATGGATTGTTGGATTCAGTTCTTGGGAGTGTTACATATTTGATGTTCATTACAATTTTAAGTGTGTCATTGGCAGAATTAGTGAATTTTAAGAGCGAAGTGTCTGGAAAATAATTTTTTAATCCTTCAGGAAAACCTGGACAATTGATCGTTTTTTTACAACTAACGATTAAAAAGCTTGAAACAATCAAAAGGATGTGTTTGAATTTTAAATTATAATTCTTCATCTAGTTAAGTTTTTGTTATACAAATATTTGACATTTTTCTTGCAATTCAAAATTTAGCTTTTTAAATTGAAATGAAATCAAACTATTTCAACCATTTTTCCTTAAATTTGTCCATGCAAAAATTCACTTTTAAGCGTCGAGATACGGGCTTGTTTACAGATCAACAATTGAACTTAGCGTGCCATCAAGAGCGATTACTTCCTTTTATCAATCGTGTTTTTTCAAAAGAAAATTTTGAACAACAAATTGCGTTGAAAAAACAACAGTTTAGCGAGGAGAAAAGAGCTGTTTTGGTAACTGTATTAACTCAAAATTATGCTAATATCACAACTACGGAAAAGGTAAAAGCAAACATAGAAGCGCTTAAAGAATCAACTACATTTACGGTGACAACAGGACACCAATTATCTTTGTTTACCGGTCCAATCTATTTTATTTATAAAATTCTCCATGTAATTCGTTTGGCTGAAGATTTAGCCCTAGCTTATCCTGAAAACAAATTTGTTCCCGTTTTTTGGATGGCATCTGAAGATCATGATTTTGAAGAAATTCAAACCATACAATTGTTCAATCAACAAATTACATGGGAAACTTCACAAAAAGGTCCAGTTGGACGTTTTGACTTAACTGATTTTGAAGCGGTTAAAAACACTGTTAAAGCATTGTTTTCATCGCATACAGATAACGAGATTGATATTTTGATGGATGCTTATGCTGGTAAAAATTTGGCAGAAGCAACGTTTTCCTTTGTTAATGCCTTATTTCAGAAATACGGATTAGTAATTGTAGATGGCGATCAACGCGCTTTAAAAACTGAATTTGTTGCGACAATGCAAAAAGAGTTGGAACATCAATTTTCCTATCATGCCGTTCAAAAGACCAACGAGGTTTTACAGAAAGAAGGCTATAAATTACAAGTCAATGCACGTGAAATTAACTTGTTTTATTTACAAGAACAATCCAGAGAGCGAATTGTAAAACTTGAAGATGGTTTTTTTATCGAAGGAAAAGGGAATGTTACCAAAGAAAATTTGTTAGCAGAATTAATGGCTAACCCAGAACGTTTTTCACCCAATGTGATACTTCGACCTTTGTACCAAGAAACTATTTTGCCCAATTTGTGTTACGTTGGTGGAGTTGGAGAAATGTCCTATTGGTTGCAATTGAAAGGCGTTTTTGACGCGGTTCATGAAGTGTATCCATTGATTCAAGTGCGTTCTTCTTTGCTGTTTATTGATTCTGCAAATGCAAAAAAAATGGATAAAGTATCGATGAACTTGTCTCAATTATTTGAAGATGTTGCCATCGTTAAAAAAGCGTATTTGAAAGAGTTTGCTGCAGATGATGTAGACTTTTCAAGCATTGAGAAACAGATGCTGGATCTAAAATCAAGTATTGTAGACAAAGTAATGGCTGCTGATTTTAACTTGGAAAAATATGCCCAAGCCGAAACATTGAAATTGGAAAAGCAAGTTGCATCAATTCAAGAAAAAGTTGTTAAATCAGTCAAGCAACGACACGAAACAGCTTTAAAAACGATTGAACAAGTCAATGAAAAATTGTTTCCTTCGAATGGAATGCAAGAACGTTCCTTGAATTTATTTCAATTGTGCGCTACTGGAAATGTATCTGAAATCGTGGAGCTTTTCTACAAAGCAATCGATCCATTCGACCCTGAGTTTGTAGTTCTAAGAGCAAATGAGAAATAAGCACCTTTTTCAATCCTAAAATATAATGTAAGTTTGTACACTTTTTTACTAAAAATGCCGTTTGTAGGCTAGATTTTAATTTATGCGTATACTAATTGTTTTGTTTTTAATGTCTTCTTTTCAGCTGCTTGCACAACAAGTGCTTGTTTCGGGTCGTTGTGTTGACAAAAAAGGCACAGCAATTGACTTAGTAAAAATTCAACTGGAAAATTCAACGAACCAAGCAATATTTAGTAATGAAAAGGGTGAATTTGAATTCAATGCACTTGCAAATGATAGTTTGAAGGTGCGTTTTCAATCCGGAGACATTGTTGAGATAAGAACATTTTACATACCAAATCAAACCACTTTTTCTGTTGGAACAATCAAATTCCCCTTTATTATTCAACAAGAAGTAAATGTAAAAGCTTCTCTTTCAGATCCGTTTGAAATCCCAAAATTGCCTTATTATGATTTGCAAAAATTACCCAATGCAAGTGTTGAACGGTCATTGGTTTACACAACAGCTGCTTCTTCCAACAATGAATTAACCAGTAATTACAACGTTCGCGGTGGAAGCTACGATGAGAATTTAGTATATGTCAATGGTTTTTCGATTTATCGACCGTTTCTAACAAGAAGTGGACAGCAAGAAGGAATGAGTTTTATCAATTCTGCCTTGGTGAAATCCATTCGATTCTCTGCAGGTGGTTTTGACGCACAATACGGCGATAAATTAAGTTCTGTTTTGGATATTGAATACAAAACACCTTCGGTTTTTAGAGGTTCTGCAATGGCTTCTATGTTGGGAATTGAAGCGCATGCTGAACAAAAAGTATCTTCGCGGTTTAATTATTTGGTTGGTGCAAGGTACCGTTCTAATGGTTATTTCTTAAATTCTTTGCCCGCACAAGGTGGTTACAATCCAGTCTTTTGGGATGCGCAATTTTTGACAAATTATGAGTTGACTGAAAACTTATCGTGGTCTGTAATCGGACATTTTTCAAGCAATACCTATCAATTTTCTCCACAAACACAAGAAACTGATTTCGGAACAGCGAATGAAGCGTACCGTTTTAAGATTTATTTCGATGGACAAGAATTGACCCGTTTTCAAACCATGATGGGGGGAACAGCCTTGAAGTGGCGTGTCAACAAACGCACGAAATTGGATTTTTACACAACTGTGTTCAATACCAATGAAAAAGAAGCATTTGACATTCAAGGACAATATTTCATTAATCAATTAGAAACGGATCCTTCGAAAGAAAATTATGGCGATTCAATTGCTGTTTTAGGCATTGGAACTTTTTTGAACCATGCACGCAACCAATTAACGGCTACGATTGTGAACGTCTATCACAATGGTCAATTTGTGATTAAAAACAAATACATTGACAGCGATCGTATTAATTACCGCAATCATGCGTTGAATTGGGGTGTTAATTACCAACACGATGTTTTTAATGACAAATTGAGCGAATGGAAAATGATTGATTCTGCTGGATATTCATTGCCACAAGCTTCTCCGAACCAAGTAGAATTATTGGAAACCATTAAAGGAAAATTAGCGTTGGAATCGTACCGTTTGACAGGTTTTTTACAAGGAAATTTTGCGTGGTCCAAAACAAAACGAGATTTTGTAGCTGTTGCTTCCAAAAAATTCAAAATTGACGGGAAACGCGTTGTGAAAACTTTTTCAGATACCATACGTGAATCCAATTCGAAATGGGCCTTAAACATTGGGTCGCGTGTTGGATATACTTCTGCGAACCAAGAATTTTTTGTAACACCAAGAATTTCTGTGACGTTTATTCCTCGTTTATACATGGTGCGAAATGGGCAAGTGCGCAGAAGAGACGTTGCTTTTCGTTTGGCAACAGGTTTGTATTACCAGCCGCCATTTTACAGAGAATTTAGAACTTTTGATGGACAATTAAATTTAAATGTAAAAGCACAAAAATCGTTTCACATTGTTGCTGGTTCAGATTTGTTTTTCAACATGTGGAACAGAGAAGTGCCGTTTAAATTTACCGCTGAAGCCTATTACAAATACATGTGGGATGTGAATCCGTACGAAATCGAAAATGTTCGAACACGTTATTATGCAGATAACAATGCTGTTGCTTATGCGTATGGGGTAGATTTGAATGTACACGGACAATTTATCGAAGGAATCGAATCATTTTTCAAAGTTGGAATCATGTCTACTAAAGAAGATATTTTGAATGATTCCTACAAAGAATTCTACAATGCTGCGGGTGAAAAAATAATTTTTGGCTATTCAGAAGATCAAACAATTGTTGATAGCGCAACCATTTTTCCAGGGTACATTCCACGTCCAACCGATCAATTCTTGAATTTTGGTGCATTGGTGCAAGACCGCATGCCGGGTTACGAAAGTTTTTCTGTTCAAATGGGCTTGCAATATGGTACTCCTTTGCCATATGGTCCGCCAGACCCGAGTCGCTACAAAGATACCTTGCGCATGAGTTCCTATTTTAGAGTTGACATTGGTTTTTCCTACGATTTCTTATACAAGAAAAAAGCCAAAAAGAATTTCTTTTCTAAAAACTTCACCGATGCTATTTTGTCGTTTGAAGTCTTGAATTTAATGGGTATCAACAACATCCTTTCCAAACAATGGATTCAAGATGTGGAAGGAAAATACTATTCAATCCCTAATTACTTAACACAGCGTCGCTTCAATTTGAAAATGATTGTGAGGTTTTAAATGGTGTAATTTTTCCTCACCAACTTTCTTCCCAAAAGCTTTCTATAACGGCTATTTTTTGTATTTTTACCCCGCAAATAAATGAACAAAAAAGTTTATGGAAATAGTAGCGCCTTACAAGCCAATCAATAAAATTAGAATTGTTACTGCAGCTTCGTTATTCGATGGTCACGATGCGGCAATTAATATTATGCGACGCATCATTCAAGCAACGGGTTGTGAAGTGATTCACTTAGGTCACGACCGCTCGGTTGAAGAAGTGGTGAATTGTGCGATTCAAGAAGATGCGCAGGCAATTGCAATGACTTCTTACCAAGGTGGACATACAGAATATTTTAAATTCATGCATGATCTTTTGAAGGAAAAAGGCGCGCCGCACATCAAGATTTTTGGTGGTGGTGGCGGAACTATTTTGCCGTCAGAAATTGAAGAATTACAAGCATACGGAATAACACGCATTTACCATCCTGATGATGGTCGTGCAATGGGTCTGCAAGGAATGATCAACGATTTAGTTGAAAAATCTGACTTTCCTGTCGGACAAAATGTAGCGCAAGATGTTCCGCGAATTAAAGAGAAATTTGTCCCTGCAATCGCTCATATTATTTCTGCCGCAGAAAATTATCCAGAAGAATCAAAAGCAGTTTTAGCGCAAGTTACTGAATTGGCGAAAGGTGTCAATGTACCCGTTTTAGGAATCACAGGAACAGGTGGTTCTGGAAAATCTTCGTTAGTGGATGAGTTGGTGCGTCGTTTTTTAATTGATTTTCCAACAAAACAAATTGCTGTCGTTTCAGTTGATCCATCAAAACGTAAAACTGGTGGCGCTTTATTGGGAGATCGTATTCGAATGAATTCCATCAAAAGTGACCGAGTTTACATGCGATCTTTGGCTACGCGTCAATCAAATTTGGCCTTGTCAAAACATGTGGCGGAAGCCATTACGGTTTTGAAAGCTGCTGAATACGATTTGATTATTTTGGAAACGTCTGGAATTGGTCAGTCAGACACAGAAATTTTAGAGCATTCTGATATGTCGTTGTACGTGATGACTCCGGAATATGGAGCAGCAACGCAATTGGAGAAAATAGATATGTTGGATTTTGCAGATGTTATTGCATTGAATAAATTCGATAAACGTGGCGCTTTAGATGCTTTGCGTGATGTGCGTAAACAATACCAACGCAACCATAATTTATGGGAAGCAGACGTTGATTCTATGCCTGTTTACGGAACGATTGCTTCTCAATTCAACGATCCAGGAATGAATTCGTTGTACAAAGTGATCATGGATAAAGTTGTTGAAGTTTCTGGTGCAGATTTGAAATCAACGTTTCAAATTACCAAAGAAATGTCTGAGAAAATTTTTGTTATTCCACCGGATCGTACACGTTACTTATCTGAAATCTCAGAAAACAACCGTTCGTATGATAAATGGGTGAATGAACAAGTGTTGGTCGCGGAGAAATTGCAAGGCTTACATTCTTCTATGGAAACGATTCGTCAGTCGTCAATGGAGGATAAAGATCGTTTGGTTAAAGCATTAGCAGAAGCATTTGAAACTGAAAAGTTGAATTTTGACCCAAAAAATTGGGACATTTTACAAAAATGGTCGGACAAAAAAGCTACGTACACAAATCCAACGTTTGAATTTAAAGTTCGCGATAAAATATTAAAATTAGATACACATACCGAATCGCTTTCACATTTACAGATTCCAAAAATTGCCTTACCAAAATACAAGGGGTGGGGTGATATCTTACGTTGGTCTTTGCAAGAAAATGTTCCAGGAGAATTTCCATACACTGCAGGTTTATTTCCGTTCAAACGTGAAGGTGAAGACCCAACACGAATGTTTGCTGGAGAAGGTGGTCCTGAAAGAACCAATAAGCGTTTTCACTACGTTTCTTTAGGAATGCCTGCAAAACGTTTGTCAACAGCATTTGATTCTGTGACGTTATACGGAAACGATCCAGCAATACGTCCAGATATTTACGGTAAAATCGGAAATTCAGGTGTTTCGATTTGTTGTTTAGACGATGCTAAGAAATTGTATTCTGGTTTCGACTTGTCGCATCCGATGACTTCAGTTTCAATGACGATTAATGGTCCAGCACCGATGTTATTGGGATTCTTTATGAATGCTGCAATTGATCAAAATTGTGAAAAACACATTGTCGCAAATGGTTTGGAAGCGGAAGTTGAAGCAAAAATCGCAGCGATTTACAAAGAAAAAGGAACCGTTCGACCAAGTTACCAAGGTGAATTACCAGAAGGAAATAATGGCTTAGGCTTGATGTTATTGGGCGTTACAGGTGATCAAGTGTTGCCAGCTGAAATATATTCAACAATCAAAGCTGAAACGTTAACGCAAGTTCGTGGAACGGTACAAGCAGATATTTTAAAAGAAGATCAAGCGCAGAACACGTGTATTTTCTCAACTGAATTTGCATTGCGTTTAATGGGGGATGTGCAACAATATTTCATTCAAAATGGAGTGCGCAACTTCTATTCTGTTTCGATTTCTGGTTATCACATTGCCGAAGCTGGCGCAAATCCAATTACACAATTAGCCTTTACGTTAGCAAATGGATTTACCTATGTAGAATATTACATGAGTCGTGGCATGAGTATCAACGATTTCGGTCCTAACTTATCGTTCTTTTTCTCCAATGGAATTGATCCTGAATATGCGGTAATTGGTCGTGTTTCAAGAAGAATTTGGGCGAAAGCCTTAGCGCGTAAATACGGAGCAAATGCACGTGCTCAAATGTTGAAATACCACATTCAAACTTCCGGTCGTTCGCTGCATGCGCAAGAGATTGATTTCAACGATATTCGAACAACCTTACAAGCGTTGTATGCGATTTATGACAATTGTAATTCATTGCATACCAACGCGTATGACGAAGCAATTACAACGCCTACAGAGGAATCTGTTCGTCGAGCAATGGCCATTCAATTGATCATCAACCGTGAATTAGGGTTAGCGAAAAATGAAAATCCGCTGCAAGGTTCGTTTATTATTGAAGAATTGACCGAATTAGTGGAAGAAGCCGTATTACTAGAATTTGATCGAATTACCGAGCGAGGTGGTGTGTTAGGAGCTATGGAAACAATGTACCAACGTTCTAAAATTCAAGAGGAATCATTGTACTACGAAATGTTGAAACATACAGGTGAATTCCCAATTATTGGAGTAAACACCTTCTTAAGTTCGAAAGGTTCTCCAACAGTTCTTCCGAAAGAAGTTATTCGTGCAACAGAAGAAGAAAAAGCATACCAAATTACCATGTTGGAAAACTTGCAAAAAGGAAATGCTGAAATTGCAAAAAATGGAATTGAAAAAGTTCAAAATGCAGCGATTAGCAATCAAAATATGTTTGAACAATTGATGGAAACGTGTAAGTATTCATCATTAGGACAAATAACAGAAGCCTTGTTTGAGGTTGGTGGCCAATACCGACGCAATATGTAAATTTTGAAGAATATCTTAAAAAATAATTTTGTAAAACCCCAAAGGTCAATAGTGATCTTCGGGGTTTTTATGCTTTTATTTGTAACACTTTTGATCTTTGTTGAAAAGCTAAACGGAAAATTTTACACCAACGATTTCGAGGTATATTATTTGGCAGCTAAAGATTATTTTGAAGGAAAAAACCCATATTTATTAGCGTACGGAGAAGATACAGGCTTTTTTAAATACCCACCAACAACCCTTTATTTTTTCTATTTTACAACAAAAGTTTCTTTTTTTACAGCACAAATTATTCATTCAATTCTTTTGTTAGTTGCATTTGTGTTTGGGGTTTATTATTTGCGAAAAATATTATTTGAAGAGCGATTAAATCAGGATAAAAAATACAATTGGATGCTCTATACAGCGTTCTTTTTTACCGTTATTCAGCTGGTGCGTGAATTTCACATTGGCAACATCAATTTATTCTTATTTTTCTTTTTTACGCTTGGTTTATATGGCATTTTAAAAAATAAACTGTGGATGACAATTTTTGCATGGGCCTTAATGGTGATTTTAAAGCCAATTGTTGTCATCGTTTTTATTCCTTTATTTCTCTTTAAAAAGTGGAGAATTATCGCTGGATTAGCTCTGTTGGGCGTTTTCTTTTTTATACTACCAATCGTGAATAATTCTTTAAATGGGCTTTTAGAAATTTGGCGCTTTTGGTTTATAGCTGTTTCCAAACACGGTTCTTATATTATTAGTCAATATTCCTTAACGTATTTAGCAAACTATTATTTCGGAATTCATTCAACCTGGTTGCCCTCAATTTTAGTATTATTGATTGTTCTGACTTTTGGTTATTTTTATTCGAAAAGGCAAATGTTTTCAATCGATAGTTTCATTGAGTTTTCAATTGTTTTAATGGCGTTTACACCAAATTTTTTCGTCACAGATACCGAACATTTTTTATTGTCAATGCCCTTGTTAATTTTAATAGTCTATTATTTATTGAAATTAAAAAATTGGATGCTGTGGGTATTCTTTTCGATTATTCTAATGCCATTTACACTGCGATCAAATGATCTTATGTCTGCAAGTCTATCAGATTTCATTGCTGAAATCGGTTTGTTAGGAATTGTAAATTTAACTGCAATTTTCTTTTTTTATTTCGTATCTTTCAAAGTGAATAAAATGGAAAATTTGCCTGAAACAACTAAATTATGAAACATTCTTTTTTAATAGCTTCGCTGCTTTTGTTAACGAAAGTTGGGTTTTCTCAAAGTGTTATTTTACCTGCACCTTCAGTTTATAAAGCCATGGTGGGTGAAATCAATTTAGGAAACGAACTATCCTTCGATTCCACGCTTTTAGTGAAGCCTTTACGAAATTACATGCAAACGCAGTTAAAAGAAATGTATGGTATAAACTGTGTTTTTGTGGGTAAAAACGCTCTTGTTCAATTTCAAAAATTAAACAACGCTCCAACTGATTTTTATTCGATAAATATTGGTGATAATGTAAAAATTCGCTTTACTTCAGATGCGAGTTGTTTTTATGCTTTTAATTCCTTGTTTCAATTAATCGTTGGAGAAAAAGAGCACTATTCAATTCAACGCGCGTTTGTGCAAGATGCTCCAAAATTTCAATGGCGTGGTTTACATTTAGATGTGAGTCGACATTTTTTCACTGTTGAACAAGTTAAAAAATACATTGATTTAATGGCTTTTTACAAGTTCAATACATTTCATTGGCATTTAACCGACGACCAAGGTTGGCGTATTGAGATTAAGAAGTACCCAAAATTAACTGAAATAGGCGCTTGGCGAGACAGTACCGTTGAAAATCATTACACAACTTCTCCGCGAACGTATTCTAAAAATAAATACGGTGGCTATTATTCGCAAGAGCAAATCAAAGATGTGGTGAAATATGCGCAAGATCGTTATGTTACGATTGTACCAGAAATAGAAATGCCCGGACATTCGCGTGCTGCATTAGCGGCTTATCCTCAATTTTCTTGTACGATTGAAGAACAAAGTGTACCAGGTTTATGGGGCGTTTTTGATGATATTTTTTGCTCAAAAGAAGAAAGTATTCATTTTTTACAAGATATTTTAGATGAGGTGCTGGTTTTATTCCCCTCGCAATACATCCATATCGGAGGCGACGAAGCACCAAAAGCACGTTGGATAAAATGCAAAAAATGTCAAGCTGTTATGCGTGAAAATGGAATTCCTGATGAACATCATTTACAAAGTTATTTCATTCAACAAATGGATAAATATTTAACGAAAAATGGTCGTAAGTTGATTGGTTGGGATGAAATCTTAGAAGGTGGTTTGTCTGAAAATGCTGCTGTCATGTCTTGGCGTGGATTTGAAGGTGGAATTGATGCGGCGAAACAGCAACATTTTGTTGTTATGTCTCCAGGTTCGCATTGCTATTTTGATCATTATCAAAGTACGAATCCAGGCGAGCCAATTGCGATAGGTGGATATACACCGATTGAAAAAGTATATGATTTCAATCCGATTCCTGAAAAATTAGCGCCTAATTATCACGCGTATATTTTAGGTGGTCAAGCCAATCTGTGGACAGAGTACATTTCAACGATGGAAAAATTAGAATACATGGCGTATCCTCGTGCTATTGCACTTTCTCAAGCATTGTGGTGCCAAGAAAAACCAAAATTTGAAGAATTTAAACAAGCATTTCAAGCATTTCATGTGGACTATTTAAAACAAAAAAATGTCAATTTTTCAAGAGCATTGTTTTATCCAAGTTCTAAACTAGTTCCAACAAAGACTGGAATGAAATTGTATGTAAAAGACGAAGATCAAACTCAAGATTTTCAATTGAATTACAAAATTGGCGATAATGGTAGCATCATTTCTAAAACTATTCGTGATTTAGATTCAATGGATTTTAATCGCACAACTGGAACAACTGTTGAGAAAATTACAGTAGAATTGACCTCGCCATTGTTAAAAGATCCAGCAAAACAAGTGATTTATCGTCACCCAGCTTTGGGTTTACCAATTACGTTTCTTACCAAACCAAGTCCTCAATACAGTTCGAATGGAAGTTTGACTTTAGTGGATGGTGTTTATGGGAAATTACCTTGGAAAGGCTATGAATGGTTGGGTTTTGACACATCAACTATTGAATTTATTGTAGATTTAACTCAGAAATCAACGATTGAAGGTGCTTCTATTCACTTTTTAGACGACACTAATTCTTGGATTTACGCTCCTGAAAATTGTGAGATTTCTGTTTCAAAAAATGGAAAAAAATGGTCGAAACCAATTGGACTTTCGTTGGATAAAACAGCTGTTAAATTTCAATTAAATCAAAAGATGAAGGGTCGATTTGTTAAATTCCACATCAAAAACAGAACTAAAATTCCTGTAGGATCGAATGGTGAAGGAAATACGCCTTGGACATTTATTGATGAATTAAATATCTATTTTAAGTAATGAAGTTAGAATTGTGCGCAGCATCGTTAGCTGCAATTCATTTGGCGAAAAGTTTAAATTTTGACCGAATAGAATTGTGTCAAAATCTAGAGCATGGTGGAATTACGCCTTCGTATGGAATGATTGAATATGCGATAGCTTATGGTGTTGAAACACATGTGTTAATTCGTCCGCGTCCAGGAGGTTTCTTTTATTCAGAAGATGAGCAAGAAATTATGCTGCGTGAAATAATCAATTGTAAAGAAATGGGCGCAAGTGGAATTGTCATTGGAGCATTAACAGAAGCAGGGGCGATTGACGAAGATTTTTTAAAAAAGGTCATGCAAAAAGCTGTTGGTATGGAAGTTACTTTTCACCGTGCTTTTGATGATTGTTATGATTGGAAAAAGGCGTTGACTGTTTTGAGCAATTATGGAGTAAACCGTGTTTTAACTTCAGGTTTAGCGCGAAATGTTGATTTAGGAATGGCTGTTTTAAAAGAAATGAAAGTTTTTAGTGCGGGTAAGCTACAAATTATGATCGGAGGAGGAGTAAGTGCAGCAAATGTTGCAAAATTAAATAAGGAGATTCATCCGGATGCTATTCATTTTTCAGGAACGACAAAAATGCAATTAGATGAAGAGTCTTTGTTCTCTGAAAATGTATTAAAGGTAGATGAAGCGCGTGTAAAAAGGATTTTAACAGCTTTAAATCCGATCTAAAACATACTGAATTAATTCGTTCATCTCCTTTTCAAAACCAGTTGAAAATTCTTTATTTGGACGGTTAGCGACTCCCAAGCAGATGGTAGATGCGGTATGACCTAAAACGTTACTTAATGCAAAAATGGCTGAACTTTCCATCTCAAAATTGCAAATTTTTAAACCTTCAAAATCAAATGTCTCAATTTGATTATTCATTTCAGGCACAGTATTTTTAGCTCTCAATTCGCGCCCTTGTGGCCCGTAAAACCCACTGCTTGTAATTGTAATTCCTTGATAGGTTTTTTCTGAAATAAGTTTATGCACAAGTGATTCTGAAGCAGCTACAAAATAAGGAACGACTGCACTTGGAAGTTTTAAATGTGTTTTAATTATTTCAGCCATTTCAATTTCTTTTTCATCGAAAGGAATTTGGTAGAAATGACCAATGTTATCTAAGCCAAATGCATGCGTTGAAAGGATATAGGAATGAAGTGGGATTGTTTTTTGTAAAATTCCACACGTTCCAATTCGAACAAATTCAAGTGCTTTTTTGATTTTTTTTTCAGTTCGAGTAGCTAAATCAATGTTAAATAAAGCATCCACTTCATTTAGTACGATATCAATGTTGTCAGTCCCGATTCCTGAAGAGATAACTGAAATTTCCTTTCCTTTGTAAGTGCCAGTATGCACAACAAACTCTCTGTGCTGCGATTGATGATGAATAGAATCAAAAAAATTGGAAACCAATTGAACGCGGTCTTGGTCTCCAACTAAAATTATTTTTTCAGCAATAGTTTCTGGTGAAATCCCTAAATGATATACTTGATTCTTAGTATTTAAGACTAATTCAGATGCTGGATAATACATGTTAATTTAATTTGATGCTTCCAAATACTTTTTGAAGAATATCATTCACACGTGCAGCTGGATCTTTTCTTATTTTATTTTCTTCAATTTCTACTAATTTGAAGAGTCCATCAATCGCTTTTTGTGTTACATATGCATTCAAATCTAGATTCACTTTTTGTCCACCTGTAAACGTCATTGCGGTGTTGTATTTTGACATGATTGGATTCCAAACTTCCGTAAGTTTTACTTTTGCAATAGCTTCCTTTACTTTTGGTGCAAATGCAGTTGTCAATTCAGCCGTAGTTTGTTTCTTAAGAAATGATGTTGCAGCACCATTGCCACCATTTAAAATTGAAAAACCATCACTAACACTCATTGATGTTATCGCTTTCGTGAAAATAGGTAACGCTTCTTTCGTTGCAGATTCAGCGGCACGATTCAAGGTTGTTTCGAAATTCTCAACTTGTGTTTTCATCCCTAAATCCAATGCTTTTTGTTTCACTTTGGCAGCATCTTCTGGAAATGGTAAACGAATCATTTGGTTTCCAAGAAATCCATCCGTTACAGAACTTAATTTTACTGAATTTTGAATACCAACAGTTAGTGCTTCTTTTAATCCTGAAATTACATCCGCATTGGATAATTTTGGTTGAGTCGAAGAAGTTCCAGTATTCATCGACGTTGATAAATTAGTAGCGATTGAACTTACTTCGTTCGCTACATCGCAAGAAATGAATAAGACACTTCCAATTGTTATGGCAATAAGGGTTTTCATAATTGATATTTTAGATCCTAAAGATCATAAAAAAAGGGAAGCAATACTTCCCTTTTAAAAAATATTATCAAAAATTAACGTAAAACATTAATCGATCCGCTGAATTCATGCTTTCCATCGTTCATAATATCTTTGGCACTAGCTCGCCAAAAATAAGAACCAGATTGCACTAATTTCCCATTGTAAGTACCATCCCAAGAAGAATTTACGTCTTGTGTTTCCCAAATAATTTCACCCCATTTGTTGAATAACATCAAATTAAAGGAGTAAACATCAATTCCTTGAATTGCAAAATTCCAATTTTGGTTGTGCTCATCACCATCTGGTGTAAACGAGTTTGGTGCATACATAATGATGTCTTGTATCACATTCATGTTATACGTTACAGTATCAACACACCCATAACTTGATGTTACAATCAAAGTAGTAGGATAAATTCCAACTTCACCAATTGGGTAGTTAAAAACTGGGTTTTGAGCTTGGCTATAGGAAGGTGACGAATAAGGACTCAACCAGTTCCACGTTACAACATCTGAAGAAGAACGATCCTGCATTGCAATAGTTGTTTCAAAGAACGTAGTTGGGTTTGATGAAAATGTATAATCTGCCTTAGGTACATCTCTCACGTTTACAATGTTTACAAATGTGTCTGTATAGATACAACCAAATATAGAGGTTACAGTCATAATAACTGAATATTGATCAGGGATTTCAAATATGTTAGATGTTGAATCAATTCCAGTCTCTAGCACATTAAAGCCATCTGAAAATTCGAAATAGGTCGAAGCAATTTCAGTTGGATTTGAAGAGTTATTTGTGAAATCAAATTTTGCAGGTATGCATCGTTCAGGTGCATCAGAACTTACAGCTGGAAAAATTTCTAAAGGGAACGTTAACACCGTACAAGAGTCGGCGAATGGGGAGCCACAAACTTCTTCCATTTTAACACAATAATTAGTGATAGAATTTAACGGATTCACTGTAATTGAATTTCCTGTTCCAATTACCGCTCCATTTTCTGTCCAAGTAAAAATATAAGGTGAAGATCCACCTGTTCCATTTACTGATAAAGTAATTGATGCTTCTGGACAGATTTGAGTTGGTGGAGTTAAAGCTGTTATTTTTAATGCTAATGGCTCGTCTAATGTGTCCGAGATAGTTATAATACATCCGTTTGCATCTGTTATTGTTACAGCTTGGTAACCAACATATAAATCGCTTGCTGTGTCATTTACAGACGTTGAGTTTAACCAGTCATAGGTGTATGGCGCTGTACCCTGTGTGACTGAAACAGCCATTAAGCCATTGTTCGCAGAATTACACGTTACATCATTTATTGCTGAAAAAATTCCAACCATTCCGGGAATAGTTCCAACTGTAACTGTTTTTGTTCCTACACATCCGATATCTGAGGTGATAGTACATGTATGAACTCCAGCAGGTAAACCAGTTGCAGTTTGTGTTGTTTGTTGTAAAGCATCATTCCATAAGAAAGAAAGGTTTCCAATTACTGGACTCATAGATACAGTTGCTGTTCCATTTGACCCTCCAGGACAAGAAACTAATGTTGAAGTTCCAGAATAACTTACTGAACTAGCACCAACAGTCACTGTTGCTGTTCCAACACATCCATTTGATAAAGTTACAGTACACGTATAAGTGCCTGGCAATAATCCTGTTGCAATTTTAGTAGTTTGTCCATTATTCCATAAATAAGTTGCTGTTATTCCAGCGTTACCGCCTGACATGGCAAAATTGGCAGTTGCTGTTCCATTGGCTCCTCCAATACATGATGCTTGTGTTGATGTAGCGCTAAATGTTGCAACCTTGTTTAATACAGTAACAGTTCCCGTTGTTGGGTTAACAGATTGGTTGTTAGTAGGATTTGGTGATGAAGTAACAGTCACAGTGTAAGTTCCAGGGGCTAAATTAGTAACTGTTTGTGTAGTAGGACTTCCTGGTAAATTCCATGTGTATGTATATGGAGGGTACCCACCTACAGCCGTAACAGTTGCTGAACCAGTTGCTTGACCACAAGTAGCTGCAACTTGAGTAGTTGTTGCCGTAAAGTTTGTGTTACAATTAATTGAACCCGTTGATGGTTGAGCGGTATTTGGAGACAAACTAATTGATCCAGCGCCACCATTGAAATTTGTTACCAATAAAATGTAAACTTGTCCTGCAACTGCACCAATAATATCAACATACTCTGTAGCAGATGGTGAATAGGAACAATCAACAGTTGGAGTCGTTGGGCCTATAGGGCAACCTGCAGAAACACTTGTGTAAGGTCCATACAAAGCAAAGTCAACATCAATAGGAGTTCCCGCACTTGAAACTTGAGTTAAGGTTAAATGGACATTGCCAGTGTTCGCAATTCCCAATGCTAACCAATTCGCATTGGGAGTAGAACCTAAACAAGAATAAGACCCCATACTAGGAGATCCTGTCAGATTGTTATAAGAACCTCCTAAAGAACAACCAGCTTGACCACAACTTGCGCCAGGGTTTACTTGTGCATTTAATAATGAAGATAACGACAAAAAGCCAACAAAAAATATTTTTTTAAGCATGATTTCTAGTTTAGTTTTTGTCAATAAATAATTCATAATTTACGGTATATCCTGTCATGATTACATTGAATTGATCTAATACATCTTTGAAAACTTCTTTCGTTAATTTTGGTGTTGATACAATCATCATTAAATTATTCTCATCATTTATTTTGATTGTTTGAATCTCTTTGTTTTTTGAAAGTATTGCTATTAAATCGTCTTTCTGAGTTGAGCTTAAACCAGATAATCCTATGGTTTGGTGACTCCAAATTCCTGATAATATTTCTATTCCAGCAACCTTATTTTGATCGATTTTTGATTGTATTTCTTGATTAGCAGTCATGTAAATCACTTCATAGGATTGAGAATGACCTTTAAAACTTATGAGAAATAGCGCGCAAAGAGTTAAGAAAATAGTATTTTTCATTGTATAGTTTTTGTTATTCAGTAATCTTAGTACGGCCAAATATATTAATAGTTGCCATCAAATGCAAATTATATATTCATTCAAACTTTATTATTTAATAACAATTTTTTAATTAATCAACAATTTATGAAGCAGTTGTTGTTTTTTCATTTTTAGTAATTAATTTTTTTTACATTTGCTTCGTTAATTTAAAACACATTAATAATGTCAAATAAATACCAAGCACAGATCGATGCATTCATGGAAAAAGTGAAAGCTACAAATGGTCATGAAAAAGAATTTATTCAAGCAGTTCATGAAGTAGCTGAAGCAGTTATTCCTGTTATTGAAGAGACTCCTAAATACAAAGCATCTAAAATTTTAGATCGTATTGTTGAGCCAGAACGTACTATTATTTTCAGAGTACCTTGGTTGGATGACAAAGGTGAAATTCAAGTGAATAGAGGTTACCGTGTTGAGTTTAACTCTGCAATCGGACCATACAAAGGTGGTTTACGTTTCCACCCTTCTGTGAACCTTTCAATTTTGAAATTTTTAGGATTCGAACAAATTTTCAAGAATTCATTAACTACATTGCCAATGGGTGGTGGAAAAGGTGGTTCTGATTTTGATCCAAAAGGAAAGTCAGACAACGAAGTAATGAAATTTTGTCAATCATTTATGACAGAATTATGTCGCCATATCGGTGCTGATACAGATGTTCCTGCTGGTGATATCGGTGTTGGTGGACGTGAAATTGGTTATATGTTTGGTCAATACAAAAGAATTCGTAACGAGTTTACTGGTGTTTTAACTGGTAAAGCGCGTAACTGGGGTGGTTCATTGATTCGTCCTGAAGCAACTGGTTATGGAACTGTTTACTTCGCTCAAGAAATGTTAGCTACTAAAAATGATTCTTTCAACGGTAAAATTGTTGCTGTTTCTGGATCTGGAAACGTAGCGCAATATGCTTGTGAAAAAGCTACTGAATTAGGTGCTAAAGTTGTTACATTATCTGATTCTTCAGGTTACATTTACGATGCTGACGGAATCAATGCTGAGAAATTGGCGTTCGTTATGGAAATCAAAAATGTGAACAGAGGTCGTATTGAAGAATACGTTGCGAAATACCCTTCAGCTAAATTTGTTGCTGGAAAACGCCCTTGGGAAGTGAAAGTTGACATTGCGTTACCTTGTGCTACTCAAAACGAATTAAACGGTGAAGAAGCTGCTGTTTTGATTGCAAATGGAGTAATGTGTGTTGCTGAAGGTGCTAATATGCCTTCTACGCCTGAAGCAATTGCTGCATTTGATGCTGCAAGAATTTTATTCTCTCCAGGAAAAGCGTCTAACGCTGGTGGTGTTGCAACTTCAGGATTAGAAATGTCTCAAAATTCATTGCGTTTATCTTGGCCTGCTGAAGAAGTAGATCAACGTTTACACGGAATTATGGTTTCAATCCACGAAGCTTGTGTGAAATACGGAAAAAGAGAAGACGGAACAATTGACTACGTGAAAGGAGCAAACATTGCTGGTTTCGTAAAAGTTGCTGATTCAATGATTGACCAAGGTTTGGTTTAATCAATCTTAATATACTGAAGAGGCTGGTTCATTTGAATCAGCCTTTTTTATTTCCAACCTTTTTCACTTTCTAGGCTTGTTCTCCGACAATTTGCATTAATTTTGTAAATTATTCGATCGATTTTAATTTATGGAAAAATTAGATAAATTATATACCACTTTTAACCGTGAAGGTTTTGATGATCAGGAATTAGTGACAATCTATAAAACGCTCTTAAAACCGCGTATGATTGAAGAGAAAATGCTGATTCTATTGCGTCAAGGGAAAATTACAAAATGGTTTTCTGGTTGGGGACAAGAAGGAATTTCTGTCGGTTGCGCGTATGCAATGAACCAAGATGAATATATTTTACCGATGCACCGTAATTTAGGTGTTTTTACCACACGTGGCATTCCTTTGAATAGACTTTTTGCTCAATTTCAAGGGAAGGAAGCTGGTTTTACAAAAGGAAGAGATCGCTCGTTTCACTTTGGAACACAAGACTATAAAATTGTTGGCATGATTTCGCATTTGGGCCCTCAATTAGGTATCGCAGACGGAATCGCCCTAGCAGCAAAATTAAAGAATGAAAAAAAATCTACAATCGTTTTTACCGGCGATGGTGGTGCCTCTGAAGGTGATTTTCATGAGTCATTAAACGTCGCAAGTGTGTGGGATTTACCCGTAATTTTTGCGGTTGAAAATAATTGTTGGGGATTATCAACGCCTTCAGAAGAACAATTTAGATGTAAACAATTCATTGATAAAGGTATTGGGTACGGTATGGAAGCTGTTCAAGTGGATGGAAACAATATTTTGGAAGTGATTCGAACGGTTCGTAAAATCAACGAAGAAATTCGTGTGGAACCGAAACCATTTTTATTGGAGTTAATGACTTTCAGAATGCGCGGTCACGAAGAAGCATCAGGTACAAAATATTATCCTGAAGGATTGCAAGAAGAGTGGGAGAAATTTGATCCTGTTGCAAATTATGAATTGTATTTAAAGGAAATAGGTGTTTTAACAGACGCTAAAGAAAACGAAATTCGTGAAACGTTTAAGTCTGAAATACAAACTGGTTTCGATGAGGCGAATGCCGCTCCTGCGATTGTTGCTTCGTTGGATAAAGAAACCACAGATGTATATGCACCGTTTGAACAAGCTGTTCAAGTTGCAAGTGGCGAAAAAGCCGAAAAACGTTTTATTGATGCCATTCAAGATGCGTTGCGTCAGTCGATGGAAAAATACCCAGAATTGGTAATTATGGGACAAGATATCGCCGAATATGGTGGTGCGTTTAAAGTAACAGAGGGATTTGTTGAGCAGTTTGGAAAAGGTCGCGTGCGCAATACACCAATTTGTGAATCAGCGATTGTTGGCGCAGGATTAGGCTTATCGATTGCTGGAATGAAAGCGATTGTTGAAATGCAATTTGCTGATTTTGTTACGTGTGGCTTCAATCAAATTATCAATAATTTAGCAAAAATTCATTGGCGTTGGGGGCAAAATGCGGATGTTGTAGTTCGAATGCCTACGGGTGCAGGAACTGCCGCAGGACCTTTTCATTCTCAAAGCAACGAAGCGTGGTTTTTTCATACACCAGGATTAAAAATAGTTTACGCATCCACTCCTTACGATGCAAAGGGATTATTGAATGCTGCTATAGAAGATCCAAATCCAGTCATGGTATTTGAACACAAATATTTATACAGAAGTTTGAAGGAAGAAATTCCATCTGATTATTACACAGTTGAAATTGGGAAGGCTAGAACGGTTCAAACGGGTAACGATTTAACGATTGTAACCTATGGTTTGGGAGTTCATTGGGCGACAGAAATTTTGGCTGAAATGCCAGAAGTAACAGCTGAAATTGTAGATTTAAGAACCTTGTTACCGTTGGACACTGAAGCAATTTATGCTGCAGCGCGAAAAACTGGTAAAGTTTTAGTATTGCACGAAGATTGCATGACAGGGGGAATTGGCGGTGAATTGGTTGCTTTAATCACTGAAAACTGCTTCCAAGATTTAGATGCACCAGTGAAACGTGTTGCTTCGTTGGATACACCAGTTCCTTTTGCGGTTTCATTGGAAACACAATTTTTACCAAAAGAACGACTAAGAGAGGCGATTAATGCACTCTTAGCATATTAAAAGTGTGGCTTCACACGTAAAAAATTAAAATGGAAAATAGTACATTTCGTGATTTAAACTTAACTAAACCCTTGTTAAACGCATTGGATGATTTAGGTTTTGAAACACCAACAACCATTCAGCAAAAAGCTTTTTCTGTCGTTATGTCCGGAAAAGACATGTTGGGTATCGCGCAAACAGGAACGGGTAAAACTTTAGCGTTTTTATTGCCAACCTTGCGCCAATGGAACTTTACAAAAGATCGTTTGCCACAAATATTAATCATTGTTCCAACGCGTGAATTGGTGATGCAAGTAGTAGAGGAAATCGAAAAGTTAACCAAGTACATGACTTTTACAGTAGTTGGGGTTTATGGTGGAGCAAACATCCGAACACAAGCAGAAGAAGTTTCACTTGGTTTAGATGCTTTGGTTGCGACTCCAGGACGTTTGTTAGATTTAGTTTTACGTGGAGATTTAGCTTTGAAAAACATCAAGCGCTTAATCGTGGATGAGGTGGACGAAATGTTTGACCTTGGATTTAGAACGCAGCTAACGAATATTCTAGATATTTTACCGGAACGCAAACAAAGTTTGTTTTTCTCTGCAACCATGAACGAAGACGTGGAAGCATTGATCGAAAACTATTTTATTGCTCCTGTAAAAGTGGAAGCAGCTCCTGCTGGAACACCTTTGGAAAGTATCAAATTAGAAGGGTATAAAGTAGCCAATTTCAATACCAAATTGAATTTATTGCAACATTTGCTTGAAACCGATGAAGACATGAAAAAAGTCTTGGTTTTCACGAGTAGTAAAGCGTTTGCAACGATCGTTCATGAACGGTTGGAATTGAACTTTGAAGAACGTTTAGGAATAATTCACTCCAATAAATCGCAAAACAATCGTTTTGAAACGGTACGACAATTTCAAACAGGAGAAATTGATTTGTTGGTTGCTACGGATGTCATTTCACGTGGAGTTGATATAACAGGTGTAACGCATGTGATCAATTTTGACGCGCCAGAAGATTTCGAGAATTTCATTCACAGAGTTGGTAGAACGGGTAGGGCAGACCAACAAGGAACTGCGATTTGTTTCTTTTCACCTTTTGAAGAAAAACAACAGAAAGCGATTGAAGAAGAATTAGGTGATTTAAGCATTGAATATTTACCGTTCCCAGAAATGGTTACGATTTCGAATGTATTGATTCTTGATGAGGAACCGAAATCGACCATGCCTGAACCGCAAATCAAAATCACGAAACGCGAAGTAGGACCTGCTTTCCACGAAAAATCGTTGAAGAATCAAAAAGTTAACGTTCGCAAGGACTGGAAAAAAATGAAACAAGAAAAGTACGGTCGCCCAATTACAAAAGGTCAGAAGAAGAAAAAGAAGAAGTAAAGGATGATCAATCCTTAATCACGCTATACCCCGGGAATTTTTTTAAGTCGAAGACAAATTTTGAATCGTCGATTGCTGGGTTTTCTTGGAATTTTGTCAATAAGTAAACCATTGTAGAACCATCTTTAGAGCGCATTACCGCTTTTTTTAGTTCGTTGGAAACTTTAGAAATGTATAAAGTGATGGTATGGTAATCAACTTTTGAAGGGTTTTTTGGAAATAAGTTGATGATGTGAACGGCTTCGTTATTGATTTTATCTTCTTTGTCGTATTTGTTTTTGAACCCTGTTTCCCAAATGGTCATTAATTTTTTAGGATTCAACGATTGCTCGTCTTTGTCGGATGCGTCACTTTCATAAACAGATTTTTCGTCTCTAACAACTGACCATGTTTTTATTCCGTTAGAAATGATGGTGTTATCGCCATACGCTGCATAAAATTTGTTGTTTTTTACCCAACCTTTTCCGGATTGATTTTCATTGGTTCCTGACGAAGAATTTTTAATTGTAGCAGAAAATTCGATGTAAAATGTTTTTAAACCTTTCATTTTTGTTGAAAGTTTATCTAAAACAGCTTGAGATTTAGCATCTTGACCAAATCCAGTGAATGCAACGAATGCAAAAAGTACAACTAAAAGTTTCATCTATTGTATGTATTAAATTTCAGTGCAAATATCAGAAATTGTAACAAATAACGTGGTAATAAATAAAATTATTTGATGGCAGTTGTTAATTTTTGTAAACACGCTGAATCAATCGCATGTGTTCCTTCGTAAACAATCGTTTGGTAGCCTTTCAATTGGTAGGATTGAATCAAGTTTGTTTGTTCATCTGGTGTTACAAATTCATCGTTGGTTCCAATGACAAAAAAGTTGGTTTTTGTAGCGTTTGGTGTTATAGTTAGCTCCTGTTCTAAATCCGGAGGAAAAACACTGGCCCAACTGATGAAATGATCAAATTGGTTCGTAGCATGAAACCAACGAGCTGCAGTGGCTCCACCTTGAGAAAATCCCAATAAACTGATTTTTTGATAGGTATTTACGGACGTCAATTTTGCTAATAAGGTATTGAGCCAATTCAAATTCGTCTGAATGTCTAATTGACGTTCTTCTTTTGTCATCCATGAAGCTCCGACGCGGCCACTACTTCCTTTCAAGTAAAAACGATGCATTCCTTCAGGCGCAACGATGAAAAAATCGGAATCTAAGTGGGTGAATTTTTGAATGAAATATTCGGCTAATTGGCCATAACCATGTAAAACGATTAATAAATGAGGTGCTTTTTCAGAACCATGTGTGACATAGCGAAAGGTTGAAGGTGCTTCTAAATAGTGCTTCATGTTAACTTTTTGAGCATAAATTTTAGTAATCGAAATCAAATATATACATTTGTTTTGTGAGACGAATTTTATCTTTTCTTCTTTTTGGTATCATAAGTTGGCAACTGATCGGGTTTGTTGGCTATTTTGAATTTTCAAAATTCAAGATAAAAAAGGAATTAAAAAGTTTGATTAAGCTGGGAGTGCCTCAAAAACAATTGATTGCATTCCAATTCAATCAGAAAGAAATCAAGGAATTAGTTTGGCATAAAAAGCATGAGTTTGAATTAGATGGACACTTGTATGATGTTGTTTACAGAGGAACATCCAAAAAAGGCATTCATTACTTTAAATGTGTTTCCGATGATCAAGAAACGCAATTGTTCAAAGATTTAAAACAGTACGTTTCATCCAATTTGGGTGATGAAAAAAATTCGCAATCGTTGAGTAAATTTTTTAAAATTATTCAAGTTCCCTTTGTATTAAACGAAGTTAATTTCACGCTTGAAAAATCCCTACCAATTCTACATTTAAAAGATTTTTTTCAATACACGTTTCAATTGGAGACAATAGATCCATCAATTGAAACACCACCACCCAATTCATTTTTTATTTCATAAACATTCGAATGCGTTCGAATCATTCAACATAAATGGATGTTTGAATAATACTGGTTGCTGAATATTATTCAGCTGACCGATTTTTGAATTAAAAAATTAAA
Organism: Flavobacteriales bacterium; assembly: GCA_947491305.1. Taxonomy (GTDB): domain Bacteria; phylum Bacteroidota; class Bacteroidia; order Flavobacteriales_D; family Crocinitomicaceae; genus M0103. Next base: position 43,224 of record CANLIL010000007.1, on the reverse strand, counting down.
ATGAAAAAAATTAAGTTACTTTTCGTTTGTATGTGCTTATTTATAAGTGTTCAAGCGCAATTACAAACACAAAAAATTACTGTTGTAGATCAACATACGCTTCAGCCTTTGTCAAATGTTCAAATCTTTAAATCAAACGAAGGCTATCCTTTTGCAGTATCTGGTGAAGATGGCATCATAAACGTGAAAGATTGTGCGCCAACGCAAGATATTTATTTTAGACACCCTAGTTTTGATTTGTATTATACAAGTTTAGATCGGTTAAAAAGCTTGAATTATACCGTTAAAATGGTCGAAAACTTCAATCAATTGGATGAAGTTGTTATTTCAGCGAGTCGTTTTGAAGAAAAGAAAAAAGATGTTTCTCAAAAGATTCAAGTTCTTTCTGCGCGAGAAATCCAAGATATGAATCAATCATCTACTGCTGATGTGTTGGCTAATTCAGGAAATGTGATGGTTCAAAAATCACAATTAGGTGGCGGAAGTCCGATAATTCGTGGATTTGAAACCAATAAAGTGTTGATGGTTGTTGATGGAGTTCGAATGAACAATGCAATTTATCGAGGCGGACATTTACAAAATGTGTTGACCTTAGACAATGCCATCATGGATCGTGTTGAAATCGTTTATGGTCCTGGATCGGTTGTTTACGGTTCGGATGCTCTTGGCGGAGTAATGTCATTTACAACTAAAAACCCTCTATTATCTAATAATGGTAAGTTAGTGGTGAAATCAAATGCATATACGCGTTACATGTCTGCTGTTTCTGGTTATGCGGCGCATGCGGATGTTGCAGTTGGCGGTAAAAAATTCGGATCATTAACATCGTTTACGTATTCTAAATTTGGTGATTTACGTCAGGGTGCATACAGAGCAACTGAAGTCGGTAATTTCGGCGCAAGAACGTGGTATTCAGAGAGAATTAATGGAAAGGATTCGATGGTGATGAACACAGACACGAATCTTCAAGTTGGTTCAGGTTATTCTCAGTACGATATCTTACAAAAATTCTTATACCAACAAAATGCAAATGTGAAGCATACGGTTAATTTACAATATTCTACTTCATCGAACATTGACCGCTACGATCGTTTAACCTTGCTTTCAGGTTCTAAACCAAAATTTGCAGAATGGTATTATGGCCCTCAAAAAAGGCTATTGACATCATACATGCTTGAGTTATCAAAACCAACAAAATTCTATGACGAAGCACGTTTTATTTTAGCGTATCAGCAAATTGAAGAAAGTAGAATTGATCGTAAATTCAACAACAATAATCAAAATCACCGCGTTGAAAATTTAAATGTGTACAGTGCAAATTTAGATTTTTCCAAAGGAATTGGAAATCATGAAGTACGTTATGGCGTTGAGGGTTGGTACAATTCTGTTAACTCAACAGCATTTACAAAAAACATAACTACAGCAGTTGAATCTCCGTTGGATACGCGGTATGCTTCTGGAGGTGCTTCTATGCAATCAGTTGCTGTTTATGCAACGCATACGTGGGAAATTTCAGATAAATTAATATTAAATGATGGTTTACGTTTCTCGAATGTTGGACTTAATGCAAAATTTACTGATACTACATTTTTTAATTTCCCTTTCAAAGATGCAAATCAAAACAACAGTGCATTGAATGGAAATATTGGAATCATTTACATGCCTTCATTAGAAACTCGTTTGACAGCTGTTTTTTCAACTGGATTTAGAGCGCCAAATGTGGATGATTTGAGTAAAGTATTTGAATCAACTCCTGGAAAAATAACTGTTCCAAATGCCAATTTAAAACCAGAATACACCTACAATGGCGAAGTTGGAATTGGACATCGATTTAGTGATGAATTTAATATTCAAGCAACTGGTTATTACACATGGTATAGAAATGCATTAACGACTCAAAACTTTACGTATAATGGTCAAGATTCTATTTTATATGGTGGAACAATGAGTCAAGTTGTTGCAACAACAAATGCGAACAAAGCATTTATGTATGGCTTAGAATTGGCGATTAATGGACGAATAAATTACAATGTAAACTATTACGCAACCTATAACTATACGCATGCTCGTATCGTTTCAGATAATGGTATCGTTCCATTAGATCACATTCCTCCTGTATTTGGTAAATTTGGTTTACAAGTAATCGACAAAAAATTCAAAGGAGATTTATTTGTGAATTACAGTGGTGCTAAAAATATTTCTGATTACAGTAATTCAGGAGAAGATAATGAGGCTTATGCTTTACCAACTGGAATGCCATCTTGGTTTACAGTAAATGCAAAAGTGAATTACCAATTCAATAAATTTATTGGTGTACAAGTAGCGTGTGAAAATATGTTAGATCAAAATTACCGCGTTTTTGCTTCTAATATTTCAGCTCCAGGCAGAAACTTTATTGTTACTTTGAGAGGGAATTTTTGATGGGAGAATTATTAAAATAACGAAAGTGGCTATTGAAAAATAGCCACTTTTTTTTGAGTGTTTTTGTATGCACAAGCTTATAAACTTAAATTAAATAATTTCTTCTTTCTTTTTTCCTTAGCAAAAAAAGAAACAACTAAACGAAGTGACCTCACAAATTCTATAAAAAAAATAAACACTTATTTGTAAAAAGTGCATTTCAAATTTTCTTAGGATTTTTTTCATTCCACTGCGTTTCATGAAAATCGCCAATTTCGCATTGCTGCATGCTTTGCCCTGATCAGCCAATGCTATCGCATGGGCTTGGGCGCAATTACGCATGCTTCATGGCTAAATCTTGGAAAATTTAGGGGTTCTTGCGCTTGCGATTTGGATTAGGTGCTTCGCGCTAAGTACAATTATTCTTCGATCATAGAAAATTGTTAATCCTTACTTATTCTTAGTCATATACTTATCTGTCTCAGTATGATAAAAGAAGCGGTAAGCTAATTCTTTTGAAGCTGCAAGTTTTGGTTCATAGGTATTTGGATCTGTTCCTGCAGAAGGTTGTTGGAAGTTGGCTTTATAGATTAAAATATCTTTCAGCGGTCCCATTGTTCCGTCGGAATAGCTAAACGTAAAAGCTTCTTGTGTTCCTTTTAATACTCCGTCAAAATTTTTCCATTTGAAATAACTTTTTGGCGTATGATTGACAATTGTAAAGTATTCTCTGTAACCTGCATTCGAAACATGGTATTCGACTATTGCATCTTTATATGCTAATGAATAAACATTTTCAAAGCTTACTTTTAGTGGAACGTTTGCATTAGAAGCAACGACAATTTGAGGAGAAATCAAATTTAATTCCCCATCGTAATAGAAGATAAAATTGTAATATCCCATGTAACCAAATTTTGAGTACAAAGCAGGATTAGGGGATTTTACAGCGTCGCTTTTAGCATTTTCAAAACGATTAAGCGTGATAATGGCATCTATTTTATCATCGCCGTCTAAATGTTCTTTGTAAATCGTGTAGGTGAATTTTTCATTCGATGGAATTGATAATGCACGCATTATATGTGTTTTTGCTTGTTCTTCAACTGATAACTTTTTTGTTGCTGTTTCAGGTTTAGTTTCTTTTTCAATTGGTTTGTTTGCTTCATTGTTACAAGCAACGAACGTTTGAACTATAATTAATAAAAGAAAGATATTTTTCATGAGTTGGAATTAAAATGCAAAAATACAATAACAGATTGTCACAAATATAGAGCATTCATTGTTAATGCATCAATTGAAAGATTAAAAAATGTAAATTTGAGAAGAATTAACAAAGCATGGAATTACCTCAATCGTGGAAAAATCAATTAATGTCTGAAGTTGAAAAATCTTATTTTTTAACTTTAATGCAATGCGTCGAAAAGGCTTATGCTTCAGAGGATATACAAGTCTTTCCTTCAAAAGAGTTAGTGTTTAATGCATTTGGAAAATGTTCGTTTGAAGCAACAAAAGTCATTATTTTAGGTCAAGATCCCTATCCAACAATTGGACATGCCAATGGTTTGTGTTTTTCAGTTGATCCATCTTTGAAAAAAAATCCTAAAAGTTTAATCAATATTTTCAAAGAACTTCAAGAAGATGTAAAACGTTCAATTCTTTTGTCGGGTAATTTAGAGCCTTGGGCAGAACAGGGTGTCTTGTTATTGAATACAGCATTAACGGTTGAAGAAGGTAAGCCAGGTAGTCATGGTCACTTTGGTTGGGAATTGTTTACAGATGCAGTAATTGAAATGCTATCATCGAATAAAGAGCATTTAGTTTTTATTTTGTGGGGAGCGCATGCTCAAAGTAAAACGCGTTTGATTGATGGAACGAAACATTTGATATTAACAGCTCCACATCCATCGCCATTAGCTGCTTATCGAGGTTTTTTTGGTTCAAAACCATTTTCTAAAACCAATCATTATTTAAAGCAACATGGTTTGACTGAAATTCAATGGTAAGTTCTACCATAAAAAAAAATGATTGCTTATCTTTGCTCCAATGGAATTAAAAAATGATTTAATATTACGCGCTGCAAGAGGAGAAGCCATTGAGCGTTATCCTGTTTGGTTGATGCGACAAGCTGGACGAATTTTACCTGAATACAGAGCGGTTCGTTCGAAACTTTCTGGGTTTAAAGAATTGGTGGAAACACCAGAATTTGCGGCTGAGGTTACCATTCAACCAGTTGATATCTTGGATGTTGATGCGGCAATTATTTTCTCTGATATTTTAGTCGTTCCAGAAGCGATGGGCTTGGAATATCAAATGTTAGAACAAAAAGGTCCTTGGTTTGAAAAAACTATTCAAACAATGGATGATTTAAAATATGCTGAAACTAATTTCGATATTGAAGATCGATTAGGGTACGTACTTGAAGCCATTCGCCTTACCAAAAAAGAATTGAATGGACGTGTTCCTTTAATTGGATTTGCTGGTGCTCCATGGACAATTTTTTGTTACATGGTGGAAGGGAAAGGTTCTAAAACGTTTTCTGAATCGCGTAAAATGTTGTATACCAATCCAACGTTGGCACATGAATTATTGAATCGTATTACAGATGTAACCATCAGCTATTTGAAAGCACAAGTGAATGCAGGTGCTCAAATGTTGCAGCTATTTGACTCTTGGGCAGGAATTTTGGGTACGGAACAATATGCAGAATTTGGTTTACGGTATTTGGATAAAATCGCCAATGCAATCAATGAGGTTCCGTTGACACTTTTTTCAAAAGGAGCAATTAATTCTGTGAATGATTTAGCAAAATTGAATTGTAACACGATCGGATTGGATTGGAATATGGATGCTGTTGCAATTCGTAAAGAAGTAGGTGAAACAAGGACTTTACAAGGGAATTTAGACCCATGTGCGTTGTATGCATCACATGCTGAAGTAGAAAAATCTACAATAAATATGTTGAATCGCTTTGAAAGTCAAAGACATATTGTAAATTTGGGTCACGGAGTATATCCAGACATTGATCCTGAAAAGGTTAAAACATTTATAAAAACAGTTAAAAATTATGAAATACGTTTCTAAAAAAATGATGCGCATTAGTACCGTTTTAGTTTTAGGACTAAGTACATTGAATGCAATTGCTCAAGAAAATTTAGTTCCTAACGGAAGTTTCGAAGCAACTGAAGGAAAAATTAAAAAAGTTGGTGCTATTTCAAGTGCTACAGGTTGGACGTCTCCAACAGCTGTTCAAGCAGATTTGTTTGTTCCAGGTAAAGTTTTAGAAATCAACGTTCCAGACAATATGTATGGAAAAGAAGATGCAAAAGAAGGTTCTAATTATGCTGGAATTGTTGCTTTTTCAGTTGGAAATAAAGTGCCTAGATCTTATTTGATGACTAAATTAAGTACGCCTTTGAAAAAAGGAATGCGTTACTGTGTAAAATTTAGCTTGTCATTGGCGGATGGTTCAAAATATGCTTGTAATCAAATTGGAATTAATTTTTCTAAAAAACAATTTGGTACAGAGGATAAAGGAATCATTAAAGATGTTGCGCACGTTCTTCATGCTAACAACGAGACCAAAAAAATCAACCAAATGTACAATTGGGATCAAGTTTGTGGAATATACGAAGCAACAGGTGGTGAGAAATTTATTACTATTGGGAATTTTTACCCAGATGCAAATACAAGTTCAGAAACGAATCGTAAGAACAAAGATTTGAAAATCAATCAAATTGTTGCAGCATACTATTACATTGATGATGTATCTGTTGAGTTATTAGGTAAAAAAGACAAATGTGATTGCCAAATCGAAGTTGATCAAGACAATTACTCAACAACAGTTTACCAAAAAGCGGTGAATTTGAATGATAAAATGAATCCGACTCAAAAAATCGAAAAACACCAATTGTTTTTTGCATTTGGAAAATCAACTGTAACTCCAACTGGAAAAGAAGCTTTAGATTTCGTTGTTAAAACATTGAAAGAAAATCCAACAATGAAATTGGAGATTTTAGGTCACAGTGATCCTGAAGAAGATAAAGTTGGAAAAGAAAAAGGTCAATATGCTGAAATGTCAACAAAACGTGTTGATGCTATTCAAACTTATTTCGTTGAAAATGGAATTGCTGAGGCGCGTTTAATTGCTTCCCCACAAGGAAGTGAATTGCCAAATGAAGAGATTTCTACAGTTGACGAAGATGATTTAAAGCAAGCAAAAAATAGAAGAGTAACGTTTAAAGTACGTTAATTGTGATAAATAATTAGTGCAGAAAGGTCGATAGAAATATCGGCCTTTTTTTATTCAAAAGATTTTAGCGCTTCAAATACTTCTGCTGTAGGTAAGCCAACAACATTGTTGTATGAACCTTGAATGCGCTCAATTCCAATCGCCCCAATAAATTCTTGAATACCATAAGAACCTGCTTTATCGAATGGTTGATTGGTTGCAACATATTGTTCAATGTTTGCTGTTGAAAGTGCTTTAAATTGAACAAGTGTTTGCACAGAAAACACTACTTTTTTAGAAATAGAAGCAATGACAACTCCAGTAATTACTTGGTGTTCTTTCCCTGAAAGCGAAGACAGCATTTCAATGGCATGTTGTGCATTTTCTGGTTTTCCTAAAATTTGATTGCCAAGTACAACAATTGTATCTGCACAAATAATAACCTCGTCAGTTGTTAATGTTGGTAGTAAGTCACGCGCTTTTTTATTCGCAATGAACGGAGCAATTTCTTCAATGCTTAAAGTTTCAGGATACGATTCATCTGTTTCTTTCGTTCTAATTTCAAATTGGTAACCGAGTAAGGCAAGTAATTCTTTTCTACGAGGAGATTTTGATCCTAAAATAAGTTGCATGCAATGAAAGGTTAAAATGTCGCCAATGAAGCAATGTAAAAAGTCGATAACACACCAATTAGCATGGATATTTTAATCAAGTTATCGTATAATTTCAAACGCTTTGTTTGATCTTTAAAGCTTAAGAACACAACTGTTAAGTTGATTACAACCACCAAAATAAAAGGAATGGTCGCAATGTAGTAATGAATGCCTTCAAACGCAGCTTTTGCATATACTAGCGAGAAAACGAGGTAAAATATTGGAAGAATAGAAAGTAACAATGTTACAACCCAAATGGCTTTTTTTTCTCCCCAAATCATTGGTAGAGAAGTAGCGTATATCAATTTATCGCCTTCAACATCTTGCATATCTTTGATAATTTCACGTGCTAAGTTTTGAATGAAGGCAAAAAATGCTAGTACATAAAAGAAATCGTAGTTGATAATTGCTATCCAAGAGTCTGATTTGAACTCAGAAAATGCCAAATGGTAAGTGTTTCCAACTTTAAAATAAACTACTGCTAAAATTGGAACTAATGCAGTTAATGCAGCCACCATTAAGTTTCCAATAAAAACTTTTCGTTTAAAAAGCATGCTGTAGAACCAAAGTGCATTGATTGAAAGCAAGTGAATGAAAACAAACCACAACGATTGATATTTGATACTTAAATATAGGGCAATTCCAAAGGCAATACCGTTAAAAATCCAATGAATTAAGATTGCCCAACGACGTTTGATATGTTTTGTAATAATTAATCGTTCAGGTTTGTTTATGCGGTCAGCACGCACATCAAAATAATCGTTGATAATATTACCGGCTGCAGCAATAATTACGGTTGAAAAAACCAATAGAAAAAAGTCAAGCGCATTGTCTTTTACTTTTTCAAAGTAGTGTACTTCCAAGACGTAAAAACGAACACCATACATCGTGATGGCGATGATTAATAAATTAATCGGACGGATAAGTTTAATAAAATGCATCATTTTAAAAGTTTATATTCTGTTCTACGATTCATTTGATGTGCTTTTTCTTTAGCAACTTCAGTTGTTATTTTTGCAATGTCTTCAACAGAATTGATTGGCTGGCTAGATCCATAACCTTTGTAAGTTAGTCTTTTTTGATCAATTCCTTTTCCAATAATGTACGCGTAAACTGTTTTGGCGCGATCTGTTGATAGCTGAAGGTTTACATTGGCATCGCCACGATTATCTGTGTGACCGCTAATTTCTATTGAAAGCGATGGGTTTTTTTGCAGAAAATCAACTAATTTATTCAATTCAACAAACGATTCATTACGGAGGTTTGCTTTTCCTAAATCAAAAAATACATTGGCTAATAAATTAGGTTGTTCGCTGGTTATTGGAATCATAGGAACATCTAAGTGAATTGCTGAAAGATTTGACGTGTCGAGCATATTAAAATTTTCAGAATAAAAAGTATAACCTGGGTAACTAACATTCAAGGCATACGATTTATTTAAGGGTAAAGAAACTAAAAATTCTCCAGTAATCTTATCTGCTTCAGAAAAAATAATTTCTTTACTAGATTGTAAATCAATTAATTGGAATTTCCCAGCTAACGGTTTTTTAGTTACCGCATCGTAAACAATCCCTTCAAAATAAAGTGTTTTGGTCGGTCGCAATTCTTCCGGCATTTCAAACGAGTAAATATCCAATTGACCAAAGCCACCGGTTCTGTTCGATGCAAAATAGGCAATTGTTCCTTCAGCAGAAACGAGTAACGAATTTTCATCAAAATTTGTGTTAATTGGATAACCTAAATTTTTTGGATTGGACCATTTACCTGTTGCGTCTAATGTTGAAAGGAATAAATCTGATCCTCCCATACCAATGTGTCCGCGAGAAGCAAAATATAAAGTTTTTCCGTCTGGATGAATCAAAACAGATTCTTCTTCCAAAGGTGTATTAATGTTATTGGGTAATGCTTTAGCCGTCGACCAATCTCCGTTGTCCAATAAATGCGAAACAAAAATATCAGAATTAGCTGCTTCACCGCGTTTGTTAACTCTACGAATAAAATAAAGTGTTTTTCCATCAGCAGATAAAGATGGTTGAGATTCCCACGTACCAGTATTTACACTTCCAGGAAGGTTAATTGGGTTGAGCCATTTTGACCCTAATTTTTTAGTGTAAAATAAATCACAACTTCCTTTACCGGTTCTTGCGTCGCCGTAATTGTTATTACCTGATTGATCAGAACAAGCTACAAAAATCAAGGATCTACCATCTGCAGCAATTGACGGAGCGCCTTCATTTAAAGATGTGTTTATGTTTTTTGGCATTGGTTGCGCTTGTTCCCACTTATTGGTATAATGCGAAACAAAAAAATCTTCTTGTAATTTTTGTTGATTTTGAGCTTTATCATCTTTAATTCTACGAGTAAACAACATTGTTTTTCCATCTACAGTGATGGTTGGGTAGTATTCAGGATCTGCCGTATTAATTCCCGGACCAACATTTATTGGCTTAAAAATTGTTGGATGCTGCATGGCATCACTTGCAAATAAACAATTTTCTCGAATGGTGTATGCCTTTTTTAATAATTCAGGATTGGTGTTTTTGTATTGAATAAATTGTTCTGCAAATCGCAAGCCTTTTTCATAATTACCCAATGCTTGATAAAGGTTTGCTGTGTAAAAATACGTGCTTCCAGTTTGACTGTGTTGCGGATTAATTTGAATCGCTGCTTCATAATGTGCAATCGCTGCAGGATAATCTTGCATGATTTCGCAGTATTCGCCAGCAAAAACATGTGCTTCCCAAAAAAGCGGGTCTTTTTTTAATGCTTGATTGAAATAAGAAAGCCCTAATTTATAATTAGGTAAACGTGTAATAGGGTCCAATGATTCGTTGGGAGCTTTTTGGCCCTTTTCAAATAATTTAATTGCTTTTTTATTTTTGCTTGAATAGTGAAATTGTGCAATTGACACTGAATGAATGAAAAAAATACTTAATAAGAAGATTAAAAATTTCATAGTCAAAAGCAATTAAAAATTAAGGGATTTGCATGAATTTGTGCGTTTGTAATGAAATCCTCCATTTTGGATAACGTTTGACATACGCAATTATTTCAGGGAGAAAACGATCTTGTTTCGACCATTCAGGTTGTAAATACAATTTGCATAAACTATTTACTTTCGAAGCATGTAATTCCGCAAATTCAAAATCACTTGGATGGTTGATTATTACTTTTAATTCAGCAGCTTTATCATACGCATCTTGAACGGGTTGTTTAAATTTCTTAGGAGAAAAACAATACCAATCTATGTGACCAATTAGTGCGTATGTACCAGAAGTTTCTATGGCAATTTCTAGCTGCAACACTTTTAAACGCTTCGTTAATTCTGTTAAATCATACATGGCAGGTTCACCACCTGTAATCACTACAAAATTCGCACCTGATTTCACTACCTCTTCAATGATGAAGTCAATTGTCAACAACGGATGTTCGTTAGCATTCCAACTTTCTTTTACATCACACCAAACACAACCTACGTCGCAACCTGCCAAACGAATAAAAAAAGCTGCACGACCAGCATAACTTCCTTCACCTTGAATGGTGTAAAAATATTCCATAATTGGAAGTTCTTTTGTCGTGTCGATATCCTTAACTTGCATTGAACAAAAATAAGACTTTTTTTTGGTTGTTTTTTAGATTTCCTTTGAAAGCTCATTTCGTTTTTTATCTTTGTTCTACTAAAACTATAAATTAATGAAAAAACAATTACTACTTAGCATAACAAGCATATCTATTGCGTTTAATTTATTCAGTCAAACCCAAATTGGGAACAGTAATTTTGAACAATGGGAAAATGTAGGTAATCCAACGGAAGAGCCAATCAATTGGAATGGTTTTAAATCAGCATCAGGAAGTTTATCCTCTTTTGCTTCTCAACAATTGCAACGTTCAACAGCCGTTCGACCGGGTGCTTCTGGACAATATTGTGCGCGTATTTGGACAAAAACTATTTTAGGAGCATCTGCTAACGGAACAGTTAGTTTAGGTCGCATAAACATGGCAAGTTCAACAGTGATTAGTCCCTTAAATCATACCTATTCAGATGTAAGCAATCCTAATTTTTCAGAATCAATCATTGAACATCCAGATTCAATTGTTTTTTGGGCTAAATTTACGCCTGTAGTAGCAAGTGGTAACTATCAAGCCTTAATGAATGCAATTTTACATGATAATTACAATTTTATCGATCCAAATGACCAAGGAGGAATCCACCAAATGGCGCAAGCACAATTATTTTATCCTTCAACCAACGGTTTGTGGAAGCGTTTTAGTGTTCCTTTTAGTTATGTTGGACCAGCAACTAATATTACCAATATTCTATTAACTTTTTCGACCAATAAAACACCGGGTCAAGGTTTAGGTAATGATGAAGTTTTAATTGACGATGTAGAATTAATTTACAATCCAGTTGGAATCGATGAGCTTACTTTGGAATCGGCGCGTGTTTTTATTTCGGGTGACTATCTTCAAATAAAATCGCCAATGGATATTTCCTCGTATGAAATTTATGATGTCAATGGAAAAACGCTTGCGAGCGGTCAAAAAACGACTTCACTATTGTTTCAAGAGAATGCAGGCATGTATTTTATTCATTTGTATGCAGGTAATCAACAGCAGGTAATTAAATTCATCAAAGAATAAACAAGTAATGAAGTTTATAAGTGCTGTATTACTTACCTTTTTAGTTTCATTTGTTTTTGCTCAATCTTCTCGTGTAAGAGGAAGAATAGTTGATGATAAAAATGAAGTTGTTTTTGGTGCAATCGTTCGTTTAAAGAACAGTGATTTAAGCACGGTTTCTAATGACAAAGGACAATTTCAGTTTTTGTTGAATCGCGGAGTGTATGAAATCGAAATTAGAAATGTTGGGTATGAACGTGCATTTGTAAATTTTGAAATCAATCAGGATACCAACTTGTTTTTTACGTTTACTTTGAAACCTTTGGTATTAGAATTGAAAACTATTGAGGTCAAGGTTGGGAAATTTGACAAGCCGTTAGAAGAACAAACGGTTTCGATGCAAGTCATTAAACCACAGATCATTGAAAACAAGAATACACGAAGCATCGAAACTGCATTGGATCAAACGCCAGGATTGAATATTTTGGATGGAGAACCACAAATCAGGGGTGGAAGTGGTTTTACCTTTGGTGTTGGTTCAAAAGTTGCAGTAATTGTTGATGATATGCCGATGTTATCTGGAGATGCAGGTCGTCCAGAATGGGGATTTATTCCAGTTGAAAATATCAATCAAGTCGAAGTAATTAAAGGTGCGGCATCCGTTTTATCAGGAAGTTCAGCACTTTCAGGTTCAATACACATTCGAACAGCTTTTCCAGGACCAAAGCCTGTTACAAAAGTAAACGTTTATTCAGGGTTTTATTCGAGCCCTGGAATTGCAAAATGGAATACTGAATTTCCCGGAATTTATGGTGTCAATTTCTTGCATTCCAAACAACATAAAAACTTAGATATAGTAATCGGAGGAAATTACAATTACGATCACGGTTACATCGGGCCACCGCAAACAGATTCATTGGTTGCAACCATCTTTCCAGATACAATCTCTAATTTTAAAGAGCGACAAATGGTTGCTCAGCGCATTCGATTAAATTTCAATTTACGTTACCGTTCTAAAAAAATTGATGGATTAACCTATGGATTAAATGGAAACGCAATGTTATCTCATTCTACAATGGCATTAGCATGGCTAAACGATACAACTGGTTTATTTAGAGCGTATCCAGGAGCTGTTTTTTTACAAGATCAGTTTATTTTTAATTTAGACCCATTCATTAACTATTATTCATCGCAAAAAGGAAAACATAGTTTAAGAACCCGAATTTTACACACAGATAATGAAATGACGGCCAATCAGTCCAACCGTGCGACTTCTTATTATGCGGATTATGTGTTCCAGAAAAAAATAAACAAGTTGAAACAACTTGAGTTCATTGGAGGAATTACAGGGAATTATGTGAATTCTTTTTCTTCGATTTATGTTGGATCTGGTTCTCCAAACAACAAAATGCTCAACCTATCTGCTTACACGCAAGGCGAAATTAAAGTTGGTAAACGTTTGAATTTATCTGCTGGAATGCGCTTAGAATACTTTCAATTGAACGATACGAATCAAGCTTTGAAACCAATTTTTAGAGCAGGAGCAAGCATGAAATTCTTCAAAGAAACATATGTGCGTGCTTCATTTGGACAAGGTTACCGTTTCCCAACAATTACCGAACGATTCATTAAAACAGGTGTGGGTAATTTTGGCGTTTTCCCTAATCCTGATTTGAAATCCGAAAGTAGTTGGAATGCTGAAATTGGTCTGAAACAAGGGTTTAAACTTGGAGGTTTAGCTGGTTTTATTGATGTTGCAGGATTTTGGCAAGAATATCAAAATACGATTGAATACATGTTTGGAGTTTGGTACCCCATTACTTCTGTTGAAACAATGGGTTCAAGTGCTGGATTTAAATTCTTAAATACTGGAAAATCAAGGGTTTTAGGAATTGATGCAAGTATGGCTGGTATGGCAAAGTTATCACCCAAGTTAGATCTTAATTTCATTGTTGGTTACAATTACATTGTTCCAACTACGCTATCGCCAGATTATGTGTATGCCATTGATTCGTTGAATCGTGTTTTTACGTATAATACAACTTCATTGGATCCAACCAATAAAATCTTAAAATACCGTTTCTTACACAATGTTAAAGCAGATGTTGAACTTGTTTACAACAAGAAGATTAGTCTTGGCTTCAGCGCAAAATATTTCAGTAAAATTGTCAACATGGATAAAATTATTGAAGATTTTGAGCAAATCACCGTCGATAATGAATTGCTGCAAGATATTCGCTACATGGATTATTACAACGCACATCGCTTTGGAAATTGGATCTTTGATGCACGTTTATCCTATCAATTCAATGAAAAGCACAAATTAGCGATTATCTCTTCAAATGTTTTCAACCGAATTTATTCGTTGCGTCCTTTGAAAATTGAACCGCCTCGTACCATCATGCTTCAGTACACCTTGAAATTTTAATTAAAGTGATGCTTTCCTAGTTAATTTGTTTACCTTTGCCCTGGTTTTAGGTAGCAATTTTTGCATTAAAAAGGAATTCGGTGTAAATCCGAAACTGTAACTGCAGCTGTAAATACCGTTAAATTGGCTTAATATATGTCACTGAGCAATCGGGAAGGCAAAGCTGAGTTGGTATGAGTCAGAATACTTGCCTAAAACTAGAGAGAAGACTTCAGATTAAAGTCGGACTCAAGCCGTTTTCCCCAACGGACTTGTCCTTCTTTTTTCATGCTTCTTGTTTTTAAGTTTATTAATCTTTAAAAAACAAAAAAGATGAAAAAGGTAATTTTTTCCCTTGTATTAGGGATGTCAGCAATGGCGCAAGCACAATCGTATGTGCATCAAGTTTACGTGTTAAATGAAGGTAATTTTGATTACGTTACTAACACACAAATTGTTCCGGTTACATTAGGAACTTACAATCCTCAAACTCAAGTTTATTCAGTGTTAGACACACTAGAAAACATGCGTTTTGCTTCTGATTTAGTCATTTCAGGAGATTATTTTTATGTTGCGGCTGATTCAAAAATTTTAAAATATAGTAAATTAACGAATCAATTTGTTGCTGATGTAGCTTGTCCAGGTGTACGTAATTTAGGCGTGTATCAAAATAAATTAGTGGCGACAAGAGGGGAATACTTGTCAACGTTTAATTCGTATTTACACATTTACAACACAACTGATTTATCTTTAATTGCAGCAATTGATTCTGTTGCTGGTCCAAAATGGGCAACTCAAAATATTGTAATCGATGGTTCAACAGCATACATCGCTGTGAATAATGGTTTTGAATGGGGAAATGAAAAAGGATTGATTGGTTCGTTGAATTTAACAAACTTGACTTATGGTAATGAAGTTGATTTAGGTGTAAATGGAAAAAACCCGGACAATTTAGTTAAAATTGGAAATTACATTGTTGCAGTAAATAACAAAGATTGGTCAGGTTCATCTATTTCAAGAATTGATTTATCGAATAACTCAGTAATCACAGAAAATCTTTCGTTGGCAAGTACAGGTTGCGGAACATCTTGTTTAAGAGATGGAAATATTTCCTATCAAATTGCTTATGACATTTCCGTTAATGAATGGAATGTGTTGACAATGAGTAATGTTGGACCAGTTGCTAACTTGGCGATGTCATACTATGAATTAGCAGAAGACGAAACGAATAATTTATTGTATGCAAGTAACACCGATTATACAACTTATGGAAAAGTTTATGTGTATGATCAATCCAATAATGAAGTGACAAATTTCGATGCAGGTGTTGCGCCAGGAACAATCGTTTTTGATGTTCGTTCGACTTTAGGAGTTACTGATTTAACAACTGATTTTAAAGTAATGCCAAATCCAACTGCTGGTAAAACAACCGTTTCAGGAAATTACACTGGCGAACTTCACGTTTTGAATAACTTAGGACAAGTTGTATTAACAACAAACATGAATTTAAAAACTACAATGGACGTTAGCGCGCTTGAACAAGGAACATATTTCATCAAATTTGTTGCGTCACCGGCTAGTTCAACCATTAAATTAATTGTTGAGTAAGTTTAAATCCTTAACTTTAAATCCTGAGCTAACACTCAGGATTTTTTTTACCCTTAAATTTCTATTAATCGCACAATAATTAGCAGCAATGCTCACTTAAAATGATAAAAAACGACGTATTTAAATTGTACATTGAAGCCAATTCCAATCAGCTGTTAAAAGCAAAAATGAAAGAATGTGAGGTGGAAAATTTAGTCGTTGGAAAACTTGGAATTACTGCAAACGTTAAGGCATTAAGTTATTACAAAATAAATGTTGTCATCTTTCAAGGTGTAATTCATTCAACGGCTTGCACGTGCTCCAAGAATCAATCAAAAGTTTGCGAACATATTTTAGCTGTTTTAAATGCAGCGCACACGCTTTTGTACAAAAAAGAAATGCAATTGTTGCAAGAAGATGTGTTGGCTCAAGAAAAACGATCAGGACATCCAACCACTTTTTTATTTCCTTCCTTTGATTTTAAAGCTTTAACAAATGATTTTATTTTCAATCATTTAAATGATTCACCAAGTTATAATTTAAGTGCTTACATTGAGGAATTACGCTTAAATGAAGCTGTGTTGGTCGTTTCAAGATCTTATTACGAACGAGAAATTGTACATGTGAGTTTTGAAGCAGGCGACCTTGTCCTTGAGTGTCAATGTGAAGATTTGAAAACGCATTTGTGTAAACATCAAGAAAAAGCAATGTACCTGTTGAAAGACGATCGTGTACTTCGCCCATTTTTTGATTCAAAAGCCCGACAAACATTTTTACAAGCATTTGCAGGTGATTATGGACTATCTTCTACCGAAAATTTAGAAGATTATTTTGAAATTCAGTTCGATAATAAAGAAATAAAAATTAAAAGTTTGATTACAGGTTTGATTCCAGTAAACGAACCAACCATAGATAAATTCAGTAAACAGTTAATTGCTTCAGATAAACAACCTTTTGAGTTTTCCTTTCAAGAAGGCTTGCCGAAAGATTATTGCATCGTTTTTGAAGAAGCACGTTATGCTAACGATTTTCACATAAGTCTTTACAGTGCTTTTTTAACAAAAGAAGGGCGCATTAAAAATCCTTTAAAATTGGAAGACGCGCGACAGTTTATTTTCACGTGCGACGATCCTGTAGCCTTGAAGTTTTATGCTGCGATTGGCGTTTTTCAATCGTCTCCAAATTTTACGCCAAATCGAAAAACTACAGATGAACATTTGGCTTTGACTGAAATTGTTCGCAATAGTTCTGAATTTTCTGTTTATTGCCCCAATGCTAAGCAATCAGATAAATGCACTGTTCAAGGCTTAGAAGAGGTGCAACTGAAAAAAGGAATATTTGAGTTTCATTTAAAAATCATTCAAAAAGAAAATTTTTATGAAATAACACCTAAGTTATTTGTTGATAGTGTTTTAAAAAGTTTCTCAGCACTAAAATTAGTGTATTCATCTTTTGTTCGTGTTGAAAATGAGTTAATTTATTGTGCAGATGAAGCCGTTTTAAAAGCAATAACCTTTTTCAAAAAGCAACAACATAAATTATTAATACATCAAGATAAATTTCCTGCATTTCAAGCCGCTATTTTGATTCAGTTAGAAGATAAATTAACGATTGATTATACTTTTTTGCAAACTGCTACACCGCAACAATACGAAGATTTCTTTGGAGACGAGCTGCCTGTAAAAAAAGTTTATTTATCAGAATCTGATTCTTTTGTTTTGATTACGCCGGTGATGCAATATGGAGCAATTGAAGTACCCGTTCGCTCAAAAAAACGAATTTATTTACTAGATGCATTGGGTCAACCGTATGAAATTAAACGCGATGATGATTTAGAAATCCGTTTTTTAATTGCAATTCAAGATAAACACCCAAATTTCGAAGAACAAGAACAATTCGATTATTTTTACCTCAATAAAGCGGTATTTTTAGATGATCAATGGTTTTTAAATGTCTTTGAACAATGGCAACAAGATGGCGTTGAAATTTTAGGATTCAATACAATAAAAAACAATGCTTATCATCCCTCAAAAATGGCTGTTTCATTAGCTGTTTCTTCTGGAATTGATTGGTTCGATACAGCGTTGAAAGTTAGTTTTGGAGATGAAGTTGTTCGCTTGAAAGAAATTCAACGTTCAGTTGTCAATCAGTCAAATTACGTTCGCTTAGGTGATGGACGTTTGGGATTGATGCCGAAAGAATGGTTGGAGAAATTTGCAGCATTTTTCAGGTCAAGTGAAATTCACGACACAACTATGCGCACGTCAAAACTTCATTTTTCAATGATTGAAGAATTGTTCAAAGATGAAGTGTTGCCTTCAGATGTTACGAAAGAATTGGCGATGTACCAACAGAAATTTGATTCTTTTCAATCCATTGAGCAAATCAATGTACCAAAAGGATTAAAAACTGAATTAAGAGATTACCAAAAAGAAGGGTTAAATTGGTTACATTTTTTAGATTCTTTCAATTTTGGTGGTTGTTTAGCCGACGATATGGGTTTAGGCAAAACTATCCAAATCATTGCTTTTATCTTATCCTTAAAAGCTAAAAATGGCAAAAAAACACATTTAATTGTTTTGCCAACTTCCTTGTTGTTTAATTGGAAAAGCGAATTAGAAAAGTTTGCGCCTTCGTTGAAATTCCATATGAATTATGGGAATGAACGAAAAAAAGATAAAGATTTCTTTAAGAAATTTGATATCGTATTCACAACTTATGGAACATTATTATCAGACGTAAACTTCTTAAAATCAGTTGACTTTGATTATATAATTTTAGATGAATCACAAGCAATAAAAAATCCAATGTCGAAGCGTTATAAATCAGTTCGACTATTACAAGCAAGAAATAGATTGGTATTGACAGGAACCCCTGTTGAAAACAATACGTATGATTTATTTGCCCAATTTTCGTTTTTAAATCCCGGAAGCTTAGGAACGCAGCAACGTTTTAAGGACAATTACGCCATTCCAATTGATAAATTTAAAGATGGCTTACGTGCTAAAGAATTACAGCGGAAAATACACCCTTTTTTGTTGAGAAGAACTAAAAAACAAGTAGCATCTGAGTTACCTGAAAAAACAGAAATTGTTCTGTTTTGCGAAATGGGTAAGGAGCAACGCGCTGTTTATGATTCTTACAAAAATGAATTTAAATTATACTTAGAAAAAAGTAAAAAAGAAGAATTATTGAATCAAAGTATGCATGTTTTACAGGGTTTGACAAAATTAAGACAAATCTGTAATTCTCCTGCATTGTTAAACGATGAAGGATTTTACGGTAATGAATCGGCGAAAATTGATATTTTAATAGAACAAGTTTCTGAACAAGTTATGAATCACAAACTATTGATTTTCTCTCAATTTGTTGGCATGTTGGATTTGATTAAAGAGCGCTTGATTTTGTTAGGCATTCCTTTTGAGTACTTGACTGGTAAAACTAAAAATAGAGAAGAGGTTGTTCGTAATTTTCAAGAAAATGAATCAATTCGTGTTTTCTTGATCAGTTTAAAAGCGGGTGGAGTAGGATTGAATTTAACAGAGGCTGATTATGTTTACATTATTGACCCTTGGTGGAACCCGGCTGTTGAAAATCAAGCAATTGATCGTTCTTACCGCATTGGACAGAAACGTAAAGTGATTGCTGTACGCTTGATTTGTCCAGATACGATTGAAGAAAAGATCTTGCTATTGCAGGAAAGTAAGAAAGAAATGATTGATGACTTAATTAAGGTAGATTTGAAATCTTCAAAAATGTTGGGGAAAGAAGATTTGTTGCTATTGTTGGACTGATTTTTTGAAAAATTTACAACATTGCAATATTGTAAAGAAGTTAGTGATATCAAGTGTTTCAGATGTAAATTCTTTGAAATACATCCTTTATTTATTTAGGTTATTATTATTCTGATAATCTTCTCATTTACAACATTGCAATATTGTAAAGAAATCCAACGTCAAAAGGATTTTCAGAACGTAATAACACAAAAAAACCAGCTTATTTCTAAGCTGGTTTTTCAATTGATTGAAAATAGATTATTTTCCTTTTTCCATTTTTTCTTTCAATGCTGATAAAGCATCTAAATCACCTAACGTAGATTTCTCTGTGTTTTGGTTGATTGCTTTAACCGCTTGTGAAGTTGATGATCCACCTCCAGCGTTTCCACCTTTTTTACCACCAGTTGCTTTCGCAGTTGTAGTTGGTTTATCTTCTCCTTCTTCGAATAAACGTGTATGAGAAACAACGATTTTCTTAGATTCTTTATTGAATTCGATAACTTTGAAATCTAAAGTTTCTTCTACTTTAGCATTCGTTCCGTCTTCTTTACGTAAGTGTTTTGCTGGGCAAATACCTTCAACACCGTATGGAAGTGCAACGATTCCAGATTTATCTTTGTTTTCAATGATTGTTCCTTGGTGAATTGAACCTTCTCCGAAGATAGTTTCAAATACATCCCATGGATTTTCTTCTAATTGTTTGTGACCTAAAGAAATTCTTCTGTTTTCACGATCGATTTCTAATACAACTACTTGCATTTCGTCACCAACTTTACAGAATTCAGATGGGTGTTTGATTTTTTTCTGCCAAGAAAGGTCAGAAATGTGAATCAATCCATCAACTCCTTCTTCTAATTCAACAAATACACCAAAGTTTGTGAAGTTACGAACTTTAGCATTGTGTTTAGAAGCAACTGAATATTTACCTTCGATATCAGCCCATGGATCTGGCATCAATTGTTTGATACCTAAAGACATTTTACGCTCTTCACGATCTAACGTTAAGATAACTGCTTCAACAGAGTCTCCAACAGTCATGAAATCTTGCGCAGAACGTAAATGTTGTGACCAGCTCATTTCTGATACGTGAATCAATCCTTCTACACCTGCAGCGATTTCAACGAAAGCACCATAATCAGCCATTACAACAACTTTTCCTGAAACTTTATCACCAACATTTAATTCAGTGTTTAAAGCGTCCCATGGATGAGGTTGTAATTGTTTCAAGCCTAAAGCAATACGTTTTTTATCGTCATCAAAGTCAAGGATAACAACATTTAATTTTTGATCCAATTCAACGATTTCTTCTGGGTGGTTCACACGACCCCAAGATAAATCTGTAATGTGAATTAAACCATCAACACCACCTAAATCGATGAATACACCATAAGATGTGATGTTTTTAACTGTTCCTTCCAATACTTGACCTTTTTCAAGACCTGAGATAATTTGTTTTTTCTGTTCTTCCAATTCAGCTTCAATAAGCGCTTTGTGAGAAACAACAACGTTACGGAATTCTTGGTTGATTTTAACCACTTTGAACTCCATGTTTTTACCAACGTAAACATCGTAATCACGAATTGGTTTAACGTCGATTTGAGATCCTGGTAAGAATGCTTCAATTCCAAATACGTCAACAATCAAACCACCTTTTGTACGACATTTCACGAATCCAGTGATTACTTCACCAGTACGTAATACATCATTCACACGCAACCATGCTTTGTGCATACGTGCTGTTCTGTGAGAAACGACTAATTGACCTGTTTTGTCCTCTTGACATTCAACGAATACGTCAACAACATCACCAGCTTTTAATTCTGGATTGTAACGAAATTCTGACGCAGGAATAATTCCTTCAGATTTGTAACCAATGTTAATGATTACTTCTTTTTTTGTAACGATAACAACAGTTCCTTCAACAACTTCTTTTTCGTTGATTGAAGTCAATGTTACTTCGTATTTGTCTGATAACTCAGAACGTTGGATTTTTGAATATCCGTCTAGTGCTAATGCATCCCAGTCGAAATCTGCAGATCCCTGCAAGTTTGTGTTTTTTGCCATCTGGCTTTTAAAAATTGTATTTCGAGCACCCTGTTTTCTCGAAAGAGATAAATACTAAACTGTCAAAATTAGGGTAACAGTCTTATTTTTAGGGTGCAAAGATAGTAAAAAATCTTGAAAAACAAGTGTTTGAAACAAAAAAAAGGCCATTCAGATGAATGACCTTTTCAATACGTTTGTTGTATTATTTTAAAGCGTCGATTTTCGCTTTGTATTCTTTTGCTTTTTCAGTATTGCCAATACTTCTATTCAATTGATATAAGATAGTTAATACGTCTTTATCTGTTGGATTTTTAGCGATGTATTTTTCCAAGGGATTAATTGCTCTTGTGTAGGTTTCATCCGCTGTTTTTATCATTTTGTCATAATTTGGATCGCCAAATTTTAAGGCGTTAGCTTGTGTTTTCATATCACTTGCCCAAGAAACTAAATGTGCACCTAATTGGTATAATGCATCTGTGTAGTTAGGATCAATTTCAATTGCTTTCAACAAAGCTGCTTCAGCTTTTTCGTTTTTCTTCAAGTCAATGTAAATTGTACCGATTGTATAATGCAATTGTTTGTTGTTTGGATCTGTTGCAATTGCTTCGTTTAAAGCATTCTCAGCGCCTGCAGCATCACCAGCATCAATACTAAAGTTTACCATTTCTAACAACAATTCTTTGTCCAATGGGAATTTCTTACGTCCTTCAGTAATCAATTCTTTGGCTTCAGCATTTTGCTTGTTTTTACGGAAATTACTTGAAGCTAAAGCATAAGTAGTTGTTGGTTTGTAACCTAAACGAGCCAATTGAGCATACCCTTGTGCAGCTTTTCCGTATTCACTTGAATTTTCAAAACAAAGTGAAGAATTGAATAAAGAAGTACTATCTGTTTCACCAACTGCATCAAAGAATTTGTACTCAGTTTGATATGCTTCTGCAGCTTCTTTGAACATTTTTCCTTTGTACAACATACCAGCCATTCGATCAATCATGTCGTGTTTTCCATAAGCTGATTGTCGAATTTCATCGTCATATTTATCACTAATAGAATACCCTTTTTTGAACGATGCAATAGCAACATCTATCCCATCATTTCCTACTAATTTAACCAAATTTGTATCGATTGTTTGCATGCCTAGCATAACAATACTTGAGTAGATTTCACCTTTCAACCAAAGTGTTTTAGGACTATCTTTTGTTTCAACATGCTCAGCTGCTAAATCAATAAATCCTTTTGCAGCGATTAATGCTTTTTTTGCTTTGTCAAAATCTTGTGCAGCAAAACTTGATTGGTAGTTGTTTCTGAATTCAACTGCTGCGCTCGTTTCATTCTTTTTTTGAGCAAAAGAAATTGCTGAAACCATCAAGGCTCCAGCAATTATAGTTGTTTTTTGAATTGACTTTTTCATTCTAATCTGTTTTTTTATAAATAGATGCAGAATTTTAATTATTCCACATCTGAATTTTCATCATCGTTATTTTCTTCCGATGAATCATCTTCAATCATTGGTTTTTCAATAACGATACCATTTTCATCTAATTCGATTTCTTCTTCATCTTCTGTTCTTGGAACACGCGCTATTGCAGCGATCTCTGCACTACCTTTTAAGTTGATTAATCGAACTCCTTGAGCTGCTCTTCCCATTGTACGAATCGTATCAATGTGCATGCGAATAGCAACACCAGATTTTGTGATGATCATTAAATCTTCTTCGTCAGAAACGTTTAATATCGAAAGTAATTTACCAGTTTTCTCAGTGATGTTTAATGTTTTAACACCTTTACCACCTCTGTTAGTGATTCTGTAAACTGGTTCGTTATCTTCTGGATCGTTTAAGAACGTACGTTTTCCATATCCTTTTTCGGAAACAACCAAAATAGTAGAATAAACATCCGCAACACAAACCATTCCAACCAAACTGTCTTCTTCGCTTAATAAGGTAACTCCACGAACTCCAGAAGCATTTCTACCCATTGGGCGAACTTTTTCTTCGTTAAAGCGAATTGCTCTACCAGAATTTGTTGCTAAAACAATTTCGTTTGTTCCGTTGGTTAATTTAGCTTCTAATAACTCATCGTTTTCACGAATTGTAATGGCGTTAATACCATTTGAACGCGGACGAGAATAAGCGGCTAAAGAAGTTTTCTTGATAACACCTTGTTTAGAACACATGACAATAAAGTTGTTTTCAACGTATTCTTTATCGGTCAAATCTAAAACTTTAACATACGCTTTTACTTTGTCATCTTGCGGAATATTAATCAAGTTTTGTATTGCTCTACCTTTAGATGTTTTATTTCCTTCAGGAATTTCATAAACCCGCATCCAGAAACATCTTCCTTTTTCTGTAAATACTAATAAATAATTATGATTTGTCGCTACAAATAAATGCTCTAAGAAATCTTTATCTCTTGTTGTTGAGCCTTTTGAGCCCATTCCGCCTCTGTTTTGAACTTTGTATTCTGATAAACTTGTACGTTTGATATAACCAGCATGAGAAATTGTAATAACCACTTCTTCATCTGCGATTAAATCTTCCATACGCATTTCGCTTGCAGAATATTCGATTTGTGAACGTCGTGCATCACCATATTTAGCACGAATTTCAATTAATTCATCTTTAATGATTTGCATTCTTCGTTCTACACGATCTAAGATATCTCTTAAATCAGTAATTGTTTTCATTAATTCATCAAACTCAGCTCGTAATTTATCCTGTTCAAGTCCCGTTAATTGTCTTAAACGCATGTCAACAATTGCACGTGTTTGAATCTCACTCAATCCGAAACGAGCACTTAATTTCTCACGCGCTTCATCAGGACTTGAAGATTTTTTGATTATCTCGATTACTTCGTCAATGTTGTCTGATGCAATGATTAAACCTTCTAATATATGTGCTCTTTCTTCCGCTTTTCGTAATTCAAAACGCGTTCTTCTAATTACAACTTCATGACGAAATTCAACGAAGTAGGAGATTAGTTGCTTAAGATTTAATAATTGTGGTCGACCATCAACTAAACAAATGTTGTTGACAGAGAATGACGTTTGTAGTGAAGTGAATTTGTATAATTTATTCAATACCACATTTGCAATAGCGTCACGTTTAATTTCATAAACGATGCGCATTCCATTTCTATCTGATTCGTCACGTATGTCCGAAATTCCCTCAATTTTTTTATCGTTTACCAGATCAGCAGTTTTTTTAATCATTTCTGCTTTATTGATTTGATAAGGTATCTCAGTTACAATGATTTGTTCTCTACCATTATGTTCCTCGATTTCTGCTTTTGCACGCATGACGATTCTTCCACGTCCCGTCATTAATGCATCGCGAACACCTTCATACCCATATATGATTCCGCCAGTCGGGAAATCAGGTGCTTTTACGAAATTTAATAATTCCTCTATTTCAATATCGTTATTGTCAACATATGCAATAACTCCATCAATTACTTCTGTCAAATTATGTGGCGCCATATTTGTTGCCATACCAACTGCAATTCCTGACGCTCCGTTCACTAATAAATTAGGAACTTTTGTAGGCATTACGGATGGCTCCAATAAACTATCATCAAAGTTTGGCTTAAAGTCAACCGTTTCTTTGTCTAAATCGTCTAGCATTTCCTCCGCAATCTTGCGCAAACGTGCTTCTGTGTAACGCATTGCTGCAGGACTATCACCATCTACTGAACCAAAGTTACCCTGTCCATCTACTAATGGATAACGCAACGACCAGTGTTGAGCCATACGAACCATCGTGTCATAAACTGAACTATCTCCGTGTGGGTGGTACTTACCTAAAACTTCTCCAACGATTCTTGCTGATTTTTTATAAGGTCGGTTAGAAAATAGACCCAAATCTTGCATTCCATATAATACACGTCTGTGAACTGGCTTGAAACCATCACGAACATCTGGTAAAGCACGTGAAACAATAACTGACATTGAATAATCAATGTAAGCTGATTTCATTTCGTCTTCGATGTTAATCTGTATTATTTTTTCTCCATCTGCCATCTTGTCACTAATTTTTTAATTGCACGTTTATTGTGCTGTTAAAGCAAGCTTCGAAATTAGGAAAATAACCCATATAAATTACATAGTGAATTTTGATTTTACTAACAAAAATCTGTGGAAAATTGACTTTTTCGTTGACTTATTAACATTTTTTTCCTTTTATATTTGTACTGTCGGATAATTGTACAATTTTATCCTTGAAAAATTAAAATTATGGAAGCAAGATTTTCACCACGTGTTAAAGATGTGATTAGTTTTAGTCGCGAAGAAGCGATGCGTTTAGGGAACGATTTTATTGGTGTTGAACATCTGCTATTAGGAATAATTCGAGAAGGAGATGGGAAGGCCGTGAAAATTATGCGTGATTTTCAGTTAGACTTGAAATTAATTCGTTCAGAGATTGAACGTAGCCTGCAAAAATCTGTAGCTTCTGCGCAAGTGCCTTTAGGAAATATTCCTTTAGTAAAGCAAGCTGAAAAAGTTTTGAAAACAACTTATTTGGAGGCAAAGCTTTATAAAAGTGCCTTAATTGGTACGGAGCATTTATTATTATCAATATTAAAAGAAGAAGATTGTTTTGCATGTCGACTCTTAAATAAATACGGTGTGATTTATGATGCCATTAAAGATGATTTTGAAACTATGACGGAAGAAACAAAAAATCCAAGGGCAGAATTCCCAGGTGGACAAGATGAAGAAGGTGGAGGGGAACAATTTTCTACGCAACGCAAACCGACAGATCCAAAGTCTAAAACACCTGTTTTAGATAATTTTGGACGCGATTTAACGAAAATGGCGGAGGTTGGAAAATTAGATCCAATCGTAGGCCGTGAAAAAGAAATCGAACGTGTAAGTCAAATTTTAGCACGAAGAAAGAAAAACAATCCCATATTAATTGGTGAACCTGGAGTTGGTAAGAGTGCCATCGCCGAAGGTTTAGCCTTGCGAATTGTGCAACGCAAAGTTTCACGTGTGCTTTTTAACAAACGAATCGTTTCGTTGGATTTAGCTTCTCTAGTTGCAGGTACAAAATACCGTGGGCAATTTGAAGAACGCATGAAAGCTGTAATGCAGGAAATTGAAAAAAATCCTGACGTGATATTATTCATCGATGAAATTCACACGATTATTGGTGCGGGAGGTGCAAGTGGATCGTTGGATGCTTCAAATATGTTTAAGCCAGCATTGGCAAGGGGAGAAATGCAAGTTATTGGTGCGACAACCTTGGATGAATACAGACAATATATTGAGAAAGATGGTGCTTTAGAACGTCGTTTTCAAAAAGTATTGATTGAACCAACTTCAGCCGAAGAAACTGTTCAGATTCTTAACAATATTAAAGAGCGTTATGAAGAACACCATTCTGTAAATTATACCGATGAAGCAATTAGTGCTTGTGTCAAATTAACAGAACGTTACATAACAGATCGCCATTTACCAGATAAAGCAATTGACGCATTAGACGAAGTTGGATCTCGCGTTCACTTAAAAAATATTCATGTTCCTAAAGAAATTTTAGATGTTGAGCAAGAACTGGAAACTCTGAAAAATCACAAAAATGATGTGATTAAAGCGCAGCAATATGAAAAAGCAGCTGAATTAAGAGATAGTGAGAAAAAGTTACAAGATCAATTAGAAACTGCTAAAAAGAAATGGGAAGATGATGCGAAAGAAAATCGCGTTACAGTAACCGAAGAGCATGTTGCAGAAGTTGTTTCAATGATGTGCGGAATCCCTGTAACACGTGTTTCTCAATCTGAAACAGGTAAACTTGTTTTGATGGGTGAAGAATTAAGAGGAAAAGTTATTGGTCAGGATGAAGCTGTTTCGAAAGTTGTAAAAGCTATTCAGCGAAATAGAGCTGGATTAAAAGATCCCAATAAGCCAATCGGTTCGTTTTTCTTTTTAGGGCCAACAGGTGTTGGTAAAACACAATTAGCAAAAGTCTTAGCGAAGTATTTGTTTGACACAGACGATGCGTTGATTCGTATTGATATGACAGAATACATGGAAAAATTTTCCATCTCACGTTTGGTTGGAGCGCCTCCAGGTTACGTAGGATATGAAGAAGGTGGTCAACTGACTGAAAAAGTGAGACGCAAACCGTATTCAATCATTTTATTAGATGAAATCGAAAAAGCGCATCCGGACGTATTTAATTTATTATTACAAGTTTTGGATGATGGTCACATGACAGATGGTTTGGGTCGTAAAATTGACTTTAAAAATACGATTTTGATTATGACTTCAAACATTGGGGCGCGTCAACTGGCGGATTTCGGATCTGGTGTTGGTTTTGGTACGAAAGCAAAAGAGGATTCAAGAGATGAGAACGCAAAAACCGTGATTCAAAATGCCTTGAGAAAAGCGTTTGCTCCTGAATTCTTAAACCGTATAGACGATATGATTTTATTTAAATCGTTGCAACGTGAAAGTATTCATAAAATTATTGATTTAGAATTAGCGAAATTATACGGTCGTATCAATGATTTGGGTTACCAAATTCAATTGACAGAAAAAGCCAAAGATTTTATCGTTGACAAAGGATACGATGAGAAATTTGGAGCGCGTCCGTTGAAACGAGCTATTCAAAAATACATTGAAGACCCACTTGCTGAAGAGATTATTAAATCACACTTAAAGTCTGGCGATACGATTAAATTGGACATCGAAGAAGGACATGAGGAATTGACAGTGAAAATTGACAAGCCAAAAAGTCCGTCTAAAAAGAAAGAAGAAAAAGAATCATAATATAGAAAGAGTCCGAAAGGGCTCTTTTTTTTCGAATATAAATGGAAACGGAAATCTCAGCGAAAACAGTGTTAGAAATTATTTACCAAGATGAGGTAATGGTTGTCATCAATAAACCAACTGGTTTGCTGGTGCATCGCTCTCCAATTGCAGCTGACGCCAGTGAATTTGCCATTCAAGTATTGCGCGATCAACTTGGTCAAAAAGTGTATCCTGTGCATCGTTTAGATCGAAAAACAAGTGGTTTGTTAGTATTTGCTTTGAATGAGGAAGTGAACAAACACTTGCAAATGGCGTTTATGAATCGTAAAATTGACAAAAAATACGTGGCACTTGTTCGCGGATTTATTGCCGAAAAAGGCACGATCGATTATGCATTAACCAATGAAGCTGGAAAAGTACAAGATGCACTAACTCATTTTAAATTGCTGCAACAATTTGAAATTGAAATTCCTAATGGGAAATTTACAACTGCACGCTTTTCATTGGTGGAAGTTGAACCGGAAACAGGAAGGATGCATCAAATTCGCAAGCATTTTGCACATATTTTTCATCCAATTATTGGTGATCGTCCGCACGGTTGTAACAAACAAAATAAATTGTTTTTAGAAAAATGGGGGATGAACTCAATGTTATTGCATGCGAGTGAATTAACGTTTAAACACCCAGTTTCCGATCAAGAAATGACGTTTGAAGCATGTTTACCAGCTGATTTTAAGATGACAATCGAACGTTTGTCTAAAAAAGATTAATCTTCTTCGAGAATTCGTGCTTTCATTTTTCTGCCATCATCTTCCATCAGGTAGCGAATCACATCGGCTGCTCCCATTAAACCAAAAAGTGCAGGCATGTAGCTAACAGTTCCGTAGAAAGAGCGTTTAAAGTTAGAGCCATCCGTTAATTTCAATGATTTTTTTTGTTGCAATTCAGATGAAAAAACTGCGCGTATTGTTTTGAAATGAATACCGTCTTTTTTCAAACGTTTTTTTAAATGGGTGGCTAATTTGCAATTATGTGTTTGCGTTAAATTAACCACTTGAACTTTCGTTGGATCCATTTTTCCACCTGCTCCCAAATGTGATATTAATTTATACTTTAATACTTTGGTTGCTTTAATCCATTCTAATTTTGGGGTAACAGAATCAATACAATCCATCACATAATCTGGTTTTGCTTCTTTCAATATTTCCCAAACACGTTCTGGCATTACAAATTCCTGAATAACAGTAAGTTTAAGATTTGGATTGATGTCCAACAATCGTTCTCCCAAAACAACCGCTTTATTTTTTCCAATAGTAGAATCTAACGCTGTTAATTGTCTGTTTTTATTGGTTTCGTCAAAGTTGTCACCGTCAATAATGGTCATTTTTCCAACGCCAGCGCGACAAATAAATTCAGCTGCGAACGAACCAACTCCGCCCAAGCCAACAATTAAAACATGTGAATTTGCTAATTTATCTAACTTATCTTCGTCTATCAGAAGTGCTGTCCGTTCAAGCCATTTTTCCATTTTGTAAAAACGCGTTTAAAATTTTGTTCTATTGAATTTTCTAATTCGTGCAAAGGTATATTTTTTAGTTTTGAAACGAACGCATAAAGCGTTAAAATTGAACAATCGGCTGTGTCGGTTTCTAGAAATAACTGGTTCAAAGGAACTTTTAATAGCGCTTCTTGCAATTTTACATTCTGAACTAATCCTTTACCAAAACTCACAAACATTCCCGATTGTAAAATATCTTCTACAATTGACGCTTTTTCAACTCCGTGGTTAATCCATGGTTGCAGTGGCTTCAATTCTTGTTTCAATTGTTTTAATTCGTTCCATGCTTTCACACAATGGATAATAACAGGAAGTTGATGTTGTTCAGAAATTGCAATTTGAGCTTTAAAAACGTCAATTTGTTCTTGAATTGAAGGACCTTTTAATTTATCTAAACCAATCTCTCCGATTGCTAAGCAGTTTTCATGGTTTGTTTCAGCAAAGAAATCTTTTTCTAATTCAAGCCATTTTGCTGCATTCCATGGGTGAATTCCATAAGAAAAGAGTCCGTCAGTGAATGGATTGTCGTCTTTATTTATGATTTCAATTCCTTGATTATGAAATTGATGCGTATGAATGTTGATGAACATGTTTCAAAGTTAGTAAATGAAAAATTGAATAATGTTAAAAATTTTTCTATTTTCACAAACTTAAACTTTATAAAAACTATGGAAAATAAATCACAAAATGGACATCCGAAAGGATTATGGTATTTGTTCGGTACTGAAATGTGGGAGCGTTTCGGTTACTATTTAATGTTAGGGATTTTCTCGCTCTACATGGTAGATGGTTGGAATAACGGCGGTATGGGCTTTGATTCTGCGAAAAAATCAGATATTTATGGAACGTATTTAGGGTTAGTTTACCTTACGCCATTTATTGGTGGTTTATTGGCCGATCGTATTCTTGGTTATAGAAGATCAATTGTGATAGGTGGCTTAATGATGTCGGCAGGATATTTTATGTTGTCATTACACACTGTTCCATCGTTTTATTTAGCCTTGTTTTTAATCATTTTAGGTAATGGTTTTTTCAAACCAAATATTTCTACGTTGGTAGGTAATTTGTACAGTTCTGATGAAATGAAAGATAAAAAAGATGCGGGTTATAACATCTTTTATATGGGAATAAACATCGGTGCCTTCATTTGTAATTTCGTAGCTGCATTTATGCGCATTAATTATGGTTGGGGTTACGCTTTTGCTGCTGCCGGAGTTGGAATGTTAATAGGTGTAGTTATCTTCTTGATGGGAACGAAACACATCAAACATGTAGACGTTGTGAAACCAGTTGAAAAAGGAGATATGTCTACGGTTAAAATTTTAGGATTAACAGTTGTTCCAATGTTTATTTTTGGTGTAATTGGGTACTTAATTCCAGGAAATTTTTTAGGATCTGATACAAATGATGCATTTATTATCGGGTGTTTGCCTGTAATTGCGTTCTTTATTTATTTGGCATTTACAGCTGAAGCGAAAGAGAGTAGAGCAATTAAAGCATTATTAGCCGTATTTACCTGTGTTATTTTGTTCTTCGCAATTTTTCACCAAAATGGAGATGCGTTAACTGTTTGGGCTGAAGATCATACGAACAGAAACATGTCTGAAGGTGTTGCGAAAACGGCTGATAAAATTGGAATGGCACAAGTGGTTGTAAACAATGATATCGTTTCTTCAGACGATAAAACTTTCAACGCTACAATTGATTCATTACGAGGGATTGAAGAAAAAATGCCTGCTGTATCGCAAGTAGAATTGAAAGCAAAAGCAAAGTATTCAGAGCACATCTCGCAATTAGAGAAATCTAGAAAATATTTTGAAACATTACCGAAAGATCAAGTTCCAGCAAAAGGAAAAGACTTGAAATTGTATTCAACAGAGTTGTATCAATCAATCAATCCATTCTGGGTTGTGGTATTGACACCAGTAGTTGTTGGATTCTTTGGTTTTATGCGTAGAAAGAAAAAAGAACCAAGTACTCCAACTAAAATCGCCATTGGTCTGATAATTACAGCATTATCTGCTTTAGTAATGGTTGGAGCTGTATTCGCTACGAATGGATTGTCTGCAAAAGCAGGTTCTTTGTGGTTGTTTGCTTCTTATGGTGTAATTACAATTGGTGAACTTTGTTTGTCGCCGATGGGATTATCATTGGTTTCTAAGTTGTCGCCACCACGAATTACAGCATTGATGATGGGAGGATTTTTCTTAGCGATTTCAGTTGGAAACAAGCTTTCTGGTATGTTGTCTAGTTTATGGGAAACAATTCCTGAAAAACAAAATTTCTTCTTATTAAACTTTGGATTAGTACTAGCAGCAGCTATTGTTTTAATTTTAATGTTAAAATGGCTGAATAAAGTAATGCGTGAGAATAACGTAATTTAAATAAACATTCAAACCTCCTTAATTTAAGGAGGTTTTTTTATAAAACAACAATAATGGAAAATCAAGTTACATTAGAATCGATTCAAGATTTCAAAGGGAAGTACCCAAAACAATTGTGGTATTTATTTTTAAGTGAAATGTGGGAACGTTTTTCGTTTTACGGAATGCGTGGTATGTTAACAGTATTTATGGTAAGTGAATTGCTGTTTAAAGAACAAGAAGCAAATTTGAAGTACGGAGCAATTCAAGCCTTTGTTTATGCTTTTACGTTTATTGGAGGTTTGTTTGCAGATAAAATTTTAGGTTTTAAAAAGTCCTTATTTTGGGGTGGTGCATTGATGATTGTTGGAAGTTCAATCTTGGCATTTTCACCTGAAAAATTATTCTTTATTGGAATTAGTTTTACAGTGATTGGAACAGGGTTTTTTAAACCAAATATTTCTACGATGGTTGGCGCATTGTACAAAGAAAACGATTCGAGAAGAGATGCTGGTTTTGGTTTGTTCTATACAGGTATCAATGTTGGTGCTTTATTAGGCGGTTTCTTGTGTGTTTGGATTGGTAAATCGTATTCATGGAACATTGCGTTTTCATTAGCTGGAATCGTTATGTCGATTGGTTTGTTGACGTTTTGGTTTACGAAAAAAACATTGGGTCCAATTGGTGATTCACCGTTGCAACATTTACCAAAGAAGAAACGAACGACACGTGAATTATTTGTGTTTATTGGTTCATTGTTGTGCATTCCTTTTATTTTAATAATGGTTCAAAACACTGCTTACACAGATTTGTTCATGTACATCATTGGACCTGCAACGTTGGTTTATTTAGGATTGGAAATGCGTAAATTAACGAAACAAGAAAACAAGAAAATTTTAGCAGCATTGTTTTTTATTGTGTTCTCAATTGTATTTTGGGCATTTTTTGAACAGAGTGGAGGTTCATTGTCTTTGTTTGCATTGAATAATTTACAAGATAATTTAGTGGGAGTTACCATCGATCCCAACGTAGTAAATAACACTTCGAATTCAGTTTTTGTAATTGTATTTAGTGCTTTAATTGGATTGGTGTGGTTGTGGATGGCAAAACGTAAAATTGAGCCTAATACAATTATTAAATTTGGTTTAGGCTTCTTGTTTTTAGCGCTTGCTTTTTATGTGTTCTATGCAACACGTTTCTTCGCCGATGTCAATGGAAAAACTTCGCTGAATGTTTTCACTTTAGCATATTTCATTATTACGCTTGGAGAATTGTGTTTGTCGCCAATTGGATTATCAATTATGACAAAATTAGCACCGAAACATTTGTGGGGAGTAATGATGGGGATGTGGTTCTTGGCTTCTGCATACGGTCAGTACGTTGCAGGAATACTTGGTGCTGGAATGGCTAGTCCAGATGAAAAGGCTTCTGTCACAGAAAAATTGATTTCATATACAAATGGTTACCATCAATTGGCAATTTATGCATTGGTAGCAGGTGTGTTGTTGATTGTAATTTCTCCGTTCATTAAAAAGTTAATGGGAGAAGTGAAATAAAGATTGAACACAAATTGTTTATAATAAAAAAGCGCTTTTAAGCGCTTTTTTTTATTCCATACCTTGTAGTTCTACTAATTTAGAATATTGTCCGTTTAAAGCGATTAATTCGTCGTGTGTTCCTTGCTCAGCAATCTCTCCTTGCTGTATTACTAAAATCTGATTCGCGTTTTTGATGGTTGACAAGCGATGCGCAATCACGATAGAGGTTCTACCAACCATTAATTTATCCAATGCATCTTGTACCAATTTTTCTGATTCAGAATCCAAAGCAGAAGTAGCTTCGTCTAAAATTAAAATGCTTGGATTTTTAATGATTGCTCGAGCAATTGCGATACGTTGTTTTTGTCCGCCAGAAAGTTGAATACCACGATCACCAACTTCTGTTTCAAGTCCTTCAGGGAAACTTGAAATAAATTCCCACGCATTGGCTTGTTTGGCAGCTTCAATGATTGCTGCTTCGTCCGCATCGGTATTTCCAAAAGCGATGTTTTCGCGAATAGATCCTCCAAAAAGGATGACTTCTTGCGGAACGATCGCCATTTTACTTCGTAAATAATGGGTGTCAATTTTCTCGATCGGTGTTCCATTGAATTGAATTGCGCCACTTGAAATGGAGTAATAGTTCAATAATAATGATGAAATGGTTGATTTTCCAGATCCTGATGTTCCAACTAGCGCGATGGTGTCATTCACATTAGCTTTGAAAGAAATATTATTCAATACTTTAATATCACTGCGTTGAGGGTAACTAAACTCTACGTGTTCAAATGAGATTTCTCCAGTAATTAAAGGTTGTTCAGTTCCTTTTAAGGTTTCTTTTTCACTTGGAGAATTGATGATGTTCATTAAGTTTTCTGTTGCACCAATTGATTTCTGAATGCTCGCATACAAATCAGGTAACGAACCAATCGAGGCACCCATCATAATTGTAAACATGATAAAAGAATAGAACGATTGAGCGGATAATTGAGGATTTGGCCCCTGCGTCATTAATAATCCTTGCCATACAATAAATACAATCGCTCCAAACAAGCAAAAAATAATGAACGAAATAAACAATCCGCGCCAAACGCCACTTTTAATGTTGAGCGTTCTGATTTCTTCAATCGCTTTCATGTATTTAGAAAGCACAAACCCTTCATTGGTGAATGATTTCACATTGCTAATACCAGATAATGCTTCTTCAATAATTGAATTTGAAGTCGCTGCTTGATCTTGTGCTTTTTTAGAAAGATTACGAATAAAACGACCAAAGAATACGGCTATAATTGCCATAACTGGAACAGTACCCAACATGATTAATGCGAGTTTCCACGATAAAAAGAAAAGGAAAGTAATGCCTCCAACAATCATTATGATTTGTCTGAAAAATTCAGAAATGGTTGTTTTCAAGGTGTCTTGAATTTGAACAATATCTGATGATAGGCGACTGGTTAATTCGCCCACTTTGTTTTGGTTAAAAAAGTCCATTGGCATGTAAATCAACTTGTTGAAAGCAGATTTTCGAACATCTCTCAGCGCGTTTTCAGTTACATTTGTGAAAATCACGACTCTGAAGTAAGAGAATAGCGATTGTACACCAAACAAAATAAACAATAATATAGCGATAGTATTCACATTGTTTAAGTCGATTAAACGAACCGATTCTTCCAGATTTTGAGGTTTCGCTGAACCGCTGCCTAACAATTGCCCCATTAAGAATGGGAAAACCAAGCCAGCAGACGTTGAAAGTGCCAAGAAAATCCAGCCAATTAAAAATTGAATTCGATACGGTCGTAAGTAGGCAAAAATTCCTTTAGCTTTTTTAATACTTTCCTTTGTAACTTTGATTTTTTCTTCCTTGTTGCGACGAGCCATTTTGTTATATTTGTACTGCAAAAATAGTGGTCTTTAACCGGAAATGATTCTTTTTTATAAATTTTATTTAAAAGCTTTTGTTTTTTTGAAAATTAAACTATCTTTGCATTCCGAATTTTTGAGATAAAAAAAGCATAATATAACAGATCATGAAAAGAACGTTTCAACCATCAGTAAGAAAGAGAAGAAACAAGCACGGTTTCAGAAGCCGTATGGCTACTAAGAACGGACGTCGCGTATTAGCTGCACGTCGTCGTAAAGGTAGAAAAAGAATTAGTGTATCAGATGAGCCAATGCACAAACGTTAATTAACGTTTGCAACGATAGTATAACCGATGTCTTATGGCATCGGTTTTTTTGTTTCTAAAAGTTTGTAAGTAAGAAACAATTTCACTAACTTAATACTAGAATTCATAAAATCATGAAACCATTATGTTAGTAAAAACCTTTAGTAGTACCGTTTTTGGAATAGATGCAACGACCATCACCATCGAAGTTAATTTAGGAATTGGAATCGGCTTTTTTTTAGTTGGATTACCCGATAGCGCTGTGAAAGAAAGTCAACAACGCATTAAAGCAGCATTTAAAAACAACAATCTAGCGTATCCTGGAAAAGAAATCACAATCAATATGGCGCCTGCTGATATTCGAAAAGAAGGCTCTTATTTTGATCTACCCATTGCAATTGGCATTTTGGCTGTTAATAATTTAGTGCAAGCTGAACGATTAAATCAATATATTTTAATTGGAGAATTGTCATTGGATGGAAATCTAAATCCTTTAAAAGGAATTTTACCGATTGCATTACAAGCCAAAAAAGAAGGTTATAAAGGTGTAATTGTTCCTATTCAAAATGCGCAAGAGGCAGCAGTTGTAAGTGGAATTGACATCATTGGAGCGGCAAACATCATGGAAGTTGTTCAGTTTTTAAATGACGAATTGACAATTGCACCATTTTCTGTCAATATTGAACAAGAATTTGAACGCATGGTGGATGAAATCGAAGTTGATTTTAGTGATGTGAAAGGACAAATGAATATTAAGCGGGCATTTGAAATCGCTGCGGCAGGTGGACACAATGTAATTTTAATCGGTCCGCCAGGTGCAGGAAAATCAATGTTAGCCAAGCGTTTACCGACTATTCTTCCACCAATGAGTTTGGAAGAAGCCTTGGAAACAACCAAAATTCATAGTGTTGCAGGGAAAATAAAAAATGAAAAAGGACTCATAACCCAACGACCCTTTAGAAAACCACACCATACCATTTCTGATGTTGCACTTGTCGGGGGTGGAGGGTATCCACAACCTGGCGAGATTTCTTTGGCGCACAATGGTGTTTTGTTCTTAGATGAATTACCTGAATACAAACGAACAGTTTTGGAAGTCATGCGCCAACCTTTGGAAGATCGATGTGTGACAATCTCCAGAGCGAAGTTCTCAGTGGATTATCCGGCTGGTTTTATGCTGATTGCGGCAATGAATCCGTGTCCGTGTGGCTATTACAATCATCCAGAGAAAGAATGCGTCTGCGGGCCTGGAATTGTGCAACGTTATTTGAATAAAATTTCAGGTCCTTTATTGGATCGAATAGATTTACATGTGGAAGTAACTCCCGTATCGTTTGATGAATTGACGAATGATGTTCCTACAGAAGGTAGCAGAGAAATCCGTAAAAGAGTGGAGTTCACTCGAAAGTTACAACAACAGCGCTTCGGTAATAAAAATGGCATTCATTGCAATGCTCAAATGTCCCAAAACGACATAAAAAATTACTGTAAAATTAATGCTGAAAGCAATGAAATGTTAAAAAAAGCGATGGACCGTATGGGACTTTCCGCTAGGGCGTATGACCGTATTTTAAAAGTAGCCCGCACAATTGCAGATATCGATCAGTCAGAGAAAATTAGACCGCAAGACATTGCAGAAGCCATTCAGTTTCGAAGTTTGGATAAAGAAGGATGGGCTGGGTGAGTTAATACTAAAAAAAAAAGTCCAACATTTCTGTTGGACTTGTAGTTAATAGGTACAAACGGTTTGTATAATTTTACTTTCTTGGCTACCATAGCCATTTCCACCAAAGAATATTGATTGTATTGGTGGTGAAGAGCACACGCTTTGTATAATTGTTTGTTGATCAATTCCATTTCCTGTTCCGCCATAGAAAATATCAATTATAACAGGAGGAGAACAAACACTTTGAGTTATGTTTTGTTGCTGATTGCCATAACCCAAGCCACCATAGAAAATATCTACCACTGGTTGAGCAGTACAGATATTTTGCATAATAGAATGTTGTTGAACTCCATATCCTATACCACCGTAGAAAATATCTACAACAACTAATGGTTGGCAAATATTCTGAATCAAAACTTGTTGCGCATCTCCATAGCCAATTCCTCCAGTAAACATTGTAGAAGTTTTTTTAGCATTGAATATTCCACGCATAGATGTCAGTACAATTTGTCCATAAGAATGCTGCAACGAAAACAAAAACGCTATGAATAATAATTTTTTTATCACGTTTATAAAATTAATAAGATCTTACACCTCTTCCAGCTTGAACTTGATAATAACCTGCATCATTTCCATATGCTCTACTTGATACTTGAATAGCATTTCCATTTTGAGAAGATCCTCCTCTGTTCCAATATTGCATGTTGTTCCAAATCGACATACCGCACGTTCCGTCACTGTTTATATTTCCATCTCCATTAGCAGTTGTAAAAGTCGAGTAATCATAATTCCAACCTCCAACACATCGCTCGTAGGTACTACCAGACATATCAAGAATTCCATAGTAAGTAGCACCAGCGTGAACTCTATCCGTAATTGAACTTGCAGCACTTCCAGCTCGGTACACTCTACCTGTTTGGTAATTACATAATCCTAATGCGAAAACAGTTTGTGCATCTGTTGAACAACCCCAGTTTGCATTTGTATATTGAAATTGAGCTATATCTACAGTTCCCCATGCTTTCTCTCCGTTAATTGGAGCAAGTGGACCTCTACACGCTTTTTCATATTCAAATTCTGTCATAGGTCTTAATGCAGCCCATTCCATAAATGTTAACCAATGTTCTTGTCGTAAAGATACAGGTAATCCTAATCCATCACAATCTTCATCATAAATCCCATTGTTATTTGCATCACAGGCATAAACAGCTGGTGTTAAACTAGTTGTGGACACACCAGGCGTTTTTATTTCAATTCTATAATAATGATAACCCATAAACAAAGTACCTGCAGAAGAAGTTGGAGGTGTTGTGTTCCAGTTCATGTCTTGTTGCTTGTGCAATTGTTGGTCATAAGTTAGGGTATTTAGAAATCCTACATATTGTGCACAGGTGATTTCATATTTCATACAATAAAAACGATTGTATCCAAATGGATAAGTACTTGGTAAGGTAACTGTTGTGCCTAATTGACTTTGACCTCCGTACTGCGCTTTTGTTAAACTTGTTGTTGCACTTGTAATTTGTACTGGTTGATTTGTAGAGTTTCCAAATGAATAATAAGACGAATTTCCATCACCGATGTAGAAATCACCAGTAGGAACATTTACCATCTCCATACCAAAAATACGAATATTGTCCCCACCAATTGCACTTGCTAAAGTTAACGTTACAGTTGCTTGTGTAATATTTCCAATTCCATTTGTAGATCTTCTAACAAATACTCCAGCATTATCTGTTACATTATCAACTTGAAGCTCAGAACCCGTTACAGATTGCCCACTAGCATCTAATGTAGCGTGAATCCATGGATTTACAGTACCTGTTACACAAGTTTGTCTTTTAACAAAAATCCATACTGCATCCCAATTAGTTGGACCATCTGCAACTTTCCAGCTATTGTCCCATTTAATTGTAAATGTAAGTGTACTACCACTTATTGTTGGTGTACCAAGAATTAAATTGTTTGCAAGTGAGATTGAACTAAGTGCAAAACTGACCATTAAGTAAATTGCTATTTTTTTCATTTGTTTTATTTTATATTAAATTTTTATAGATTTATTTTTATTGCATATCACCTGCTGTGACAATGATTCCACCACCAATATTCACAATTGTAGCGATTGCATAGTTTCCTGCTGTAGCCGTGTAGTTATTTCTATTTTTTAAAGTAACACCAGCACCACCTGCTAATATAATTTTGTTAGCATCTGCACTTTTTTGTAATACCATGCAGTTGAAACCTAAAGGTAAGTCGTTACTAAATGTAATGGTGATTTGACTCGTAGGATTACAGATTAATACCTTTGCTTTATATAATTCAGAATTTGCATTGTTGATGGTCAAGTTTGCTGTTATTTCAGAACTAATTTCTGCATTTGCAGTGATTGATCCTTTCGTGTTTACATTTGTTATGGAAGCATTTCCTAATTGAATGGTGTTTGAGCCATTTCCAACTGCATTGTAACCAATAACAATTTCATTCGTTTCAGTATTTGCTGCAGTTCTAGCACCTGCTCCAATTAAGACACTATTTGATAAACTTGTTAAGTTGGAGTTGTTTGCAATTTGTGTACCTGAAGAATTTCCTAGAAATAAATTATTGTCTCCTGTTGTTAATTGAACTGCAGCATTACTACCCAAAGAAGTATTGTTTGAACCAGTTGTATTCATAAGCGATCTGTTACCAATGCCTGTATTGTTAGATGTAGTGGTTATAAAACTCATTGTTTCATTACCAATTCCAGTGTTATTTGAACCTGAAGTTAATCTTTCCATTGAATAAGCTCCCATTGCAGTGTTCCATGTTCCAGTTAACGAAGCATTAAAAACACTTAATCCTAATCCTACATTTCTAAAAGATCCTGAACCATTACCTTTCAATGTGTTACTTTGAACTGTTATTGGTGAACTAAATGTCTTTGTTCCACCAATAGTTTGATTAGTTGTTAAGTCCACAAAATTTTGTGTAGTAGATCCTGTTCCTCCATTTGCAATCGCAACTACACCAGAAACGTTGGTAGCATTGATATTTGAGACTTGGTTGTCAACATACGTTTTTACTGCATTCTGAGTAGGGAATAACACATCACTCGTTCCTAAAGTTGTTGT
This sequence comes from Flavobacteriales bacterium, assembly GCA_947491305.1. Lineage (GTDB taxonomy): Bacteria > Bacteroidota > Bacteroidia > Flavobacteriales_D > Crocinitomicaceae > M0103. Next base: position 2,357 of record CANLIL010000007.1, on the reverse strand, counting down.
AGTTGATTTGTTCGCAGCGTTTTCTTTCAAAGCTAAAGAAGCTGTTGTATTCGTTGCGTTGGTTGTCACTGTATTTTGAAGTGAAGTAATTGCAGTTGTTGCAGCTGTTTCATTTGCATCTACATCTGCTTGAACTGCAGCGATGGCTGAAGTGTTTGCTGTATTTGCAGTAGTAATACTTCCATCAACATACGTTTTCACTGCATTTTGCGTAGGGAACAACACATCACTTGTTCCTAAAGTTGTTGTAGTTGATTTATTCGCAGCGTTTTCTTTCAAAGCTAACGAAGCTGTTGTATTCGTTGCGTTGGTCGTTACTGTATTTTGAAGTGTTGAAATTGCATTTGTAGCTGCTGTTTCATTTGCGTCTACATCTGCTTGAACTGCTGCGATGGCCGAAGTGTTTGCTGTATTCGAAGAAGTAATACTGCCATCAACATATGTTTTCACCGCATTTTGAGTAGGGAATAACACATCACTCGTGCCTAAAGTCGTTGTAGTTGATTTATTCGCAGCGTTTTCTTTCAAAGCTAAGGAAGCTGTTGTATTCGTTGCGTTGGTTGTTACTGTATTTTGCAGTGTTGAAATTGCAGTTGTAGCAGCTGTTTCATTGGCGTCTACATCTGCTTGAACTGCAGCGATAGCTGAAATGTTTGCAGTATTTGCAGTAGTAATACTTCCATCAACATATGTTTTCACCGCATTTTGAGTTGGGAATAATACATCACTAGTACCTAAAGTCGTTGTAGTTGATTTATTTGCAGTATTTTCTTTCAAGGCTAACGAAGTAGTTGTATTAGCAGCGTTGGTTGCTACTGTATTCTGTAATGTTGTAACTGTTGCTTGTGTCGCAGTATTTGCAGCATTTACAGTTGCGATATTTCCATCAACGTACGTTTTCACTGCATTTTGAGAAGGGAATAAAATATCACTTGTACCCAAAGTTGTTGTAGTTGATTTATTAGCTGTATTTTCTTTTAATAAATCAGCATTTGTTCTGTTGGTTACCTCATTGGCTAAGTTGGTTGTTAAAACAGTATCTGCATTTGTACGGTTAGTAGCCTCAGTAGCTAAGTTCGTTGTTAAGGTCGCATCTGCAGCAGCTCTAATAGTTGCCTCGTTGTTGATTGCTGTAGTTAATGTCGTTGCACTTGCATCAACGTACGTTTTCACTGCATTTTGTGAAGGGAATAAAATATCACTTGTACCCAAAGTTGTGGTAGTTGATTTATTAGCTGTATTTTCTTTTAATAAATCAGCATTTGTTCTGTTGGTTACCTCATTGGCTAAGTTGGTTGTTAAAACAGCATCTGCATTTGCACGAATGGTTGCTTCATTGTTAAGAGCACTGGTTGCAGCAGCAGCATTCGCAGTAACAGTTGCTTGAAGTGCAGTATTTGCAGCAGTTACTGTTGCAATGTTTCCGTCAACGTATGTTTTTACTGCATTTTGAGTCGGGAACAAGACATTACTTGTTCCTAATGTTGTTGCAGTTGATTTGTTAGCAGTATTTTCTTTTAATAAATCGGCATTTGTTCTATCCGTAACCTCAGTTGCCAAGTTCGTTGTTAAAGTAGCATCTGCATTTGTTCGGTTAGTAACCTCAGTAGCTAAGTTGGTAGTTAAAACTGCATCCGCATTTGTACGGTTGGTAACTTCGGTAGCTAAGTTGTTTGTTAATACTGCATCCGCATTTGTACGGTTGGTAACTTCAGTAGCTAAGTTGGTTGTTAAAGTAGCATCACCATTTATACGATTAGTTACTTCAGTTGCCAAGTTCGATGTTAATGTAGCATCCGCAGCAGCTCTTGTTGCAGCTTCAGTTGCTAAGTTTGTTGTTAATATCGCATCACCATTGATACGATTGGTTACCTCAGTTGCCAAGTTCGTTGTTAAAGTAGCATCCGCAGCTGCTCTTATAGTTGCTTCATTGTTGATTGCTGTAGTTAATGTCGTTGCACTTGCATCAACGTATGTTTTCACAGCATTTTGAGATGGATATAACACATCACTTGTTCCTAAAGTCGTTACAGTAGATTTATTAGCAACATTTTCTTTTAAATCTAAACCAGCTTGCGTTGCAATACTGATTGGTTTGTTTAAATCACTTGTATTATCAACGTTTTCTAATCCTAAATTGGTTTTAGCACCCAAAACAGTTGACGCATTTGTACCTCCATTTTCAATTGGAATAATACCTGAAACATTTTCAGCTGAGTTAGCATGAAACGCATAGGGAACGTATTCCAGTTTTTGAGAACTTACAGCAACGAAACTAGCACACTGTCCATTCACATCGACTTCAACTTTTAGTGATTTTTGGTCCGCACTCCAAGTAATAGCATCAAAATTTGCAG
>CANLIL010000006.1 GCA_947491305.1 Flavobacteriales bacterium | reverse complement strand
ATTATTTAGGCAACTTTGAAACCATTAGTTTGTATTCTTTTTTGAAATCTTTAGTTCCTGAGCAGCCCATCGTGACTTTTGTGTTTTTAAAATCAGTAATACGATTTCCTGGATCTGGATGTGTACTTAAAAATTCGGGTTGTTTCGCTCCACCTAATGCTTGAATTTTTTCAAAAAAACCAGCGCCAGCATCTGCGTTATATTCTAATGAACATAAATAAAGTACAGATCGCTTATCCGCTTCTGATTCGTGTGAGCGAGAAAATTTAAGTCCAATTAATGAACCTGTAATTTGTTTGAGAGCAGCTAGATCACCAGCCAATGCATCCATTAAAAATTGTAATCCGTATTGCGATGTCATTTGACGCGTTGAGTGACGCATGTCTGCATGACCAATTTCGTGACCCAAAACTCCTGCAAATTGATCTTCAGAATCTAAAAATTTTAAAATACCTGTATAAATATAGATGTAACCACCTGGCGTACAAAAAGCATTCATGACACTATCGTTTTTAATAACTCTTAAACGCCATTTGAATTCATCTTTGTAATCTACTTTTCCAGAATTTAAAATGTTATCTCGAACTTTGTATAGATAAGTGTATACTTCTTTGTACTTTATTGAATCTAATAATGGATATTCTTTGGTATTTTGATCAATTTCAGCAGCGACTTTTGCGCCTAACTCAATGTCTTGTTGCAAGGTAAACACATTGATTCCTTTTCCTTTACTTTTTGGGTCCAATAAACTACATGATTGGAAAATAAATACTGTAAAAATTAAATAAATTGAAAAATTGAAAATTGGTTTCATAAAAATAAACTAAATATGTGGATAAAAATAATTGGTTACAAACGTAATAAGCAAAGCCAATGCCCAGCCAGAATAGACTTCTGTTTCAGAATGTTTTTTTAAATAAAGACGCGAGGAAATAGTCAATGCTGAAGCTAAAATGACTGCAAAAAACACCCAAAACTGAAATTGCTCTTGGTTCAAGTAATACGCAAAAATAAAACCAGTTAAGATTCCAGCACCACCACCGTGCAAACTAATTTTTATCCAACGATTGATAATGGTGTAGAAAAAAGTCACCAAAACACCAGACAACGGCAGTGAGAAAATAAATTTAGGATTCCCTGCTGGTACACGCAATAAAAACAGCACATACAACAACAAACAAAAAGATAGCATAATGTACATTGGAATACTTCTTTCACGTTGGTTTTCCATATCGATTGTAGAAATAACATTCCTCATTTTCAATAATAAAAATGATGCAGCTGGAGCAATGGCACTAAAAATCACAAACATGTATAACACGATACTTTTTGCTTCATCATTTAAGTAATACAATGAGTCATTGTTGTACAATTCTCCATTACTTGAAGGCATATACAATGCGAGTATTAAGCCATAAATTGGCATTAATAATGGAAGGAAAATCCATGAAAAAAAATGGGCGATGTAATTCATAATTCTTTTCTTAAACGTGCAACTGGAATATTTAGTTGTTCCCTGTATTTTGCTACAGTTCTTCGGGCAATATTATACCCTTTTTCATTTAATAAATCTGCTAATTTCTCATCAGTTAATGGACGTTTTTTCTTTTCGCCCTCGATCGCTTCAGATAAAATTTTCTTGACTTCTCTGGTTGAAACTTCTTCACCAGAATCTGTAGAAAGTGACTCTGAAAAAAAATACTTCAAAGAAAAAATACCAAAGCTTGTTTGTACGTATTTACTATTTGCGACACGAGAAATAGTTGAAATATCCAAGCCTACTAATTCAGCAATATCTTTTAAAATCATCGGTTTTAAATTCGTTTCGTCACCGGTTAAAAAATACGCTTTTTGATAACTCATTATAGCGTTCATAGTCAACAACAAGGTGTTTTGGCGTTGTTTTATTGCGTCAATAAACCATTTAGCACCATCTAATTTTTGTTTCACAAATTGCACAGCATCCCGCTCTGACTTTGATTTTTTTGAACCTTCACCATACGTCCGCAACATTAGCTCATATTCCCTGCTAACTTTCAAATCTGGTGCATTTCGACCATTTAAGGTTAATTCCAATTTTCCTTCATAATCAACAATCATAAAATCTGGAATAATTTGTTGATGATTTTTAGCAGATTCAATCATTGAACCTCCAGGTTTTGGATTTAATTTTAAAATTTCAGCAATCGCTTCTTTTAAATCTTCATCGTCAATTTCTAATTTCTTCGCAATTTTATCATAGTGCTTTTTGGTGAATTCTTCGAAAAACTGCTCTAAAATTATTTTTGCGGTATAACGCGTAATATCACCATCTTGTTTTCGTTGAATTTGAAGTAATAAACATTCTTGTAAATTACGCGCACCTACTCCCGCAGGATCTAACTCTTGGATGACATGCAGTAAATTACTTATTTCCTGAACATCTGTAAAAACATTTGCAGAAAATGCTAAATCATCTACAATAGATTCTAGTTCTCGGTTCAAATAACCCGATTCGTCTAGATTGCCGATTAGTGTATTGGCAATAACAAATTCGTGTTCATCTAAATACAATAAATGCAATTGTTCTTCCAATTTTTCTTGAAAAGAAGCTTCACCAGATAAAGGAATAACGCGTTCTTCATCATCTTTGGAAGAATTAGTTATTTTGGTTTTATAATCTGAGCCTTCTTCGTCAATATACTCTGAAATATCAAAATCTTCCGAATCATTGTTGTCAAAATCGTCTTCGAAATCATCATTTTCTTCGAATTCGTCTTCATTTTTTTCTAAACCTTCTTCTAATGCCGGATTTTCCTCAATTTCTTGCTTAATGCGTTGATCTAACTCCATTGTTGGAACCTGCAATAATTTCATCAACTGAATTTGTTGAGGAGAAAGTCGCTGTTCTAATTTTTGAGTAAGGTATTGCTTTAACGCCATTTTAGGTATTCAACTAATTGGATGTAGGTTTATAAATCGGGTATATTTTCTTTTTTTGCTTTATTGTATCAAATATACGTTAAAAATTAAAAAAACAATTTCGAAAATCTGGAAAATTGATTATGTATTCATTTTTGATTGAATGGTCCAACCAATCACTGCTGCTCGTTGCTTTGCCATTTCAGCTTTTTCACCTGAAAACAATTCATTAACTGTTTTAGAAAACAAATGTAACCACTGGTCAAAATGTTCTTTTTGAATGCGCATTTTTAAATGTTTCTCGGTTACATTTGTAGCATAACCTGGTTCATCTAACAATGCAAACGACCAAAAATGAATCATTTGAGGTAAATGTTTTTCAAAATCCAGGTTCTTAAAAAATGGCGCTAAAAGTGTGTCTTTCCACACTTTATCATAAAAAGCAGTAACAAGCAAAGTAACATCTGTTTTTGTTTGAATATCTTTTAGCATTTGCTACTTTTTAAACCAATTAGAATACATTAAATAATTATCGGCGATGCGTTGCACCTCTCCTTTAAACAATTCAGGCGAAAGTGTTTTAACTTTTTTAGCAGGAATACCGGCATAAATACTCCAAGATTCTACACGTGTACCTTCTAACAAAACCGCTCCAGCAGCAATAATGCAATTGGATTCAATGTAACAATTATCCATTACAATCGACCCCATTCCAATTAATACATTGTCTTCAACGGTACAACCATGAACTAAAGCGTTGTGTCCAACTGAAACATTATTTCCCAAATTAACGGTTGTTTTTTCATACGTACAATGCAAAACAGCGCCATCTTGAATATTAACTTTATTCCCCATTTTTATGGAATTCACATCGCCTCGAATGACAGCATTGAACCAAACGGAACAGTTATCGCCCATTTCTACATCTCCAACAAGTGTTGCATTGGGTGCTAACCAACAATCATTGCCCATTTTAGGTTCTTTACCTCTACATTCAAGTATTAATGCCATTATTTTTTAATTTATAGATATTTAGTTGCTTCTCGTTTTGCTAAACCTTCCAATTTTGATGCTTTTACAAAATCGCGCACCTCTTCAGGTGCAAATTTACTGTATTGTCGCAAAGACCAGCCGATTGCTTTTTGAATAAAAAACGCTTTGTTTGGTTGGAACTGTAAAATTAACCCTTTTAACAACTTGAAGTCAACTTCATGCTTGAATTTTAATTGAAAAATCAAACAACTTCTGATTAACCAAAAATTTGGTTCGTTTCTCCATTCCTCTACAAATTCTGCTGCAATTTCAGGGAATTTCTTAGCAAATTTTCCCAAATAATTAGAAGCGATTCCATCGACAGAATCCCACCAAGTTTTGTTCTCAATGAGCCATTTTACTTGTTTTATATCTTCTGGATGAATCCATTCTTTTTTCCAAGAATTTAACCAATCGATTGCAACATATTGGTATTCGCGTTGGTCTTTTTCCCATAATTCCATTAGTATTTCCCAACGATTTTCGTGCGACAATTGTTTTGGTAAATTAGACAGCCATACTTTTTGTATGCGTTTTCTATCTGCTGCCTTTATCCCGTAAAACAAAAAACGATCCTTCATGTATGTTGACATGGAAAGACCGTTTTGTTCGTTTTTATATTTTGAGAATTCAGCAGACAATAAACTAATAAATGCTGAACTATTGACTGTCTCCATACTTTTACTGTAAGTGTCAAAAGTAAGAAATATTAGAAATTAAATGGATAATTGATACACTTGATTTAAACTTTTGTTGTCCTTTAGAGTAACTTCTAAATCATTAATTAATCCATCACGAATATCATATACCCATCCATGAATATGAATTTGCTGCTCTTTTTTCCACGCTGATTGAATAATGGATGTTTTGGCCAAATCTAAAACTTGTTCACTCACGTTTAACTCTACAAAACGATTGAAACGTTCTTTTTCATTTTCAATTTTATCTAATTCCTGATAATGAAAACGATAAACATCTTTGATGTGGCGAATCCAATTATCGATTAGTCCAATTTGACTGTTACCCATAGCTGCTTTTACTCCACCGCATCCATAATGCCCGCAGACAATTATGTGTTTAACTTTTAACACATTTACAGCATAGTCCAAAACGCTTAACATACTAATATCTGTATGAATGACCATGTTTGCAATATTACGGTGAACAAACACTTCACCAGGTGCTGCGCCAATTATTTCATTTGCAGGTACGCGGCTATCTGAGCAACCAATCCACAAAAGAGGCGGTTCTTGTCCATCAGCTAAACGGGTAAAAAATTCGGGATCTTTTGCCAAATTCCTATTGACCCATTCTTTATTATTTTCTATTAATTTAGTATAAAATGCTTCCATATTTTCTTAATGATTTGATGAAATAACAACCTCTGGTATGTTCAAAAGTATTAATTCTATATTTTTTTCTTTTACCGTATAATTTTTAAATTCTTGAATAATTTCAAGTACATCAAAATCAATACTTGTTGACTTTGTTCCATCTATTACAACTTTTGTGTTTGGTTGAACAGAATTTAATGATTCGAAAATACCACTTTTATTTAAAAAAGTGACTTCTTCAGAAAGTTTAATGACAACTTCATTTTGTGCGTGTTCAATTTTAAAATTATTTTTATAATTTCTTTTTAAAATATAGAAAATTGAAACGATAATTCCTGCCAAAATTCCTTTTAATAAATCGGTCATTAACACTGCTACGATTGTCACAACAAATGGAATGAACTGATCTAAACCTTGTTTATAAACTTGTTTGAATAACTTTACTTTCGCCAATTTATATCCAACCATTATTAATATTGCTGCCAATGATGCTAATGGTATTTTATTGATCAATGGTGCTAAAAATAAAACAGCAATTAATAAAAGTAAACCATGAAAAATTGTTGATTTTTTTGAAGATGCTCCTGCATTGATGTTAGCAGAACTTCGAACAACGACCTGGGTGATTGGTAAACCACCTAGTAAACCAGATACAATGTTACCTATACCTTGAGCTTTTAATTCCCTATTCGTTGGTGTATGATTTTTCATTGGGTCTAGCTTGTCTGTTGCTTCAACACTTAACAATGTTTCTAAACTTCCTACTAAAGCAATTGTTGCTCCTATGATGTAAACATTCGGATTACTTAAAAAGGAAAAATCCGGAAAAACAAGCAAAGTAGTCACTTCTGAAATTGACTTTACAACGGGTAATTGAACCAAATGTTCAGGTTGAATAGCAAATCGCGCATTGAATTGTGCGAAAAACATATTCAATAAAACTCCAATTACTACAACAAACAAAGCACTTGGTAAAAATTTAAAAACTACAATTTTTTTTAAAAAAGGTCGTTCAAAAAGAAGTAATAATGCAATTGAAACACAACTAATAATAATTGAACCCGGGTGAAGAGCATTAAAAGCATATAACAATTCACTGAAGGTATTGTGTCCATCATTTTGAAAAAAGGATTCATCTCCAAAGAAATCTTTGTCATAGCCAATAGCATGAGGGAATTCTTTTAACAATAAAGTAATTCCAATAGCGGCTAACATCCCTTTAATTACAGATGATGGAAAATAATTTGCTAAGATGCCCAGTTTTAAAAACCCTGCTGCAATTTGCAAAATACCTGCAAAAACTACAGCTACTAAAAATGCTTCGAAACTGCCTAATGTTGTAATTGCAGCAATTACAATTGTGATTAAACCCGCTGCAGGACCAGACACTCCTATTTTACTTTTACTAAAAAATCCTACAACAATCCCTCCTATAACACCAGCGATTAAGCCAGAAAAAACAGATGGTAAACCTGAAACTGAAGGCACATTTGTGGAAGCTAATCCAACTCCTAAACATAAGGGTAATGCTACCAAAAAAACAACCAAACTTGCTGGCAAATCGTTTTGCCACGTACTTTTATTTTTGTTCATATTCTACATTTAAATTAATTACTTTTTTAAAAAGCAATTATTTCTGGCGGAGAATAAGGTACATCTAAATTTGGGGATGAAAATACGTTATAAATATGAAAAAGACTGATCGTTTCTGAAGAATCTTTATAGATAAACAATGGTTCATTCAAGGTAAGAATGTAATCTTCAAAAGCATCTTTTTCATCGAAAGATTCTTCTTCTGAATCTTCCGTGTCATCTTCATTAGAATTGGTATCTATTGGATTTTGATCACCTAAAAAATCACTTGAATTGTACTGATTATTGGTAATGATTTCAAATTTTTGATCTGTATTATCTAATGAATTAGACATAGAAAAACCTGTCAACGACAATAATAATTGACCTATAAAAAGGAACAATAAAAAAAGTGATGACTGTTGATTTTTTTTCAATCTATTTAGTTGATGACGTTTAATGCTTTACCTACTTTGATAAATGCTGCGATGGCTTTATCTAAATCTGCCATTGAATGAGCTGCAGAAATTTGTGTGCGAATTCTGGCTTGACCTTTTGCAACTACTGGATAGAAGAATCCGATGGCATAAACACCTTCTTTTAACAATGCGTCTGCAAATTGTTGAGACAAAGCAGCATCGTATAACATAATCGGTACAATTGGAGAATCACCTGGTTTGATATCAAATCCAGCAGCTTTAATTTTTTCTTTAAAATACGAAGTGTTACTTTCCAATTTGTCACGCAATTCAGTCGTTGCACTTAAGATTTCGAATACTTTATTGCTAGCTCCAACGATAGAAGGTGCTAAAGAATTTGAAAACAAATACGGTCGCGAGCGTTGACGTAAGATTTCAATTATTTCTTTTTTCCCGGTTGTATAACCGCCCATTGCACCGCCTAAAGCTTTGCCTAATGTACCTGTGATAATATCAACACGATCCATTACATTGCAATATTCTGGAACTCCTCGTCCTGTTTTCCCTATAAATCCTGCAGAATGGCATTCATCCGTCATCACTAAAGCATCATATTTATCCGCTAAATCACAGATTTTATCCAATTTCGCGATGTCGCCATCCATTGAAAAAACACCATCTGTTACGATAATACGAAAACGTTGATCTTGCGCTTTAATTAACTGAGCCTCCAAATCATCCATGTCTGAATGTTTATAGCGGTAGCGTTGTGCTTTACACAAACGAATTCCATCAATTATTGAAGCATGATTTAATTCATCTGAAATGATGGCATCTTCTTCTGAAAAAAGTGGTTCAAAAACACCCCCATTTGCATCAAATGCTGCAGCATATAAAATAGTGTCTTCTGTGCCATAAAATGTTGCGATTTTTTGCTCTAATTCTTTATGAATATCTTGAGTACCACAAATAAAACGCACGGATGACATTCCAAAACCATGCGTGTCTAATGCATCTTTAGCCGCCTTTATTACTGAAGGATGCGATGAAAGACCCAAGTAATTATTTGCACACATAATCACAACATCTTCTCCTGTATTTACGTGAACGGTTGCGCCTTGTGGAGAAGTAATGATTCTTTCTCTTTTATAAATTCCACCGTCTCTAATTGCTTGAAGTTCTGTTTGAAGAAATGTTTTTATTTTACCGTACATACTTTTTAAAATTTAAATCAAAGGTACTGAATTTTTACATTTAAAAATTCCATTTCATATCGCGATCATCAAGTATTGCGAATGAAAACTTGTAACTTACAGTTGGGTCAATTTTATTTCCATCTGCAATGGTTGTGTAAAATCCTATTCTAAGCCTACGCTTTGAGAATTTAAAGTTTCGCTCTAATCCAGCAAAAAGTTCGTAATGTTGCCATTTGAACTCTTTGACAAACATAGCGCCTCCACCAAGTGCAATACTGATTCCCGTTTTTTTCATAAATGGAATTTTATTCATTAACGCACCATTATCGTGGTGAACAAAATGAAATTCTGCAAATAAATCTTTGGAAGGTAAAAGCGTATCTAAGCCTTGAAATGAATACAGTGGATTGGAGAACCAGATAGGATCACTTCTACGTTGGAATTTAAAATCTGCCCATTGTAAATTTCTTGAACTTAAAAATTTGGAAGCTGTAATGTGATAAGAAGTTGTTCCTAACGTACCTATTTTTAACGTTTGTAAAATCCCTATTCTAGCATATTCATGGTCGATTACACTTCCCAAAACCACTGGTATTCCACGTTCATATTTCGCGTAAAATGTTGGGAATTTAGAACCAAGCAATACTTTTCGATAAGGTTCACGCATGAATTTTTGTTTGGGGGTATAACTCAACGTTAGTTCGGCCAACAAGGCAGTATACGGATCGAAAACTAGTGGTTCATTATTTGGAAAAGTATTGTCTAATTCAGTAAAAAATTTATAACCGCTTATGCTTCTTCGTTGCGAAAATTCTGTTTGTAATTCACCATAAAAACCATTAAAAAACTCATATATCCCGCCCACTTTTAGCGCTGTTTTTTCAATAAAATTATCGCGTTGATAAATTTGAGTGATCGCATCATACGGACGAATCACATCAAAATCATTTTCTAACGTAAAATTAACCGTTCCAAAATGAAAGGGATCAAACCGATACCTCCACCAGGTTTTTCCTTTCAAATCTGCATTTAGAAAGCCCATCGATAATTCAGTGTACGAATCAATAGCGCGTTCGTCTTTCCATTTTTTAAAATAGAAAAAACTCGGCGCAATTCGAGGTCCAGCAATATAAAGTGGTCGTGAAATACCAGCAATTGAACTAATCGTCCATTGTGTTTTTTTTGCACGATTTCGGTAATCAACACCAAACCAGACAACTTTCCAAAAAGTTAATTTATTAAATACCCGGTCTATAGAATCCAAATATTCTGTTCTATTGTGAGCGTCGCGAATACTATCTTTTGCTAAAACAAAAGCCTTTTCTTCTGGGGTGAAATCAATTTTACGCGTATCATTCCAAAAAGAACTGTCTTTTTCATACGCTTCTTTTGTTGTAACAGCTAATTCATTACCAAAATATTTTTTTGTAAATGACGGGTTAAATTGATACGAAGAGAAACTTGCTTTCGTGTAAGATTTTGATGATTCATCTTTATATTTCACACCATATTCTAAATCTTGTTGGTTCAAAACACACAGTGTATCACCTTGATTTGAAAAGGTTTGTTTTATTTTAAAGTAATCAAAAACCAATAAATTACCTTTGTTTAATGCTAATTCAATTTTTTGTATCATCCAAACCGAATCGATGACCCAAATATAACCTTCTAACGTTGAGGTTGATGAATTTCGAGGGATAATTTTTATGCGAGAAATTGTTTGTCCATTTTCTTCATATTTTGCTTCCAATCGATACCGATAGGATAAAATCCCTGGAACAGAAATTGGAGATGTTATTGGAGTTTGGTGTAAATCATCCAAATGCAGTAAATTTTGAAAGAAATTAAAATTGGATTTTACAGTAGATAAATAATATAGATTGCGGTCATTTCCCCTTTTATTATATCCAGTCCGTTCTTCCTTCACATTATTTGGTGGGGCAAAAGAACGGTTAATTTGAACTTCTACAAAATTTCTGTTATTGATTGAATCTTGCTTCATCCTAACCATCTCAAAAGGATCTTCAATTCCTGAAGCATCCTTAGATTTGTCTTTGTTTTTATCTTTATAAGTTATTTTCTCACTCGCTTTAATGTAAACTTCTACTTTGTGAGGTAAACTCCAAGGACTTATTTTCTCTCGTTTTTCGATTACTTTCAATAAAATATCTCTTCCAGGATTTGTTTTTTTAGTTACGACCTTTATTTCTTGAATTTCGTTAATTTTTTGCGGAAATAACTGAATATTTCGTTGAACTTTTTGTTCTGAAATCATCACATATGATTCACGATCTTCATAGCCTTCTGCTGAGAAAATTAAAAAATATTCCCCCGGAAACAAACGCATTTCATAGTAGCCATTTATGTCAGTTATTGTTCGTAAATCAGCATTGTTTTTGGCGTAAATAGTGGTGTATGGAATACTTGAATTTCTTTCATCAATAACCCTTCCACTAACCAATTGTTGACTAAAAACTAGATTAGTTATGGTACAAATAAGTAGTAAAAGAAAGATTCTTTTTTTCATAGAAGTTCGTGCAAATTCAAACAATTAAAACTGTAAATAGTTTAAATTTATTGTTGATTCTGTTGTTGCTCTTCCATATATTGAAGGTGCTTTTTCATGCGCTTTACCATCCATTTTTTGAAGAAATACATCATAAATGCCATAGCACTAAAAATATAATACACCCACCATTTTCTTGGGTCTTCAACGATGCACATAATTGAAACAAAAAAGAGAATTGCATTCGCTGCAATTAACCAAAAATAAAGCATAATCTTATTATATAACTGCATAATTTTAGTGTTTATCAAAATTAATTTTTCCGTAAGGTTTTAAAAATACATACGATGAGAAATCTTGCTTTGTTCTGATTCCTTGACCATAAACAATGCCTTGAGGAGATTTAACAACTACGTTTGAATTGGTATAAATGGAACTATCTCGCTGATTCCAATGTAAGTTTTCTGTCAACATGCGTTGTTTTTTTGCATGATTGTACAACTGAACTGAATCACGAACAACCATGCGGCCATCTGAATAATTTATTTCACCATACAAGGCTGTTAATGTTGAGGCAATTTTTCCTTTTTTATCAAAGAAATTCACTTTTAATCCATCTTTAAATTTCGTTAAGGATGTTGGTTTTGAAAAAGTTTCTGCTAATGCTGCTGACAATTCAATTTTTGCATACCCAGAATCTGAAAAGAAAATGTGTAAATCTTTTGTTACATCGTCGGGTGATTTTGGATTAAACGTTACTTTTTCAATCGTTTCCAAATCATTTACACAAGCCGTTAAAACAAAGCCTATTACTAAAAAAAATAAAAAAAATTTAGCATTCATTTACAACGAATTAATCTAACCTTCTTTTTCTAAACCAACGCTCAAAAATTGATGGTGCAATGGTTATTCCAAATTGAATGCCGTAAAAGGATTGATTGAAAGATCCAACTTGTCGGGTTGAGCGAGTTCCATAAGAAAATCCAAAATTAATGTTTGACAACGATTGTTGAGCAATAATTGGGATTCCAAATCCAATTGTATAGCCTCTTTCTATAAATTGTTCTTGATTAAAAGAATAAGGTAATGAATTCTGATAGAAGCCAGCACGGTACCTAATACGAGAAATAAATGTTGTGTTAACGGTGTTTTCTGTAAATTTTCTTTCAGGAATAAACTGTAAACCAATCGCAATATTGGAACTGTTCTTTAGTGTTAAATTAGTGTTTTCGAATTCAGAAGAGTAATTCGCCCAGTTTGTGGAAGTGTAATTAACATGCAGGGAGATTTCTGAGTTTCTAACATATTTTCTTGAAAGTCCTGAAGTAAACCAATAGGTGTAACTTCCACCTATTGCAAACGTAGTTGGCATATTAAAGCTACCTGAAACAGTTGGGGACATTAAAATTGTATCATATTTTGTTGGGTTACCCAAAACACCGAAATAGAGCGCGTGTTCTTTATCTGCAGTAATTTTTTGAGCAGGATCGACAGTTGAAGCAATTGAAATCGTATGGCGATCATTGAATGTCTTTTTCATAAAAAGGCCGAAATCATAGTGAAAAGAACTTACTACATACCGATTCCAATCTACACCACCATAAGCTGAATTTGAATTGTATAATTGCGAACGTCGTTCGTTATTTGTCGCGCCAAATAAGTAACTCAAATTGGTCCCTAAGGAAATAGCCGTTGTTTCGTTTTTAAACAAAAACGCACTTAATCCAATAAAAAATTGGTTGGTTCCACCAGTTCCTAAATACGTGTTAATTATTGAATCAGTTCCTGCTTTAACGCCTTCTGTAATTGAGTATCCTTTACTCGAAAAGGGTTTTACTCCAAATGCTAAACCGTATCGATTCCTTAATGTAAACCCAAGCGCAAAATGATTGACTGTGGCACTTGTGTATTTTTGAGTAGCATTATTTTGTGAAAAAGTTGAGATTCTAGAATTTAGACCCAACGAAAATAGCGGTTGTCCATCACCCAAAGTACTGTAAGAAGCTGGATTTAAAAAATTAAGAATAGTTGAATCTGCTAATGTAATTGCAGTATTTCCCATTCCAAATGAAGTTGGGTGTTCTGAATTATTTAATTCTCCTAAACCAATTGTAGAATATGGCGAATAAACAGTTCCTTGAGCTTGTGTATTCAAAGCACACGTTAATAGGAAGAAAAATAGTAGTTTATACTGCATTGAATTTATAAATTAAGTACACTCCTTTTAATGTTAAATTTTCGTCTACAAAGATGCCATTTTTTAAAGGGAAATCAAAGTTTTCAGCATCTCCACCTGTCACAAAAAAAGTTAAGTCTGTAAAATTAGCGTTATAAAAGTCAATAAAACCTAAGATTTCTGCAAAAACGCCATTTATTACGCCTGAAGAAATACTTTTAAAAGTGGAATTTCCAATAAGCTGTTGTGAACCATTTTCATCAATTAATGGTAATTTTGCGGTGTAATCATGCAACGATTTGTAACGTAGCTTAATGCCCGGAGAAATAGAACCGCCTAAATAAACACCATCAGAATCAATGCAATCGAATTTTATGCATGTACCAATATCAATGCTTACACGCGTTCCTCCTTTTTGATTTTTTAACGCAACAGCATTACATATACGATCTATACCAAGGGTTGAAGTTTGGTAATTTGAAATCAAACCATTTGGAGTAGCCACATCAATAAACTGACAACCATTTATTGTTGATTGAAAATTTTGATTGTATTCATCACTTCTAACAGAGGCAACAATTTTTTCAGCACCCTTGTATTTGTTGCAATATGAAATGATTGGTGATGTGTCATCAGGATTAAAATACTCAACTTCAATTAGTTCGTCGTTGAAAAAACATGCGGATTTAATACGCGTGTTTCCTAAATCAAAAACTAAAACATGTTGGTTGTCCTTCATAACAACAAAGATAAGGGAAGAATTGATAAAAAAAATACTATCTGCGCTTTGAAGATTAAAATAAGTTACTATCTTTGCCCCCACAATAATGGTAAGGTGATGTAGCTCAGTCGGTAGAGCAAAGGACTGAAAATCCTTGTGTCGGGGGTTCGATTCCCTCCATCACCACAAAAGGGAAGATACGATCTTCCCTTTTTTTATGCCTATTCATTTTTTTTTATTCAAACAATTTGAAATTCTATAAAAGAAATGAATCCTAATTCAACTATTTAATAAAATACTTTTTCAATAAAAAAGTTGTTGAAGCATCGTGCTGTGAAAGTTGCTGGTTTTCGATTTCACCCAAAATACTCGTAGCTAATTGTTTTCCAAGCTCTACTCCCCATTGATCATAACTGAAAATGTTCCAAACGACTCCCTGAACAAATAATTTGTGTTCATACATGGCAACTAATGCGCCCAAACTTGCAGGTGTTAATTTGTCAATCAACAACGTATTGGTTGGTTTATTTCCTTGAAACACTTTGAAAGGCACTAAAAATTCAGCTTTTTCAGGTGTTGTGTTTTGAGCTGTGAACTCATCCGAAACTTGTTCCGCTGTTTTCCCCATTAATAAAGCCTCTGTTTGAGCAAAGAAGTTCGACATCAATTTGTCATGATGGTCTTTGTTTCCATGTAACGACTGCTTAAAGCCAATAAAATCGGTAGGAATTATTTTTGTCCCCTGATGAATTAACTGAAAAAATGCATGCTGTGAATTGGTTCCCGGTTCGCCCCAAATGATTGTACCTGTTTGATAATTTACGAGTTTTCCATCTCTTCCAACAGATTTACCATTACTTTCCATGATGCCCTGCTGTAGATACGGCGCTAATTTTTGTAAATACTGCGTATAGGGTATCAAAGCTTCACTCTCTGCTCCGTAAAAATTATTGTACCAAACACTCAACAAAGCTAGTATTACAGGAATGTTTTTGTCAAATGACTCATTTTTAAAATGCTGATCCATTTCTTGTGCTCCAGCTAATAAACCTTCAAAATGTGTAAATCCAACTGCGAGACTTATTGACAATCCAACTGCACTCCACAAAGAAAAACGTCCGCCAACCCAATCCCACATTGGGAAAATTGCATCTGGACTTATACCGAATTCTGTTACTTTTTGAACATTGGTCGAAACAGCAACAAAATGTTGTGCTACTGCGGCTTGATTTCCTGTTTTTAAAAACCAGGAACGAATCGTTTGAGCATTCGTCAAGGTTTCTTGCGTCGTAAAGGTTTTCGATACAATCACAAAAAGTGTTGTCTCTGGATTTAATTGCTTCAGTACTTCCTGAACATGATCGCCATCTACATTCGATACGAAATGCACGTTCAAGTGATTTTTGTAAAATTGTAAGCCTTCAACAATCATCGCTGGACCTAAATCAGAACCACCAATGCCAATGTTAACAACATCTGTAAAAGGCTTGCCTGTAAATCCTAAACGTTTAGCAGTAATAACTTCATCAGAAAACTGCTTGATTTTGTTTTTTACCGCAGCAATTTCCGGCATTACATTCAAGCCATCAACAAAAATTGTTTCTTTTTCACTCGCGCGTAAGGCTGTGTGCAATACTGCTCTATTTTCTGTTTGATTGATACAATCACCATCGAAATATTTTCGGATTGCATCTGATAAATCGACTTCTTTTACCAATGAAAGTAACAAAGATATCGTTTCATCAGTAACTCTGTTTTTGGAATAATCTACTAAGAAATCATTCCATTCGATGTGCATTTTTTCAGTCCGCAACGGATCAGCCAGAAACAAATCGTGCATGTGCACATTTTTGACTTGTTCAAAATGCGCAGCGAGTTTCTTCCATGCTTCAGTTTCTGTTGGATTAATTGCTTTTAATGCCATTGTATTTAATTCTAATTTTTTGATGCTCGTTCTGTTGCTCGTTCTAAAAACTAACGACCAAAATCATCTTGTACCCGCACAATATCTGCCTCATCGGAAGGATTCTGTGCGTCGGTATGCTGCCAAATTTCAGCAATAACCGCATAATCACTCAGACCTATCAAACGGTGGCGTTCTCCTTTTTGCAAGGTAATTGTGTCCCCGACATTGAGTACTTGCAATACACCTTCTTCGTCAGTGTGACTAGTTACAACTCCAGCCTGACCTTGAATAACGCGCCATATTTCCGCTCTTCGGTGATGGTATTGCCAAGACAAACGTTTCTCGGGAGCAACGACTAAAATCTTAGGGCTCAATTGCCCACCGATTTTCAAGGTTGAAACGTCCAAGCCTTCAAAATATGCATCAGCGAAAGCTTGTGCTTGTGCTTCGGCAATAACAAAAAAACCTCCCCATGGACGGTTATGATCGTGCGCAACAATTTCAAAAGAATGCGCTGCTAATTGGTTTTGTATGGTTTCGAAAATCATGATTGTTTGATTCTTGATTTATATTAAATAGTGAAAATTTAAAAACAATAATTTAATCTTTAAATTTAACATGTAAATTTAGTTTTATTATCTATTCTAAAAAATTGGACGTTTAAAGTTTATCAACTTACCATATTTAACAAGTACATTCCAAAGACAATTTTTACAAAAGGAATTGCATTCGTAGTTATTTATACTTTGTTTATGAAAGCATGTTTACATGCAATTCTTCGATCGATATCTTTTGTTGATTGGTTCGAACCGCACGAGTATTATCTCAAAACAAAATCTGAAAGTGGGGTTGTGTTTTTTAAATTAACTAAAAATTTGGCGCTTTTTACCTGACCAAATGCACAAACCCATATCCAATTATACCGTCTTTTGTTACGAATTTATAGGTATAAACTCCATCTATTAGCTCTTTTCCTGATAAGTCTTTGCCATTCCAGTTATTTTGGTAATTACTAGAAGAAAAAACTACATTTCCCCATCGGTTTAGAATAAGGACTTCGGTATTTTTTGGTAAATTTTTAATTTCAAAAAGATCGTTGATAGCATCTCCGTTGGGTGTAATGATATTAGGAAATTCAAATGAAAGAAATGGTGTTATTGTATCTGAGCAATTAAACAAGGTGATATTTTGCGTGATAGTGTCGGTATAGCAATCAAATTCAACGATAGCTGAAATTTGGAATGTTCCTATTTCAGAAAATTGATGGATTGGATTTAAAAACGTAGAAGTATTATTTGCTCCTGAGTTTGGATCATCAAAATTCCAATTTATTTGATTAATCGGTGATGCTGTTGCAATTGAAAATGAAATAGAACTCTGCAAACAGGAATCAGGAAGAAATATAATAGTTGAACTGGCTGCAAATCCCCCAAGCGGAACTTGAGCAGGCAAGCCGAGCTGACAAATAGCAGGGCCGAAACTGACAGCATTGCTTAAATAAGCACAACCTAGCCCCAATGAATTAGGATTTGAGATCTCATCAAGCCTACCCGCATTTCCTATGGCCACGTACAATTTATTGTTTGGAGCTTGTTCGATTTGTAAACAGGGATAACCGTTGGGTTCAAGAATTAAAGAATAAATCAAAGTGTTTGAAGAAGCTATGGCAGCTGAAGTGTAGGTGCTTAAATTTAACTGATAAACCGAATTGAAGTTCGTGTAATAAAATTTTGATCCATCAGGAGAAAAACAAGCACCATACTTTCTGAGAAATGGAGGAGTTGAATCATCCGTAACATTAACCGTTAGTGGGTTATTTACAATGCCCGTTGTCTTGTTGAAATCGAAAAATTCAATACGGTCACTCCAATCAACAGGCATTCCAATCCGATTTCCATTAGGAGACGCATCCATTGCTCCTGACCAAGCTTCAGTAGCACCGATGGGAACACTCGCAAAAATTGAACCTACTGTACTTACAACGGGTTGAGCAGAGACACCACACGCATCAATTTTCCAAGCTAAAAATTCATTCGCATTCTTTTTATGAGCAATCACCCAAAAACCTTGTATTTCTGTACTTCTAATAACAATCAATTTTTCGGTTAAATCAGTTGCTAGTGGTGTATTCATTGTTGCAACTTGAACATCTCCAAGACCTCCATTCAATGACATGTCCACCACACTATATCTCAAACCATTGTCAACAACAGGGCTTAAGGAAAGCGCCTCCAGTTCTTCGAGTGTGAATAAATAATAGCGTTGGTTATCCTCAGGAAAAGGTACAATCAATGCTCCTTGGGTGCATGAGTTATAAAATCCACCCAATAGATTTGAACCATTTGGCATAACCTGATTGTTTGCATTCCAGACCTTTCTGCCATCGGAATAGAAAAGCAATTGTCCAGTGCTTGGGTCTGAAACACTTGCTGTTGATTCATTTGAGTTGATAGCTGCATTGCTTGAACCTACAGGAATTGGACCTGAAAAATTTACGCGGGC
This sequence comes from Flavobacteriales bacterium, assembly GCA_947491305.1. Lineage (GTDB taxonomy): Bacteria > Bacteroidota > Bacteroidia > Flavobacteriales_D > Crocinitomicaceae > M0103. The sequence goes on along the minus strand of CANLIL010000006.1, from coordinate 54,558 downwards.
TCCATAGCCGAAAACCCAATTATTATTTTGAAGCTGACTATTAACAGAACTAGCTATGATAAAAAAGACGAAATATAATAAATACTTCATATTCTAAAATTTAGCGTAAGAGAAGCACATGGCCATGGTATTCTTTTGTATCGTCGAGGTTCTTAGTTTTGAGTGAAATTTTCCATGTATAAACTCCATTTTGTTGCAATCTTCCATTGTAACTTCCATTCCATCCGATTTTTTTGTTCCTTGTTTGAAAAATAACTTCTCCCCATCGGTTGTAGATGGTTAGCAAATAATTTTGGGCATCGAAGGCGTCACTGAATATTGGGAAAAAAGTATTGTTAAATTCATCCCCGTCAGGAGTAAATGTATTTGGCACGTAAAGAAATTCTTCTTCTTGAATAGTGATGGAAGTATAAGCTGTATCTATGCAACCACCAGAGTTTTGCCCGATAACCATATAAACTGTATTTTCATTTGGCGAAGCAATTGGATTTGAACAATCACTACAATTCAAGCTTGACGATGGACTCCAAGTATAAGATGTCGCTCCACTCGCATTTAATTGAACCGATCCACCAGGATTGATCGTTGAAGAAATAGGAAATACATTTATACCGAAGAAATTGTTTTGAGGAACCAAATAACTTTCAGTAACAGAGCATCCATTCTGATCCGTTATGGTTACAGAATAATTTCCAGATGCCAAATTTGTTAGAGAATTTCCATTACTTCCACCAGCTGACCAACTAAAACTAAATGGTGCAGAACCATTAGTAATGGACACTGAAATAGAACCATCTGAAGCGCCGCAAGTAGCAGGAGCAATTGTTTCAATCACAGTAAACGTTGAAGATCCAGCGATAATTATTGTGGTATCTCTCGGACAGCCAGATGCACTATTAATCGTAATGTCATATGATCCTGGAGCAAGGTTACAAATACTGTCTACAATCATTACAGTAGGAAAAGGCCAATCGTAAAAATACGTTCCGGCAGGAGATGGATCAAAATATATACATCCGTTGTTGTTGCCACAAGTAGGCTGAATAACCGTTGCGTTTAATTGATATGCTGCAGTTTCGGTGATTGTAACTGTTTGTGTTGTTGAGTTTCCACATTCATTTGTAATGGTACATATATAGTTTCCAGCTGATAAACCACTAGCTGTTGCATTTGTGCCTCCACTCGGTGTCCATACATAGGTAAAAGTTGTTCCACCTGAAGCAACAACTGTAGCAGATCCATCTGAACCACCGTTGCAAGTAACATTGATTTGACTTGATGTGGCAATGACTGGCGGACAAGGATTTAGATTAGGAGGAAGTATACAGCAGTTTCCACCAGCAGAAACATTAAGAGTTTCGTTTACCCAGCATGCATATTGAGTTTGATGATAAAGGAGTGTTCCTGAAGTCGCGTTTAGAAAGTAATAAACAACCTCATCAGGTGTATTACCTCCGCCGGCATTAATGGTAGTATCGCAAAGCCCTGCTACTCCTAGCATTCCGCCTCCCCATGGGCCAGAACCGTTTCCATGAGCTGGAGTGTAACCGACAAGTGGAGGAGTTACAGGAGGGTTAATTGTAACGATACCATTAGGAACGCCTGTAATTGAAGTAGTAAAATTACCAAGTCCACAATTGTTATTGTTCTGATTTGAATTAAACCCTGCATAAATAACTTGGGTAATATTTCCGACAAAAGGTCCGGTGAAATTTACTTGAATAGGTTCGTAAGTGCAGATCCCTACCTTTAGATTCGGAATATTCTGATTAACATTTATGGTTAGAATACCCCCATCATAGTTGGAATAAATGATTAGGTTACCCGTTGGATCGCAAGTGGTGCCACAAGGAGTATTTGTCAAGATTATTGTAGTGTCAATTGAGCATCCAGCCAAATTCGTTATTGATATTGTGTATGTTCCTGGACTCAGACCAGTCTGGCTACTCACAATTGTATTTGATGGAAAAGGCCAAGTATAAAAATAGGAGCCAGAAGGAGAAGGCGCAAATGAGATCGATCCGTTATTATTTCCACAAGAAGGTTGCACAATAGTAGCATTGAGGTTAAAAGAGGAAGATGTTGCACAAATTCCGTTACAACTGTTAGGCGTTCCGGCAGCTACCGCCCATGTAGAGCCTCCATCTGTCGTGCGTTCATATGATTGTCCAGCGACTGTTGCTTGAGAAATATATTCAATTCCAGGAATTGTTGATGCTGTTGCCAATGTGCCTCCAGAACAGCTTGCAATTCGCTGAAGCGCTCCAGATGTAAATGTAGCATCAGTGTTTAACTTTGTAGGGTCATTAGCAGCAAAAGTCCAATAAACAGCATCTACCGCAACGCCTGCTGCATTATATAAAGCTAACCAACCATCACCATTCGGTAAATGCCATCGATTGACATTTGATCGCCAAAGTTGAGAAGCATTTACAGCGAGATTTAAGTTGAAGGTAATATTTGGAGTATTTGGCCCTCCAATCGTTATAAATCCCAAAGGTGGAATAAAAGTACCCGATGGGAATGAAAAAGCACCGCCGTTTGTTCCACCGTCCATTCCTCCAATCGACCAACAACTAATATCTATAGCATCACATAAAGACGTGTTATAAATCTCAACGTATTCCGATCCAAATGTAGGTGTTGAATTATACATAGACTGAAAGGTCTGATCCAAATCCCCGCCTGCGGGTTTAACCATAACCTCATTGATGACAACTTGAGAAAACGTTAGATGAAAATGAAAAAAAATGATAGCTGTAAAAATTAATTTTTTCATATTTTTTGATCTGTTTTATCATTAAAAAGTGACTAAGATATTATTTTTTTTAAAAAAACAAAAGTGTTTATATTAAAATTCACCGTAAATATTTTGTTGCTAGAAAATAGCAAATAAAAAAGATTAAAGTTATCGGTTTTAGAATAAATTTCAAACTCCACTTAAGTTTGTTAAAACTTAATAAAAATACGTATAACGAATAAAATTTGATGCATTTAAGCATGCCTAGTTGCACAAAACAGGTTGTGTCTATTTGCTTTATTGCTCAAATATAGGCAACGACCTATCAATATAAATCGTCTGTTTTATCGGTCAACGTTCGTGTCGCAAAGTGCTGAAAATCCAATCGCACCAACTCCCCAAAGCCCAACTCTCTTTCAATAAAAAGAAGAGTAAATAACAGAAAAAGGATACCGGAGTGAGCTCAAGAAATAGATGTTGTAAAATTGCAACGTCCACAGATTTAATTGTTTTGATTTGAATTAATCCCTAACTGTGTAAAGGGTTTTTGTGCAGATTCAATATTATCTTAGTGGATAACTTCTGAGATTTTTGCTAAAACCACTTGTTTTTCAAATCTCTTCGAGATAACAAAAACCAAGTTAGTTTTTTTACCGAATTGAATCTTTTTTATTAACTAAGTTCACAATCACTGATTCCCCTTTAAACTTCTACTTCTAATAAATTTGTTCTTTTATAAGCTACACAAAACTACTTAGTTATGTCCATTTTTATTACGTAGATTAAGCTACACAACTATTTGTATTTTAATTTCTATTAAAGAAAAACAGTCAAATAGCATGTAAAAGCTGCCTTACTTTGCTTCATGAAAACTAATATTCAAACCATGAAAACAAACACTTTTACACCAACCATTTTATTCAGTTTACTTCTTAATTGCTCAGTAGCACAAGAAGGAAAAATATGGGTAAAAATTAACAACAATGCTACTTTTACTTTGTCCGAAAAAGGAGTCAGTGCAAATGAACCTGCAGTGCAAAAATTAATTAACGAATTTAAGATTACACACATCGAAAAAGCAGTTCCTGCTTCTAGAAAAATTTATTTGCAAGATTTGTATGAAATTACCTGTGATTGCAACGATCAACTGCTCTTAACAGAACTTAAAAAAATGAAGGCAGTTTTTGAAAACCCAGTAATTGGACCAAAATATGAATTGCTTTATGCCCCAAATGATTATTCACTCGTGACGACCAACGATTATGCGTTAAACTTAATCAATGCGCAAGCTGCTTGGGACATTACCAAAGGTGATACTTCAATTTACATTGGTGTTTCAGATTCAAATTATGATCTGACGCATGAAGAGTTAATCGGTAAGTATGTTTTACCTTCAACTTCCATCAATTATAATACCAACATTACTCATGGCACAGCTGTTGCTCTAACTGCAGCGGGCAACACAGATAATGGAATTGGTAAAAGCGCCATTGGCTTTAACAGTCGTCTTAGTTTAAGAAAAATGGGATACAATGAATTGTTAAGCGCGAGCTATTCAGGTGTAAAAGTAGTAAATGCAAGTTGGAATTCTGGCTGTAGTTTTAACACTTACCTCCAAACTATAATAGATGAGATTTATGCTAATGGAACTTTTATTGTTGCTGCGGCTGGAAATGGAGGGACATGCGGAGGCGCATCTAATTTGGTTTATCCTGCTGCGTTGAATCATGTTTTTGCAGTAAGTAGTGTTGGCCCAAGTAACAATCATGAAGCAATTCCTGGGAATGCAGCATCAACATTTCAACACAACGATTCAGTTGACTTGTGCGCGCCGGGTTATAATGTACTATTAAGTATTGCGAGTGGAAATTATTTAACAGGGAACGGAACATCATTTTCAGCTCCCTATGTTTCAGGAACAGTTGCATTAATGTTGGCAGTTAATCCGTGTTTAACGCCTGATCAAATTGAACAAATATTGAAAGCTTCAGCGTTTCCATTAGATTCTTTGAACCCTTTGTATAGCGGTAAATTAGGTGCTGGAAGATTAGATGCAGGTGCTGCAGTTCAAATGGCAGACTCTTTAAATTTAAAATTAAGTGCTGTTCAAAATTACAATTGTAATGACGGCTCACAACAAATTACTGTTTCAGTAATCGGATCGTCAATACCATTTTCAACAATATGGAATACAAACGATACAACTACAACTATAACAAATGCACAAGCTGGAATTGAATACACTGCAACTGTAATTGACACCAATGGCTGCGTCGGACATATTAGCGTTATTCCTGATACAATTCTGCCATTAACATACGAATCAGATATTCAACACCTAACATGCAATGGGTCGCAAGATGGATCAATTGCATTGAAAATACATGGTGGTAAAGAAAATTACAGTTATTACTGGTCAAATGGCGCACTATCAGACAGTGTTTTTAATTTAGACGCTGGAGAATACGCTGTAAATGTAGTAGATCTATTAGGTTGTTCACTATACATTCCATTCAGTATCAACCAACCAGAAAAATTAACTACCAATTTATTTGTAATAAATGAATCAATCGCAAATCAATTTTCAATTGATTTAAGTGTTGGAGGAGGTATCTTTCCTTACACATTTGAGTGGAATAATGGAAGTACAATGGAAGACCTTCAACAAGTGGGTATCGGTTTTTATTTCGTTCAAATTAAAGATAATAATAATTGTATTGCGGTCGATTCAATACAAATTAATCCAATTATTGGTGTTGGTGTTGGTGGAACAATAGGAATTGTTGAAACAACTGAAAGCGAATTCAATATTTTTCCCAATCCAACAAATGAAGACAAAACGATTCATTGGAATTCAACAGAAATTGCAACGATCGAATGTTATGACATGAAAGGGAAATTACTTGAAACTTATGGTATAGAAAAAAATCAAAAAGCAATTGAATTGAATCAATTCACAAGTGGAATTTACTCCCTGAAAATTACCCTGATAAATGGAAAAATTATTCGGGAAAAATTAATGCTCAACTAAACCCAAAATCCAAAAAGAGGTAGTTAACTGTAACTACCTCTTTTTTTTAAAAATATCCTTTTTGTTTTGCCCAACTACTTAGCAAAGCGGCATTGGGTAATCCTAATTTCTTCAAAATATTGTGTCGGTGAGTTTCCACTGTTCGATGAGAGATAAATAATTTTTCAGCAATCTCTTTCGATGTCAGCCCTTCGGCAATTAATTTGATGATTTCAATTTCTTTTGTTGTCAATTCTTTCGAAGGTGCTTTTTGGTCTAATTGCATTATGGAATTGAAATAACGATCTTTAACTTCGTTAGCAATATAAATTTCCCCAGCACTTACTCTCAAAATAGCATCAATTAATTCAGTTTTACTCGTGTTTTTGGTTAAATAACCTTTTGCTCCTAACGATAGAAATCGCTTAATTAAGGTGATGTCATCATGAAGTGATAAACCAATAATATTCGTTTTTGCCAAGCTATTATAAATCAAATCAGTTGCTTCGAAACCATTACTATCTTTTAGGTTTATATCCATTAAAACGATAGATGGTTTGTGTTCAATAGCAAATTCAAATGCAGATTTTGCAGATTCAGCGGTTCCAATTACTTTAATGCCAGGAGCATTTTCTAATAGTGATGACCAAGCTTCTGAAATAAGCTTATGATCGTCCACTATTAGCACAGTGATAACAGTATTCATTTTCCAAGAAATATTCGTTGCTTTACCAAATATACAATATTATTTGTTAAAAATGAAGGTAGAACAAAATATACTACGAATAACTACTTAATATGATAGAATTGCTATGGTTTTTTATCGCTTTCAAATGCATAAATTGGGATCTTTACAAAATATTTATAACAAAAAAACATGCGGAAAGCACTTATAGTTGAAGATTTTGAAATCATTTCAGATATGTGGAAATCCTTACTTTTGGAAGATGGATTTACAGCTGTTTACGTAACACATAACGCTGAAGCTATTGAGAATTATATCAACAACAATACACCTGAAATCATATTAATGGATGTGAATTTACCATTAGGAAAAAATGGAATAGAAATGACCAAATGGTTAATTGAAAAGAAAAATGAATTAAACATAATTATTTTAACAATCCACAACGAACCATACAAAATAAAAAGAGCATTTGAAGCTGGAGCAAAAGGATTTGTCACTAAAAGTTCTGGACTAAAAGAAATTAAAGTAGCAATCAAACGAATCCTGAATGGTGACGTATATTTATGCCAAGAATCATCCCAATTTAGTTACCTGTTTAAAGAGACAGCGACAATTTAAGAGTACTCCCAATTCCAATTTTACTAGTAATTGTGATTTTAGCATTCATTAAATTGGCTCTTTTTTTCATATTTTGAATACCGAAACCATATTTTATTTTTTCAAAATCAAAGCCATTTCCATTATCATTTAGCAGTATTTTGAGTGATTTTTTATTCCGATCTAGTTTTAATTCACATGAAATCTCTGAACAATTTGCATGTTTAATAGAATTATTTGAAAATTCTTGAATGATGCGATAAACATTGTAATTATCAATATTATCTAATGAAACATGGTATAAATCTTGATCTTCTGAAAAATTAAAAACTACCCCATTTAAACGATTTAATCGTTCATACAATGCTTTTATTCCCATAACTAAACCGTCTTCCAATTCTGGAGGAGAAACAGTATAACACAAGGTGCGCGTTTGTTGCAGACTTTCTAAAACCAATTGTTTACATATTAAATAACGCTCTTTATTATTATCACTGATATCTGTTTCTAATTGCACTAAATACAAATTAAGCGCTACCAATTGTTGCGCTAAACCATCGTGTAATTCCATTGAAAATTGATTGCGTTCAAAAGCTTGTGTTTCATTGATTAGGTCTTTCTTTTGTTTTTGAAACAAGGTTGATTCCGTGACATCATCAATTTCAATTAAGAGTTGAATATGGTCGCCCGCAAATATTTTTTTTGTTACTAAATGAAAATGTTTAATTTGATCATTTGAAATTCTATATTCAAATTTCTCATCTAACTGAATAAAGTCAATCAATCCATTTTTTAAGTGTTCAACATCTTCGGTTTTTATAGTTTCTTCATTGAATAAATGATAGATATGTTTTAAAAATATCTCCTCCTTTGTTAAGTTAAAAAGTCGATTAAATGCTTGGTTGTTCCAAGTGATTTCGCCGTTTAAATTTAAGGTTGCAAAGGCTTTTATGGCATTTTCAGATACGATAGATAACTTTTCAATTTCCCTAAAAATTGCATAATAATCAAATAATTTTTTAACGAACAATTGAAGTTTTGAATTTAAAAGTTTCATATTTTGAAGGTTGTCCTTCTCTTGAGTGGTGTGTAAAAAAAAGACCCCTTTGTTAGTAATATCACTTTTAAAAGGATTACTAAAAATGATTGAAAAATCATTAAATGTAAATAATTCACTTAAGTAGTTGAAATATAAATTGCTTTCTTCGATGATGATTCCATTTTTTAATAAAAATTGAAATCCCAAAAAATCATTTTTAATTGGTTTGGGCACCGTTGTGATGGAAGGGTAATAACTAGATGAAAAAAAATAAAGTTCATCATTCGAATCATTTAATAAATAAACAGAAAGAAATGAGCCTTTAAACAAATCCTGAAACCGATCCATTGCCTTTGCAAAAATCTCGTAAAATGAAATGTTTCTTTTTGAAAAATCCTCCAATGCATCTCGTTCTGATTCACTCAAAACCACTTCGATTTTTTCTAACGTATTTTCAAACAAATACAAAACAAAACAATTATCATTAACTGCTATTAATTTTAAGTTATACCAAGAAGCTTTTTCTTGAATGAATAACTCAAATTCATATTCTTGCTGTTGAGTTGCAACAAATTCGACAATTAATTGAAAATCTGTTGTATTAAATTCTTCGAATAAATTAGAGATAGATTTACCCATCAGATCTTCCTCTTTTAACCTAAAATATTGTAAAACATAGCAATTGAAATTTAAGATTTTCAAGTTAGCGTCTAAATACAAAAAACCGTCGCGAGAAGCTGCGTTAATTGATTGTTCAAGGTTATTTTGTAGGGATTTATTCGATAATTCTTTCTTCTCTCTTGACACAACAAGTACGTAACCAATAAGAATGAAAATAAGTAAAACGAATATGAAAATTGGCAGTGTTGGTTCCATGAAATTTAAATTGTATTTAAACAAAGTTAGGATAAAAAATGGAAAAAATGAAAGTGTTTGGTATAATCAAATGGAAACTATTCATTGGTTTTGTTAATTTTACACCAAAAAATGAAATTGCATTTTCGTGAATTAGGAGAGGGACAACCTTTAATCATTCTCCATGGACTTTTTGGCTTTTCAGACAACTGGCAAACACATGCGAAAAAGTTGGCTGATTATTACCGTGTAATTTTAGTTGATTTACGCAATCATGGGCATTCACCTTGGTCTGAAGAATTTTCTTATGATCTAATGTCTGAAGATTTAAACGAATTGATTCTTGAAAACAATCTTTTAAACACTATAATTATTGGCCATTCAATGGGAGGAAAAGTTGCGATGACATTTGCACAAAAACACCCTAAATCGCTTGAAAAGTTGATAATAGTTGATATGGGAATTAAAGCCTACCCGCCTCATCACCAACATATTTTGGAGGGAATTCATGCCTTAGATTTAACAAAAGTTACTGTTAGAAGTGAAGCTGAAAAACTATTAAACGTATTCATTGATTCGGAAGGTGTTCGTCAATTTCTGTTAAAAAACCTCTATTGGAAAGAAAAAGGGAAATTGGCTTGGCGAATGAATGTGAATGTGTTAGAGCGCGAAATGAATGAAATCCTAAGATCATTGCCTTCAATTGATGTATTCACGCCCACACTCTTTATTCGAGGCGAATTATCGAATTATATTTTAGATGAAGATTTTGAAGAAATTGAATCCACGTTTCATGATGCAGAATTGATTACAATACCAAACGCTGGACATTGGGTTCATGCAGAAAACCCAGATTTATTTGTCGATACAGTGTTGGGGTTTTGTTTACGCTAAATAGTAAGCAAAAAAAAGACTGCCAAATTTGACAGTCTTTTAAAATAGTATCTAATTTATTACCCATTCAAGGCCTCTGCACCACCAACGATCTCAAGGATTTCGTTTGTAATTGCAGCTTGACGTGCTTTATTGTAAGATAATTTTAAGGTTTTCTGTAATTCACTTGCGTTATCCGTTGCTTTATGCATAGCAGTCATACGAGCGCCATGTTCAGAAGCGTTTGAATCTAACAAGCTTTTAAATAATTGGATTTTCAATGATTTAGGAATCAAATCAGAAACAATTTCTTCTTTAGATGGTTCAAAAATATAATCACCAGCTGATGAAGTTCCTTCTGAAACGGTAGGAATAATTGGCAAATACTCTTCTGTTTTCACATCTTGAGTTGCTGCATTTACAAATTGATTGTAAACAACAACAATTTTATCAAATTCTTTTGTTACAAACAAGTGCATTAATTCTGCTGCAATTGTAGCATTATTATCAAACGTCAATTGATTGAAAATATCTTCAACAGGAGTTAATGCATCATTGATGAAATAAGCATCTGAACGCTTATACGCATCTTTGATTTTTTTACCCAAGCATAATACACGAGGATTTGCATCTTTAAAGTCGTGATTCACCAATTGGTTTACACGTTTGATGATGTTGTTATTAAATCCACCACACAAGCCTCTGTTTGAAGTAATTCCAACGATTAATACATTCTTAACTTCACGGTTGTCAGAATAGGCATTTTCAGACAAATCCAATGTTGCACTTAAATTACTTAAAATCTCTTGCAATTTAACCGAATATGGACGCATCTGAGTAATTGCATCTTGCGCACGTTTCAACTTAGCGGCAGACACCATTTTCATTGCTGAAGTGATCTGCATCGTTGAACCAACGGATGTAATTCTATTACGTATTTCTTTTAAACTTGGCATTTTACTTGCAAATTTCAGATTCCAAGATTACAGATCAATAGTTATCAACCTGTAATTTGGAAAATGTAATTAATATTTATCCGCTAATTCTTTAGCAACTTTTGTCAATGTGTCTGTAATTTCATCTGTATATTTTCCAGCTTTCAAAGCCACTAAAACATCAGCATGTTTTGCTTCTAAGAAATTCAAGTATTCTTTTTCGAATTCTTTTACTTTGTTAACAGGAACTCGTTGCATTAAACCTTTAGTTCCAACATAGATAATTGCAATTTGTTTTTCAACTGACATTGGATCACCTTCACGTTGTTTTAGGATTTCAACGTTACGAGCACCTTTATCTAAAACAGATTTTGTAGCAGCATCTAAATCCGATCCGAACTTAGCAAATGCCTCTAATTCTCTATATTGAGCTTGATCTAACTTTAATGTACCAGCTACTTTTTTCATTGATTTAATCTGAGCATTACCTCCAACACGCGATACAGAAATACCTACGTTGATTGCTGGACGAACACCTGCGTTGAATAAATCACCTTCCAAGAAGATTTGACCATCTGTAATTGAAATCACGTTGGTTGGAATGTACGCAGAAACGTCACCCGCTTGTGTTTCAATAATTGGCAACGCTGTTAACGAACCACCACCTTTTACTAAGTGTTTAATTGATTCTGGTAAATCATTCATTTGTGCAGCAATTTTATCATCAGCAATGATTTTTGCAGCTCTTTCTAACAAACGTGAATGTAAGTAGAAAACGTCACCTGGGTAAGCCTCACGACCTGGAGGACGACGTAATAACAAAGAAACTTCACGGTAAGCAACCGCTTGTTTTGATAAATCATCAAATACTATTAATGCAGGACGACCTGAGTCACGGAAAAATTCTCCGATAGCTGCTCCTGTCATCGGTGCATAAAACTGCATTGTTGCGGGATCAGATGCATTTGCAGCAACAATAACTGTGTAAGCCATTGCACCTGCATCTTCGAATTTCTTAACAATACCAGCTACTGTTGAACCTTTTTGTCCAATAGCAACATAAATACAAAAAACAGGTTCACCACGATCGTAGAATTCACGTTGGTTGATAATCGTATCAATCGCAACAGTTGTTTTACCTGTTTGACGGTCACCAATAATTAACTCACGTTGACCACGACCAATTGGAATCATCGCATCAATCGCTTTGATACCAGTTTGAAGCGGCTCAGTTACCGGTTGACGAAAAATAACACCTGGTGCTTTGCGCTCGATTGGCATTTCATAAGTTTCACCTTGAATTGGACCTTTACCATCGATTGGGTTACCTAAAGTATCCACAACGCGACCTACCATTCCATCTCCAATTTTTACAGAAGCAATTCGTCCTAAACGTTTAACAGTATCTCCTTCTTTTACACTTGAAGAACGACCCAACATTACAGCTCCAACATTGTCTTCTTCTAAGTTTAATGCAATTCCTTGCAGTCCACCATCGAATTCAATCAATTCACCATATTGTACACCATTTAATCCATAAATACGTGCAATACCATCACCAACTTGTAGAACGGTACCTACTTCTTGAAGTTCAGTTTCAGATCGAAATCCTGATAACTGCTCTCTTAAAATTGCAGAAACTTCTGCTGGTTTTACATCTGCCATTTTGCTTTTTTATTTAAAATGAGAAAACATATTTTCGATTCTTTGAAAATCTGCTTGAGGGCAGAATTAAATCGAAAACTTGCTTTCTCTTATTTTGTTAAACGTTGTTTTAAATTATTAAATTGACTTAAAACACTCGTGTCAATTTGTTTTCCATCTAATTGTACAATAAATCCACCAATTAATGATGCATCCACTTTTTCTGTAACTTCTAATGTTCCACTCACACTCGATTGAACCTTTGCTAAAATCGCTGTTTTTGTAGCTTCATTTAATGCAACTGCTGAAACGATCGTGATAGGAGTGATTCCGTTATATGCTTTTAATTGCTTGATAAATGATTGTGCAATTTCTGGCAAGATACTTTCTCTTTTATTTTTGATAATTAAATTCAAAAACAAATTAGTAAGCTTATCAAAATTTGAAAAAATAGCTTCAAAAGCTTTTATTTTTTTATCTGCATTAATAATTGGTGAATGAATCAAGGTGTGAAATTCTTTCACATCATTATTCACTTGAATTAAGTAATTCATATTAGCTTCAGTAATCGCTAATTTGTTTTGCTCAATCGACAATTCCAATAAAGCTTTTGCGTAACGTGTAGCGCCTTTTGTACTTTTCATGGTTTGAATTAATTCAAGTTAATATCACCAGCCATTTTTTCAGCCAATGCTTTTTGCTTTTCATCCGATGTTAAGTCAGCGCGAACAATTTTTTCAGCAATTTCAATTGAGAATATTGCAACTTGGTTTTTCAAATCAGCAATTGCTTCATTTCTTTCAGCTGCAACAGTTAAACGAGCAGCTTCAGCAATTTTTTCAGCTTCTAACTTTGCCGATACCTTTGCATCTTCAACCATTCTAGTTGCTATTTCCTTCGCGTCTTTAACAATCGCATCACGTTCAGCTCTTGCTTCTTTTAACAAGTTTTGATTTTCAGCTTGCATTGTTTTCATTTCAGCTTTTGTTTTATCAGCCAATTCCAATGCTTCAGTGATCTTTTGTTCACGTTCATTTACAGAGCTTAAAATAGGCTTCCAAATAAATTTTGTAAGAACAAACAATAAGCATATAAATACTAAACCTGTCCAAAACAAAAGACCAAATTCTGGTAAAATCAAATCCATAATATCTTTTTTAAAATTTTTAATAAAAGTCCCGCACTTAACCAACCGTTAAGTGCGGGTTTTAATTATTTTGCTCCTCCTAGTAGACCTACTACTACTCCGAAAAGCGCAACACCTTCAATTAACGCAGCTGCGATAATCATTGTTGTTGTAATTTTTCCTGAAGCTTCTGGTTGACGAGCGATTGCGTCCATTGCTGAACCACCGATTCTACCAATTCCTAATCCTGCGCCTAAAACTGCAAGACCTGCTCCGATTGCTGCTATACTTCCGTACATAACTATTTGTATTATAAAGTTACTAATTAATTAATGATGTTCTTCAACAGCACCTCCGATGAACAATGCGGATAGCATTGCAAACAAGTATGCTTGTAAAAAGGCAACCAACAATTCTAAAACCGATATAAACAATGCCATTGGGACAGAAAGTGCTCCCCAAGCAACATTTTTATTTATAAAGATAATAGAAACTAACGCCAGAACGATAATATGTCCAGCTGTCATATTCGCAAATAAACGAATCATTAATGCAAATGGTTTTGTTAATATTCCAACCATTTCAATAGGTATCATAATTGGTAATAATGCAACAGGTACTCCCGGTGTTGCAAAAATATGTTTCCAATAATTTTTATTCGATGAAAATAACGTAACTAACAAAGTACAAACTGCCAAAAATAAAGTAACAGAAATGTTTCCTGTTAAATTAGCGCCTCCAGGTAGTATAGGAATTAAACCCAATAAATTATTAAAGAAGATAAAAAAGAAAATTGTCAATAAATACGGGACATATTTTTTATACTTATGTTCACCTATATTAGATTTTGCAACGTCATCTCTAACCATTACAATCAGCGGCTCTAAAAATTTCGCCAACCCTTTAGGCGCAACTGCTCCATTTTTTTTGTAAAAACGTGCTACTGAACTCATTATTACTAGAATAAAAAATGCACCCATAAATAAAGAAAGTACATTCTTTGTAATTGAAAAATCTAATACCTTACTATTACCGTGAACATGACCATCATTGATCGTTAAATTTCCATTGGATAATTTGTACAATTTCTCATGGTACATTGCGTAACCTTTTGCAGGACCTACACCTGAAATAAATTCAGTTAAATCTCCTGTTTTTTCATCTTTTATTGTAACAATTTTACCATGATAAAAATAAGCTGATGAAAAGGTTTTGATTCCTCCGTCAATTAAAATAATAGGAAGGTAAATTGTCGTTCCGTTGTGCTCACTTCCCCACAAATGCCATTCATGCGCATCTTTAATGTGGTGCATAATCATTCCATTCACATCAAACTCTTTTTCTTTAACCGGTTCAGTTGAGTGCCCACCATTTGATGAAGCAAAAACCATATTAAAACATAAGATTGACAAAAACGTTAGTATAAACGATTTTTGTAATTTAAATAAAGCCTTTGAGTGTACCATTCCTTAAAAAATTCCTTAAAATTTGGCGCAAAGTTACGTAAAGTTTCTAAAAAAACAAGGAAAAAACATTTTAAAAAATATTAAATTGAGTATTTTTTGTTTGGTGCGACAAAAACATATTTAATTTAGTAATATTTTGAATTGTCAACCGTAAATTAGTGATTTTTGAGCTTTATCAATAAAACCGATTGAAGGATTAAACCAGCTATGAAAAGCCCCGTAAAATGAAACCCCGTAATCTTTTGATCAGCTAAACCTCCGTACAAAATTACGAGTATACCAAGCATAAAAAGGAGCATCTGAACCGTTGTCATTAGCAAAAATTTAATTGAAAAAGTTTCTGAATCTTTATTTAAACTTGGAGAAATAATTAACAATCCAACTAAAAAAATCACAAAAGAAGCTGAATTTATAATTATAGCATTCTCGAAATTCAAATGAATTAGCTGCATAACCATCAAACCAAAATACAGCGCATGTAGCATTATTATTGATAAAAAAAATCGTTTTGAATACACCTTACTTTTGTTCATCTTCTTTGTTCAAATTAATTACTTCTTTAATTACTAAATATAACGAAGCGAAAACACCAAACAAGGATAATCCGATTGTCCACCAAGGTGTTTTGCTTAGGAATTTTTTGTCCAAATATGTGCCTAGCCATGAAAATAGTGCGATTAAAACCCCCATCTGAATTCCAACAGATGAAAAACGTGCAAACTTTGAGATGGTGGAACTTGATTTTTTTTCCATTTTATAAAGGTAAGCAAATTTAAACGCTCTAATTTTTACGAAGCTTTAATTATTAATAAAATTCATCGTAAAAAAGCTCGTATTCTTTGAAATCCTTTCGTTCAAATAGAATTTTCATGTTTTCTTGAGAAACCAACAAGATTTTAGCATCCTTTAAATTGAGTAAATGTTTTTTAGTGCTTTTATAAATCCGAAGGTAAGCTTGTCCTTTTGTATCATTTGGAAACTTTTGCACTAAAACAATACTTGTATCATTTCCAAAAATCTTAGAAGAAACTTTTAACTTGTCACGACTAAAATATTCTTGATTAAAATCTGTAATTTTATTTTTAGCCATGTTCGAATTGTCTTTCGCTTCCAAAACAATAATTGCCCAATGTTCCGCATCTTCGTTGTATGAATAAACTGATTTAGTACTAAAATCTGCAGGCTCGTTTTTAGAATACCCTTTATTAATGATGTTGATCATTTCTTGCGCTTTCGCTTCCTCTTCCGATTTTGGATATTCCTTAACAACAAGATTTAAAACTGGCAACATTTCTTTTTTGTCCGATGAAGTTTGTCCAATTGAAAGTGCTTTTAACAACATGTATTTTGCCCTGAATTTATTGTCTTTTTCTTGTTCAATCACAATGTCAGCTCGCGCAATTACTGGCGCATACAATGCTCTATTGTAACGATCAAGTACAACCAAGTATTCTTTTTCTGAGAAAGCTTCAATTTCTTTTCGTTTGATAAAATATTCTGGGTCACGAATAAAATTTGCATAATCAGAGTTCGGATACAATGATAAAATATGATTTTTATGTTCAATACTTGAGGCATCGTTGAACTTAAACATCTGATAAGAAGCGGCTAAGTCAACCGAATTTTCTTTTTCTTTTTGGATTATTTTAGTAAATTGTTGTTTCGCCAAACCTGGTTCGTTCAATTGCTCTTTGTAAATCATTCCTGAAGCATAAAGTGCATCAAACATGCGATTCATTGATGCTGTCAAGCTGGAATCTGTTAAAGGCAATTTTGATAAATAATTTTCAACACTTGCAGAATCAGAGGGTTGTTGTACTAAACTATCAATTCCAGTTGAGTCTGTTCCTAGCGCACTTAAATCGAGTACTGGTGTTTTTTCACTTCTTCTCCAATTGTCTTCGTTTTCTCTGGAACCCCATAATTTGCGGAATTCATTAAACCCTTCGTCGCGTGTTTTTAAATTATTAAAATACCATTTACCACTATTCGTTTGCGCAACAGGCGCTTGTAATTGTTGCAATTCTCGTAAGCGTTCAGCTTCTTTCTTTTTACGGGCGATCTCTTCTTCTTTTTGTTGTTTGATTACTTTTTCTAGAAACTTTTCACGTTCGCCTTCAGGTAATTTCGCGATTCGTTGCAAACTGTCTTCGTATTCTGCGATTTCAACTGCCGCAACTAAATCTGCCAATTTTTTAGCTTTATTTTTGATTGCTTCTCCATTTGGATAAAGTGTATCCATAGAAACAGCACAGGAATCATAGTATTTTTGAGCAGAAATGTATTTTTTATCCGCAAAAGACAAATCAGCTAATTTCTCATAAGCTAAACCTTTTTGTCGCTTGTTAGCAATCGCATAAAATGCTGATTCTGTTAGATAGATTTTAGCTAATGGAAGATTGTTTTCTTGTAATTCAGTTGCAGCTAACGCATAATAAATTTGATCTTTGAAAGGGGCATTTTTACCATCTTTCAACATTTTTTGAAGGTCTTTTTTGATTTTTTCGTCGCCACCCATGAACGCTCTTTTCATTTTTGCATTGAAATGCATTTCGTAGGGCGCATTGTATTTTAAACATTTTCCATAAAATTCTTTTGCTGAAGAACGATTACCAGTAGTTTCGTAAAATTGAGCAATATTAAAATTTAACCGAGATTTATCTAATTGTTTGCGGGCTAATTTTAATGCTGCCATTAAATGCTTCAACGCTTCTTCTGGGTTTTTTCGACGTAATTCTAACTCAGCGAAAGTTTTTTCATAATCCAATCGGATGGATTTAGGAACGTTCGCTGGTTTATCTTTTTTTAGTTTTAAGCGTTCTTTTAAGCTTAGTTTTTTAGTCGATTTTGAAGCGGATTTTGTTTCTTTTTTTGCCTCTTTGGCGTCTTTTTCTGCCTCTAAAGCCTTTTCTATTTTTGCTAAATTAAATCCTGCATCCGTTAAATTTCCGAGCTGAAGATTTGTTTTTGCCAACCATAAATCAGCAACATAAATTGACGGATCGTTACTATAAAATTTACGCACAAAGTCAAAACTTTTTAATGAAGCTTCATAATCCCTGCGGTAAAAATTAGCTTTTCCAATTGTAATCCAGTTTTCATCGATCCAAGCGTTGTGCTCCACTTTTTTCTTTGAAGGACGATCATTGCTCGGCATGCTGTGATTCTGAATCACTTTTGTACATTTTACAATTGCAGTGTCAATTGCTGCATAAAGTGACTTTGCCTCATTTTCAATTGGAATCGGGTCAATAGGAAGTATGTTGTAATAATCTTCTTTTAAAGAAGAACGATAAGTCAACATAGAAGCTTTTAATAATTCATTGGCATTAAACAAACCATTATAGCGCGCAGTCATTCCGTGGTAATTTCTACTCAAAAAGGTATTCTTTTCCGTTGAACAAGCGTTCAAAAGGAGAAGTACAAGCTGAAGTAAAATTAGTTTTTTAACCACTCAATGAAGTTTAAAATTCAAGGTATAACTTGAAAAGTTGGTTTTTATTGTTTTGAAAGATTAAGAAATATTTGTGAAAACTTGTTGGATATCGTCATCGTCTTCGATTTTATCCAATAATTTTTCTACATCGTTCATTTGCTCTTCCGTTAAATCAATTGGAGATGTTGGGATGCGTTGTAAATTTGATTTTTGCACTTCGATATTCATGTCTTCCAACGCTTTTGCAATGGTTCCAAATGCTGTGTAATCACCGTAAACAAATACTTTATCTTCGATTACTTCAATTTCATCACAACCAGCATCGATTAATTCTAATTCTAATTCATCTGGATCTAATTCAGGTGTTTTAATGATTTCGAAGACCGATTTACGGTTAAACATGAATTCTAACGAGCCATTCGGAACAACACTTCCACCAGATTTATTAAAATAAGATTTAACATTTGCGACCGTTCGTGTAGAATTATCAGTAGCGCATTCAACCATTACTAAAACTCCGTGTGGACCTTTACCTTCGTATATTATTTCAGTAAATGAACTAATGTCTTTTTGAGTTGCTCTTTTTACTGCCGCTTCGATGTTATCTTTCGGCATGTTTTCAGCTTTCGCATTTTGGATGGCTGTTCTTAATTTTGCATTGGTTGCTGGATCTTCACCGCCTTCTTTCGCTGCCATTGTTATGGCTTTACCTAATTTCGGAAACAATTTAGACATTTTGTCCCATCGTTTTTCTTTCGCTGCTCTTCGGTATTCAAACGCTCTTCCCATTATGTATTGTTTTATTTAGCACAAAAATAATTTTTTTCTATTGGAATCAAAGCAAAATTGAAGATAATGCGGAAAGATTTCTAACTTTTAAAACACAAAAATCCCTTTTAGATTTAGAATCTTTGTTTACATTTGCCCTCGAACATTATGCGTGAAATGAAAACAATTTTAATTCTAGGGGCTGGTTTATCATCTTCAACTTTGATTCGCTATTTATTGGATAATTCCAAGGAAAATAATTGGCAAGTAAGGGTTGTTGATCAAGATTTAAACTTAGCAAAAAGAAAAATAAATCAACACCCAAATGGCGTTGCGCTTTCATTTAATGCATTGAGTTCAGAAGAACGAAAACCTGAAATTGAAAAAGCAAGCATTGTTATTTCGATGCTTCCTGCTCGTTTTCATGTTGAAGTTGCTTTAGATTGTATTGCATTAAAAACAAATTTAATTACTCCATCTTACATTTCACCTGAAATGAAAAATTTGGATGCCGCAGCTAGAAAAGCAGAAATTGTAATTATGAATGAAATTGGTGTTGATCCAGGAATTGATCACATGAGCGCCATGAAAATCATTCACGAAATCAAAGAAAAAGGGGGCGATTTACATTCCTTTAAATCATTTTGTGGGGGATTAATTGCGCCGGAATACGATAACAATCCTTGGAATTATAAATTTACTTGGAACCCACGAAATGTTGTAGTTGCTGGCCAAGGTGGCGCATCTTGTTTCATTGACCACAATGAATATAAGTTTATTCCATATAATCGTTTATTTGGCCGTTTGATGCGTTTATCTGTTGAAGGTTATGGTGATTTTGATGGATATGCAAACCGCGATTCATTGTCGTACCGAAAAACGTATGGCATAGAAGATATACCAACCATATTTAGAGGAACATTGAGACGGCCTGGTTTTTGTCAGGCATGGAATGTATTTATAGAATTAGGGATGACCGATGATTCATACAAAATGGAAAAATCTGAAAACCTAACACCACGCTCTTTTTTGAACGCATTTTTACCTTATCATATCAATCGATCTGTTGAAAATAAACTGAAAGACTTTTTACGAGAAGAACGCATGTCGCTTTTCGAGCGTTTTGAATGGCTTGGTTTATTTGACGGTACTACTCCGCTTGAAATCGAAAATGCTAGTCCTGCTCAATTATTAGAAAAAATATTAGTTGGAAAACTTGTATTGTCAGAAGAAGACAAAGATATGTTGGTAATGCATCATGAATTTGAATACGCCTTTAATGGACAAAATTACATGATCACTTCATCAATGGTGAATATTGGTGAAAATCATGTGTATACATCCATGTCAAATACAGTTGGATTACCTGTTGCAATTGCTGCGAAAATGATTGTAAATGGCAGCTTGACTTTAAAAGGTGTTCATTTGCCGATTCAAAAAGAAGTTTACATACCAATTTTAGAAGAATTAGCGCAATACAATATCCGTTTTGTTGAAAAAGAAGTGCAATTAGATTGTAAAATTTAATAACGATAGTAGTACTTTTTAGTAAATTCATATCTGTTAATTTGCTCGTATTATCTGCCATTAATACACTAATTTCTTCGTGTTCATCGGTGATTTCGTATTAAGAAATAAAGCTACTAATGTACTAATTTTTTCGTGTTCATTCGTGATTTCGTGGCAAGAAATAAAGCTATTAATGCACTAATTTTCACTAATTTCTTCGTGTTCATCGGTGATTTCGTATTAAGAAATAAAGCTATTAATGCACTAATTCTCTATAATTTATTCGTGTGATTTCGTGGCAAGAAATAAAGCCACTAATGCACTAATTTTCACTAATTTCTTCGTGTTCATCGGTGATTTCGTATTAAGAAATAAAGCTACTAATGCACTAATTTTTTCGTGTTCATTCGTGATTTCGTGGCAAGAAATAAAGCTATTAATGCACTAATTTTCCATAATTTATTCGTGTGAATTCGTCTCTTTTAATACCCAACTTTTGGACTTGACCCTTAAAAAGCTATCTTTGCGTTATCAAACAGATTTTTAAAATGTCAAAAGCAAAATATACGATAACAGCTGCTTTGCCTTATGCAAACGGGCCCCTTCATTTAGGACACGTAGCAGGCGTTTACCTTCCAGCAGATATTTTTGTGCGATTTTTACGCATGAATAATCACGATGTTGCGTTTATTTGTGGTAGCGATGAACACGGAGCAGCAATCACATTGCGTGCAAAGAAAGAAGGAATTACACCGCAAGAAATTGTCGATAAATACAACCACATTATTGGAAAAGCCTTTCAAGATTTTGACATATCATTTGATATTTTTCACCGAACTTCTGCTGAAATTCACCACAAAACTTCGCAGGATTTCTTTTTAAAATTATACGAAAACGGACATTTCACAGAAGAAACTTCTGAACAATATTTCGATGAAGAATACCAACAATTTTTAGCAGATCGTTACATTACAGGAGAATGCCCTAAGTGCCAAAATCCGAACGCTTACGGTGACCAATGTGAAAAATGTGGCTCTGATTTGAGTCCAACTGAATTGAAAAATCCAACTTCTACTTTAAGTGGGAAAACACCGGTTTTGAGAACAACATCTCACTGGTATTTACCGATGAATCGCCACGAAGAATGGTTGCGTGAATGGATTAAAGAAGGAAAATTAGATGGCGTTCAGCAACACGACCCAAAACCATGGAGAAATCAAGTAATTGGTCAATGTATGTCTTGGATTGATGGCGGTTTGCATTCTCGTGCAATGACGCGCGACTTAGACTGGGGTGTAAAAGTGCCATTACCAAATGCTGATGGAAAAGTATTATACGTTTGGTTAGACGCGCCAATTGGTTACATTTCGGCGACCAAACAATGGGCTCTAGATAACAATAAAAACTGGGAAGATTATTGGACGGGAGATCGAAAATTAGTACACTTTATTGGTAAAGACAACATCGTTTTTCATGCTGTTATTTTCCCAATTCTCCTTAAAAATCACGGTGGATTAATATTGCCAGATAACGTTCCAGCCTATGAATTTTTAAATTTGGAAGGCGATAAATTTTCAACTTCCCGCAACTGGGCTGTTTGGTTGCATGAGTACATCGCTGCTTATCCAGATAAAATGGATGAATTGAAATACGTTTTAACAGCAATTGCTCCTGAAACAAAAGACGCTGAATTTACATGGAAAGAATACCAAACACGTGTCAACAGTGAATTAGCAGACATACTAGGTAATTTTGTCAACCGTGCGTTGGTGTTAACACAAAAATATTACGAAGGAAAAGTGCCTCATCAAGGTGAATTAACAGCTTACGACAAAGAGGTGTTAGCTGAAATGCAAGCCATTCCTGAACGCATTAGTAAATTGGTTTACTTATATAAATTACGTGATGCGCAAGCTGAAGCGATGAATTTAGCACGATTAGGCAACAAATATTTGGCTGAATTAGAACCTTGGAAGTTGATTAAAACGGATGAGAAACGCGTTGAAACAATCATGAACATCGCCTTGCAAATTACAGCGAATTTGAGCATTGTATTACAGCCCTTCTTACCTGCAACTGCAGAGAAATTATCCCAATTCTTGAATTTCAAAGCAAATGATTGGGCGCTTGCTGGTAATTCAAATCTATTAGAAGCTGGTTCAATGACCAATCCGCCAAGTATTATTTTCCAAAAAATAGAAGATAGTTTGGTTGAAACGGAAGTGAGTAAATTAACAGCAACACAAGTTATGGAAACATCCTTTGAACCACAAAAAGCGACAGTAGAGTTTGATGATTTTACGAAATTAGATATTCGATTGGGAACTATTTTAGAAGCGGAGAAAGTAGAAAAAGCGGATAAATTGTTGAAATTAGTAGTAGATACTGGAATTGATAAAAGAACCATTGTTTCAGGAATTGCCACACACTATCAACCAGCAGATATCATTGGGAAAACAGTGCAAGTTTTGTTGAATTTAGCGCCAAGAAAAATTCGCGGAATTGAATCTCAAGGTATGATTTTAATGGCAGAAGATGCTGAAGGAAACTTAAGCTTCATGTCGCCCGAAAAAGATTTTCCAGCTGGTGGAGGAATTGCCTAATCATACCGAAGCGCTTCAATTTGTTTTTTCAACGGAAGAATTTGTTGTCAAAACACAGTGTCAATTAGTCAAAGATTTTGGACAATACCATATTACGTTTCCACACAACTTTTCAACGCAAGCCTTTTCTAAAGCCGAAATCACTTCACTTATCGAAAAAAATATAGCAGCTATTTTAGAAGAAGGAGAAACGCGTTTATTGCAATTGCTTTACACGATTGATCTTTCAGAAAAAATATTCTTAGCGTTAACTTTATCACCAGATTTTATTCAATTAATCTCCGCTAAAATCCTTGAACGCGAAGCGTATAAAGTTTATTTGAAAAAACTATTTAGTGCGTGAATTGTAATTAATATTTCGTATATTCGTTTGTGCTTAAAAACCAAAGCCATGCGATACGTCATTATTTTATCAGTAATTAGTTATTTTAGTATAAGTTTTGCTCAAAATAATTATTCTCACTTTCCAGATTCTAATGCTGTTTGGTCTATTTGGGATCGAAAAATCGCTGTAAATGGCGACACTACAATCAATGGCTTACAGTATAAAAAATACTATAACGCTGATTCCAACTTTAGCAATCCATTTTATTTGGCAGCTTTACGCGAAGATGTAACAACACAAAAAGTGTTTGCTTTTCATCCTACAGATAGCGTTGAACGAATTTTATACGATTTTTCTGCAACTGTAGGCGATACCGTTGAATCTCATTCAATTTATGCTGGATGGTTTGGATGGGACCAACCTTTTTTGTTTCAAGTACTAGCAGTTGACAGCATTTCAATTTTCGGTAATTTTCACAAACGTTTAAAAGTTAAAAGTCTGTGTGAAAGTCAACCAATTGAAGATTATTGGTTAGCAGGTATTGGATCTGTTTCAGCAGGTCTATTTGATGCAGGAATGTATGGTTTTTGTGGTGCAATTTGTTTTTCTGCTCCGCCAGTATTACTATGCTTTGAACGAGATGGTAATTTATTATTTGATAATCCTACTTATGATAATTGCATTGAATATCCACTTGGAACAACAGAATTGGAACAAGAAAGTGGAGTATCCATTTATCCAAATCCAACGTCTGATATTGTAACAATTACCTCAAAAGAAACAATAGCTAATTATTCAATTTACACCATCAACAACCAGTTGATACTATCAAAAAAGAATAACTCCAATTTTGTTGAAGTTTCTTTCATTAATTTACCATCCGGGGTTTATTTTGTGAAAATCACTACATCAAAAGGTACAATTTTGAAGAAAATTAGCAAAAACTAATACAGTATTAACCATTTAGTATAGTTGTTGATCTTGTAAATCAAAGATGAACATGCTTACTGCTTTTGCCGTTCAAAAATTTCAATTGATTTAAAAAATTAAAAATCTGTTTATTTTCTAACTTTTTGCTAAGTTTTTATAGTTTTTAGCCTCAGTTCGTAACTAAATGTCTAAATTTGTAACTCCATAAAAGTGTACAAAAAACCATGGATAAAGTATCATATGTAGGGAATGCAGATGTGAATGCAATTGATCACCTGTACAAAATGTATCAACAAGACCCTGAAAGTGTTGATATTGGCTGGAAAAAATTCTTTGAAGGCTTTGATTTTGCACGTACGAATTTCGATGAAGACGGAAGTATTCCAGAAAATTTTCAAAAAGAGTTTAAAGTAATAAACCTCATCAATGGGTATCGTAACCGCGGACATTTGTTCACGAAAACGAATCCTGTACGTGAGCGTCGTAAACATACTCCAACACTTGAATTGGTTAATTTTGGTTTGGAAACAAGCGATTTAGAATTGGTTTTTCAAGCTGGCGAAGAAATTGGTATTGGTGCAGCTAGCTTGCGCGATATTATTCACCATTTGGAAGAAACATATTGCCAATCAATTGGTATTGAATATGTTTACATGCGTGACCCAGAACGTATTGAGTGGTTTAAAAATAAAATAGAAATTAAAAATCGTCCACAATTCGATAAAACTCGAAAAATGGCGATTTTCAACAAATTGAATCAAGCATCTAATTTTGAAGCATTTTTAGGGAAGAAATTTGTTGGACAAAAACGCTTTTCAATTGAAGGTGGAGAAGCATTGATTCCTGCATTGGACACCTTAGTTACCAAAGGTTCTGAATTAGGCGTTGAATATTTTGTAATGGGAATGGCACACAGAGGCCGTTTGAATACCTTGACAAATATTTTTGAAAAACGTCCAAAAGATATTTTTTCTGAATTTGAAGGAAAAGAATTTGATTCCGTTGATTATTTTGACGGAGACGTGAAATATCACCAAGGATTTACTTCACACGTAAAATTAGCAAACGGAAAAGAAATTGGTTTGACACTTTCTCCAAATCCTTCTCACTTAGAAGCTGTTAGCACTGTTGTTGAAGGAATTGCTCGTGCAAAAGTAGATCATTTATTACACGACGAAAAGAAAATTTGCCCAGTATTAATACATGGTGATGCTGCCATTGCTGGTCAAGGAATTGTGTATGAAACAATTCAAATGGCGCAATTGGATGGCTACCGTGCTGGTGGAACAGTTCACATTGTTGTCAATAATCAAGTAGGATTTACAACGAATTACTTGGATGGACGTTCTTCAACGTATTGTACAGATGTTGCAAAAACAACACTTTGTCCAGTTTTCCATGTAAATGGAGATGATGTGGAAGCTGTCGTTCAAACCATTGAAATTGCAATGGAATACCGCCAACAATTCAACCGTGATATTTTCATTGATTTATTGTGCTACCGTAAATACGGACACAACGAAGGAGATGAGCCAAAATTCACACAACCTCATTTATACAACATCATCGCGAAACATCCAAATCCAAGAGAAATTTATTTCAAACAATTGGAAAGCGAAGGTGTTTTAACCCAAGCTGATGCTAAAAAAATTGAAGAAGATTATTCGAATTTCTTAGAAAAAGAATTTGAGATTTCTCGTCAAAATGACAAAGCATTAGTGTACGATTTCTTAAGTGAAACATGGGAAGGTTACAGACACGGAAAATTAGAGGATTTTGAAAAATCACCTGAAACGGGAGTTGCTAAAAAAACCTTACAAGATTTAGGATTAAAATTGGCTACACTTCCAGAGGGGAAAAAATACTTCCGTAAAATTGCTAAAATATTTGATGACCGTTTAAATGCCATTCAATCGGATAAATTGGATTGGGGTTCTGCTGAAATGTTAGCGTATGCTTCATTATTAGTGGAAGGTCACCCAGTTCGTGTTTCTGGTCAAGATGTTGAACGAGGAACATTCTCTCACCGTCATGCTGTTGTAAAAACGGAAGATACGGAGGAGGAAATTATTACGTTAAATCTATTGAACGAAAAACAAGCACCATTTACAGTTTACAATTCATTGTTGTCTGAATATGGTGTATTAGGTTTTGAATATGGCTATTCATTAGCAATGCCGAAAGGCTTAACGATTTGGGAAGCGCAATTTGGTGATTTCTTCAATGGCGCTCAAATTATGATTGATCAATTCATTTCTGCAGGTGAGGACAAATGGGCGACGCAAAGTGGTTTAGTGATGTTATTACCCCACGGTTATGAAGGACAAGGAGCAGAACATTCAAGTGGAAGAATGGAACGTTTCTTACAACAATGTGCGGATACAAACATGCAAATTGTAAATACTTCTACTCCTGCAAATCACTTCCATTTATTACGCCGACAAGTGAAACGTGATTTCAGAAAACCATTGGTTGTTTTTTCTCCTAAAATGTTATTGCGCTATCCAAGTGCAGTTTCTTCGTTAGATGAAATGGCAAAAGGTGGATTCCAAGAAGTAATTGATGATACACAAGTTGATGCAAAAAATGTTGATACTGTAGTTTTATGTTCTGGTAAGTTTTACTACGAAATCAAAGAGAAAGCAGTTGAAATGGGCGTTAAAAACATGGCGTTTGTTCGTGTAGAGCAATTGTATCCATTACCACAGAATCAAATTGAAGCAGTATTGGCAAAATACAAACCAACAAACATTTTGTGGGCACAAGAAGAGCCTTCAAATATGGGTGCATGGACACATATTGCAATGTCAATGCGTCATTTACCAATAATTGGAATTCATAGAAATTCAACTGCTGCTGCTGCTGAGGGTTCCAAAAAATTACATGAAAAAAGATTAAAACAGCTTTTAGCTGATTTGTTTAAATTTGCGAAAGTATAAGTTGATTACTTAATCGTATTAAAAATAGAAAGTATGTCAGTTTTAGAAATGAAAGTACCAAGTCCAGGAGAATCAATCTCTGAAGTGGAAATTGCACAATGGTTGGTAGCTGATGGTGATTACGTCGAAAAAGACCAAGCAATTGCGGAAGTTGATTCAGATAAAGCAACCTTAGAATTACCTGCTGAAGAAAGTGGTATTATTTCACTGAAAGCAGAAGAAGGTGATGTTGTGAAAGTTGGCCAAGTGGTTTGTTTAATTGACACAAGCGCTGCACGACCTGCTGGAACGCCTGTAGCAGAAAAAGTGGCGGAAGTTCAAGCTGCACCTGTTGTTGAAAAAACGACAGCAGCACCAAGTCCTGACCCAATTAAAAAAGAAACTTACGCTGCTGGCACACCATCTGTTGCTGCTGCAAAAATAATGGCTGAAAACAATGTTCCTGCTGCAAAAGTTGCTGGATCTGGAAAAGATGGCCGTATCACAAAACAAGATGTTGTTGCTGCAATGTCGGCTGGTTTCTCTGCTGACGCTGCACAAGGTTGGGGTGGAACACGTGATCAATCGCGTGAAAAAATGTCGATGCTTCGTCGTAAAATTGCTGAACGTTTGGTTGCAGTAAAAAGCGAAACAGCGATGTTGACTACCTTCAACGAAATTGATATGAAGCCAATTATGGATTTACGCACTAAATACAAAGATTTGTTTGCAAAACACCATGAAGTGAATTTAGGTTTTATGTCGTTTTTCACGAAAGCAGTAACAGAAGCATTAAACCTCTTCCCTTCTGTAAATGCACAAATTGATGGAAATGAAATTATTTACCATAATTATGCTGATATCGGAATTGCTGTTTCTTCACCAAAAGGATTGATGGTTCCTGTTGTGCGCAATGCAGAGCAAATGAGTTTAGCGGATATAGAACGTGAAATTAAACGTTTAGCTATCAAAGCTAGAGATGGAAAAATCACACCCGATGATATGACTGGAGGAACATTCACCATAACAAATGGTGGTGTATTTGGTTCAATGTTATCGACGCCAATCATCAACCCGCCACAATCTGCAATTTTAGGCATGCACAACATTGTTGAGCGTCCAGTTGCTATCAATGGAAAAGTTGAGATTCGTCCAATTATGTATTTAGCTTTATCGTATGATCACAGAATCATTGATGGCAAAGAATCAGTAGGTTTCTTAGTGAAAGTAAAAGAGATGTTAGAAAATCCTGAAAGAATGTTATTTGGAGCGAAAGATCCTCACGCTGTTTTATTAGGATTATAAATAATCAATTTATAATTAAAACCGTTGCAGCAATGTAGCGGTTTTTTTTTGCTTGAATGAGTGTAACTTACATTACATTCCTATTGAATTCATTTATGTAGATTTATGAAAAATAAATTTATGAAACACTTCGCTTTTTTTAGTTTAATCCTTTTCGCTTGGTTAAATAATTTTGCTCAAATTGCGCCTTTTACGATTGAAATAGAACCAATTTCAATAAATGGATTAGGAGGAATTCAATCTTTTGCTTTTGGACAAGCGAATGGCAAATGGTTAATCATTGGTGGGCGTTTAGATGGATTACACAAAAGACAACCCAATGCATCTTTTGATCTTGCTGGACATAACAATCAATTAATTGTAGTAGACCCAATTACACTTCAAAAGTGGACTTCACCAATTACTTCATTATCGATTGAATTACAAGAGCAGTTGAAATCAACTAATATGCAATTTCATCAAAGAGGAGATTATTTATATTTAACGGGAGGATATGGATATAGCAGTCAATTAAATGACCATACAACGTTTAATAAAATGATTGCCATTCAAGTTTCTTCTACCATTGATGCCATTGTTAATGCGACAGCCTTAACTCCCTGTTTTCGTCAAATTACTGATAATCAATTTCAAGTAACTGGTGGACGTTTAGAGAAAATAAATCACACGTTTTATTTAGTAGGAGGACACAAGTTTATTGGGCGATATAATCCTATGAATAATCCAACATACACACAAACTTATACGAATCAAGTTCGAAAATTTAACCTGCTTGATGATGGTACGAATCTACAAATCACACATTTATCAGCATATACAGACCCAATCAATCTTCATCGTCGTGATTACAATGTAACGCCACAAATTTATCCAGATGGTTCTGAAGGATTAACTGCATTTTCAGGTGTATTTCAACCTACCGTTAATTTACCATATTTAAATTGTGTAAACATTGATAGCACCAATTATACAGTAAATTCTAATTTTTCTCAATATTACAATCATTACCATTGCGCAAATTTCCCTATTTATTCAGTCCAAAACAACACGATGAATACTGTCTTTTTTGGAGGAATCGCACAATATTATGACAGTTCGGGAATATTGGTTCAAGATAATAATGTTCCATTTGTTAAAACGATTGCCCGTGTAGAAAGAACAAGTAGTGGGCAAATGTCGGAATATAAATTGCCCGTTGAATTGCCAAATTTGTTGGGAGCTGGAGCAGAACTAATTCCAAATGAAACATTGCCGAAATATGCCAATGGTGTAATTAAATTCGATGATTTAATAGAAGACACAACTTTGATCGGTTACATTTTCGGTGGAATAAGTAGTAGTTCAAAAAATATTTTCTTTGTGAATAATGGCACGCAAAGTTCTGCTAGTAATCAAATCTTTAAAGTTAAATTAATAAAAAATGTTGCAGCAGCTGTTGATGATCTAAATGAACAAAGTAGAGGAACCTTAAAACTTGTTACAGCTCCCAATCCTTCCAATGGTAGTTTTGAAGCAACCTATAATTTGATCGCTCCATCTGATGTTACTATTACATTTTCAAAATTATCAGGAGAAATAACGGAAATTGTGAAACTTAAAAACCAACCACAAGGAGTAAACATTTACAAACAAGATCAACTTAAAAACCTAGCGGATGGTGCATACTTCATTCGAGTGGATACACAAAACGAATCGGCTGTTCAAAAAATAATCATTAAAAAATAAAGTATGAAAATCACAAAAACATTTGGCCTTATTATTGGAATTGGGATTATTCTATTTGCTAGTTCTTGTTCAAAAAAAGAAGTAACGTATTCAACTAATGGCGAAACAATCTTTAGAACAGGTAAAAATATAGATGGAACAATTCTACAAGACATGAATGCTTCAGATTATAATTCTAAAGTTCATGGATGTGCAGATTGTCATGGAGACAATGGGAAAGGAAAATACCGAGGAGGTGATGAAAAAGAGACTTTTTCGATTACTTATAATGATTTAACCAATTCTACTTTATACTCTCCAGTATATAATGATAGTTTAATTGAACGTTTTATTGATAGTGAAACAAAAAGCGACGGAACTCATGCAAATACAGGTGTTGTTTTTAAAATGAGTAAAACCGATAAAATTGCACTAATTGAATTTTTAAAAACACTCTAAAACAATATTCATACTTCCATTGAATTTTTGATTATTTAAGCGATATTTGAAAGATCTATAAAGAATAAAATGGAGAAAACAGTTGATGCTTATTTAGAAAACACGACACAATGGAATGATGAATTAATTCAATTGCGTAGAATCGTTTTAACCTGCAATTTAGTGGAAGTTGTAAAATGGGGTGTTCCATGCTATACGTTTCAAAACAAAAA
This sequence comes from Flavobacteriales bacterium, assembly GCA_947491305.1. Classification (GTDB taxonomy): domain Bacteria; phylum Bacteroidota; class Bacteroidia; order Flavobacteriales_D; family Crocinitomicaceae; genus M0103. The sequence goes on along the minus strand of CANLIL010000006.1, from coordinate 23,416 downwards.
CATCTTGTTGTTTCATGCTTTTAAAGAATATTGTGCTATCGGTTTTTTTAAAGGTTCGTTACTACAAGATCCAGAACAGATTCTCAGTCAACCGGGAGAAAACTCACAAGCTGGAAGACAAATTAGATTTAAATCGAACAAAGAAATTAGTGCATTAGAACACATCATTAAAGCCTATATTTTTGAAGCTATTGAAGTAGAACGTGCAGGATTGAAAGTTCAAATGAAAACAACCAACGACTACAAGAAACCCATTGAACTTGAAACCATTTTTCATGAAAATTCAGCTTTAAAAAAAGCTTTTGAAGCATTAACACCTGGAAGACAACGTGGTTATTTATTGCATTTCTCATCTGCAAAACAATCTGAAACAAGAATACAACGAATAGATAAATGCAAAAACAAAATTTTGGCAGGAAAAGGCTTTAACGATTGTACGTGTGGTTTGTCAAAACGCATGCCGGCGTGCGATGGTTCACATAAAATAAAAGTCAACTAAAATCAATTTAATAGAGTGTTTAACCTTATAAAATCTAAATGCATTTCAACGAAAACCAACGCTTCAGTCAATGGTGGTTATGGTTACTTTTAATGGTGGTTATCAGTAATCTTGTACGTGAATTTCTAAATGGAACGGCAGAAGAAAAGGATGCATTATTCTTTAGCGCATTGACACTCACCTTAACTTCTGTTTTGTTTGGAATAATGAAACTTGAAACAACAATTGATTCTGAGGGCATAGCTGTTCGTTTTTTTCCATTTCAACTGAAGAAAAAACATTTCAACTGGGATCAACTAGAATGTTGTTTTATCAGAACTTACAAACCAGTTATTGAATACGGTGGATGGGGAATTCGAAAAACTTTTTCTGGAAAAGGAACAGCTTACAATGTAAAAGGAAAAGTTGGTTTGCAATTAGTATTTAAAAACGGAGATCGTTTGTTGATAGGCACCCAAAAAGCAGAGGAGCTTCAAGCGTTTCTTAAAAGTATTAAACAATACAAAGATTAATGAAAGCGAATGATTTACAAAGTTTCTTTAAGATTTCGTATATTTGTTAACGATTTAAAAATACAATTATGATTATAGAACCAAGAATGCGCGGATTTATTTGTTTGACTTCTCACCCAAAGGGATGCGAACAAAATATTATAAACCAACTTAACTATGTTCAAGCTAAAGGAAAAATTGAAGGGCCTAAAAAAGTTTTAGTAATTGGTGCCTCAACAGGTTTTGGTTTAGCTTCTCGTATCACAAGTGCATTTGGATCTGACGCTGCTACAATTGGTGTGTTTTTCGAAAAACCACCACAAAAAGGCAGAACAGCATCACCAGGTTGGTACAACAGTGTGTTTTTTCAAGAACAAGCTGAAAAAGCAGGAATATACGCAAAAAGCATCAATGCAGATGCCTTTTCATTTGAAACAAAAAAGAAAACAATTGACTTAATTAAAGCCGATTTAGGTAAAATAGATTTAGTTGTTTACAGTTTAGCTTCTCCAGTTAGAACAAATCCGAATACAGGAGAATTGCACCGATCTGCTTTAAAACCAATTGGAAGTAACTTTACTGATAAAACAGTTGATTTTCATACAGGAATTGTTTCTACAGTTTCAATTGACCCGTGTACAGAAGAAGAAATTGAAAACACCGTTGCTGTAATGGGTGGCGAAGATTGGCAAATGTGGATGGATGCATTATTGGAAGCTGATGTATTAGCTGAAAATGCAAAAACGATAGCTTACTCTTATATTGGACCAAAATTAACGGAACCTGTTTACCGTAAAGGAACAATTGGTAAAGCAAAAGATCATTTGGAAGCGACAGCTTTTGAAATCACAAAAAAATTAAACAAATTAAACGGACATGCATTTGTTTCCGTAAATAAAGCATTGGTTACACAAGCAAGTTCAGCTATTCCTGTAATTCCTCTTTACATTTCACTTTTATACAAAGTAATGAAAGCAAAAGGAATTCACGAAGGGTGTATCGAGCAAATTTACCGTTTATTCGACGAACGTTTGTATATAAATGGTACAACTCCTTTAGATGAAAATGGCCGTATCCGAATTGATGATTGGGAAATGCGAACAGATGTACAAGAAGAAGTTGCAGCTCTGTGGTTAAAAGCGACAACAGAATCGTTACCTGAATTAGGTGATCTAGATGGGTATAAAGATGATTTCTTAAACCTTTTCGGATTTGGATTTGACGGTGTTGACTATGAGCAAGAAGCCGACGAAGACTTAGCAATGGAAGGTTTGGTTGAGTAAATTCACTTCACCTAATGGAAGAAGAATTTTTTAAAATAAATAAAGCATCTTGGGACAAACGAACTGAGACGCATTATCATTCTTCTTTTTACGATGTTCCAGGTTTTATTGCTGGTCAATCAACCCTTAATGCTATAGAATTGGAGCTTTTAGGTGATGTGCGCGGAAAGAAAATCTTACACTTACAATGTCATTTTGGACAAGACACACTATCGCTTGCTCGATTAGGCGCAGAAGTTACTGGTGTTGATTTTTCTGAAAATTCAATCGAAACAGCAATACAATTAGCGAAAGACTCGCATCTTGAAGCAACATTTATTTGCTGCAATATCTACGATCTTCCAACACTTTTAAACGAAGAATTTGACATCGTTTATACTTCTTACGGAACAATTGGTTGGTTGCCTGATTTAGATAAATGGGCACAAATCATATCTCAATTCTTGAAAAATGGAGGTCAATTTGTTTTTGTAGAATTTCACCCAGTTGTATGGATGTTTGATGATGATTTCGAAAAAGTTCATTACAATTACTTCAACAAAGGAGTGATTATGGAAACTGAAAGTGGAACCTATGCAGATCGTTCATCTGATATCTCTTCCAAGTATTGTTGGTGGAATCATGGCCTAAGTGAAGTATTTTCTGCCCTTATTCAACAAGATTTAGTTATCAACTCTTTTTTAGAATACGATTATTCACCTTATAATTGCTTTTTACATACCGAAGAATTTGAACCGAATAAATTTAGAATCCTACAACTTGAAGACAAGATACCGATGGTCTATTCTATCAATGCTTTAAAACAATAGTGATGGAAGTTGTGACAACTTATATTTTAACTTTCCCGAATGATGTTCAGGAAAAATTATCAAAAATCCGAGCAATCATCCATAAGATTGCACCAGAAGCTGTCGAAAGCTTTTCGTATGGAATGCCAGCTTACAAACTCAATAAAAAGCCATTGGTTTATTTTGCGGGCTACAAAAACCACATTGGCTTGTATGCCACACCATCAGGTCAAGCACATTTCAAACAAGAATTAGCTGGTTACAAGCAAGGGAAAGCTTCTATTCAGTTTCCATTAACAGAAGAGCCACCCTATAATTTAATTGCACAAATAGTAGCTTACAAAAAAAATGAAATCGTCAGTAAGTAAATTTGAATTAATTTATTTGTTAATTTAGCTAGATGAAATACAAATTTTTCCAACTCTTTTCAATTATTATTCTACTACTAATTTCTGTAAGTTGTGAGAAAATTCCTTTTGATGACCGCAATGATTATTTAGGTGATTGGACCTTCACTACTAAAATAACTGAATTCAATACAGATAGTATTGGCTACTTATTTCAAGATACAATAACCTATCAAGGCACAATCAAATATGGCAATGAAAAAAACGAATTGTCAGTTGATTATCACAATGGAACTCCTTTAATTGTAACACTGGGAGAAAATGGGAAATTAGAAAAGCTTCCAACAAATTACTGTAGTGGATCTTTTTCAAATACTTCTACCTTGAATATCTATTTGAGATGGGGAGGACTTGGAGCTTTTGTCACACACCAGGTTTATGGTACAAGGTAATATAAAAAAACCCGACATATTCTGTCGGGTTTTTTGTTGTATTAAAATTCAAATGTTTCCATGAATTTCGTTGTGAAATTTCCGGATCTAAAATCAGGATCGTCCATTAATTTTTGATGGAAAGGAATCGTTGTTTTCACACCTTCAATAATGTATTCATCCAACGCACGTTTCATTTTCAAAATTGCTTCCTCACGTGTTTGTGCAACAGCGATTAATTTACCAATCATTGAATCGTAATTCGAAGGAATCACATACCCTGCATACGCATGCGTATCAATCCGAACACCGTGTCCGCCTGGCGAATGGTAAGAAGTGATTTTTCCTGGTGAAGGACGGAAATCATTGTATGGATCTTCCGCATTGATACGGCACTGAATTGCATGCATTTGAGGAAAGTAATTCTTACCAGAAATTTTTTCTCCAGCAGCTAATTTGATTTGTTCTTTAATTAAATCAAAATTAATTACTTCTTCTGTAATTGTGTGTTCAACTTGAATTCGTGTATTCATTTCCATGAAATAGAAATCACGGTTTTTATCTACTAAGAACTCTACCGTTCCAACACCTTCATATTTAACAGCTTTAGCAGCTTTGATTGCCGCTTCACCCATCTTATTTCGTAGTTCATCGGTCATAAATGGAGAAGGTGTTTCTTCAACCAATTTTTGATGACGACGTTGAATTGAACAATCACGCTCTGATAAGTGACACGCATTACCAAATTGATCTCCTGCAATTTGAATTTCTATGTGACGTGGTTCTTCAATGAATTTCTCCATGTAAATACCATCGTTTCCAAAAGCAGCACCTGCTTCTTGACGGGCAGAATCCCATGCGTTTTCCATTTCGTCTTTGTTCCAAACGATACGCATTCCTTTTCCACCTCCACCAGCAGTTGCTTTCAAAATGACTGGGTAACGAACTACTTCAGCGTTTGCGAAAGCATCGTCTAAATCTTCTAACAAGCCTACAGAACCAGGAATACATGGCACGCCTGCAGCTATCATTGTTGCTTTAGCAGTTGCTTTGTCTCCCATTCCTGCAATTTGTTCAGGTAAAGCACCAATAAATTTGATACCATGTTCCTGACAAACTCGCGAGAATTTTTCATTTTCAGAAAGGAATCCGTAACCTGGATGAATCGCATCAGCATTGGTGATTTCTGCAGCAGCAATGATATTTGCAATTGACAAATACGATTTTGAACTTACCGCAGGACCAATGCAAACAGCTTCATCAGCAAAACGAACTGGTAAACTTTCTTTATCAGCAGTTGAATATACAGCTACTGTTTTAATACCCATTTCTTTGCACGTACGAATAATACGCAAGGCGATTTCGCCTCTATTTGCAATCAATATTTTCTTGAACATACTTTCGTTTTAAATTAATTTGGTTTTATAAAAGGCCAAATTAAATTATGCAGGATCTACTAAAAACAATGGTTGATCATACTCTACAGGAGATGCATCATCTACCAAAACTTTAACAATTCTTCCTGCTACTTCAGATTCAATTTCATTGAATAATTTCATTGCTTCAATAATACAAATTGTATCACCCTTAGCAATTGTATCACCAATATTTACAAACGAAGGTTTGTCTGGACCAGCTGAACGGTAGAAAGTACCAATCATTGGAGATTTAACAATAATGTAATTTGCATCTTCAGCAGGAGCAGCAGCAACTGGCGCAGCAGGAGCAGCAACAATTGGTGTTGGAGCTGGAGCAGCAGCTGGAGCAGCAGCTTGAACGTAAACTTGATGTTCAGGTTTACCTTTAACTTCAGATTTGATACAAATTTTAAAATCTTTTTGTTCGATTTCTACTTCGCTTACGCCTGATTTCGCAACGAATTTGATTAAATCTTGTATTTCAGTTAAATTCATACTATTTAGATTTTAGAGTTTTAAAGTTGATATAAATTAATAAGCCCATTTCAAATAGACAGCACCCCAAGTAAATCCTCCACCAAAAGCAGATAAAATAAGTGTGTCGCCTTTTTTCAATTGACTTTCATAATCCCATAAACACAACGGCAATGTTCCAGCTGTTGTATTTCCATATTTTTGAATATTGATCATTACTTTTTCACTTGGCAAACCCATGCGTTTAGCAGTAGCGTCAATAATTCTTAAGTTTGCTTGATGTGGAACTAACCAATCGACATCCTCACTCGTAAGGTTGTTTTTTTCCATGATTTCAGCAGAAACTTCCGCCATGTTTGTAACAGCAAATTTGAACACTTGTTGTCCTTCTTGTTTCACAAAGTGCATGCGTTCGTCCACTGTTTTGTGTGTCGGAGGATTCGCAGATCCACCAGCTGGTTGAATCAAGTAGTGTCTTCCAGCTCCATCACTTTTTAAAATAGAATCTAAGACCCCATTTCCTTCCGTATTTGGTTCTAACAAAACTACCCCTGCTCCGTCTCCAAAAATCACACACGTTGTTCTGTCTTCGTAATCCAAAATTGATGACATTTTATCAACTCCAATTACCAGTACTTTTTTGTGGTGACCACTTTCGATAAATTTCGCACCTGTTGTTAACGCGTAAATAAATCCAGAACAAGCTGCAATAAGATCGTAACCCCAAGCATTTTTCATTCCTGTTTTATCACACACAACGTTTGCAGTACTTGGAAAAGGATAATCTGGTGTAACTGTAGCAACAATTACCAATTCGATTTCCAAAGGATCAATTCCTTTTTTCTCTAATAATTGCGCAACAGCAGCAGCTGCCATGTCAGAAGAAGCCCCATCAGTTAAGATGCGGCGTTCTTTAATTCCAGTTCTCGTTGTGATCCATTCATCAGATGTATCAACAATTTTAGCCAGATCTTCGTTTGTCATTACGTTGTCAGGAACATATCCTTGAACCGCCGTAATTGCTGCTGTAATTTTTTCCATATTAATTAAACGCTTTACTTACACTATTCACTAAATCAGATTTAGCAACTTCGTATGCATGCAAAAGCATGTTTTTAACTGCGATATTGTTAGAGATTCCGTGTCCAATTATGACATTACCTTTCACACCTAAAATTGGTGTTCCTCCATAATTTTCGTAATTGAAACGTTCAAAAAAATCGTCTTTAATTCCGCGTTTTTTGATTAGTGTGTATATCCCTTCAGCTTCTTTCAAAACAATGTTACCTGTAAATCCGTCACAAACGATGACATCTGCTTTAGCACTGAATACATCTCTACCTTCTAAGTTTCCAATAAAATTAATTTCATCCGAATCTTTTAATAATTGATGTGTAGCAATCGTCAACAAATTTCCTTTTGTTTCTTCTTCACCGATATTTAATAAGGCAACGCGTGGATTTTCTATTCCATATACTTCACTCGCATACAACGAACCCAATACTGCAAATTGGTACAAAACATCTGCTTTACAGTCTGCATTTGAGCCGACGTCTAACAAAATTGTTTTACCACCATCGATTGCAGGGATGGTTGAAGTGATACACGGACGAATAATTCCTGGAATAGAATTGATTTTAAAAATCGCTCCAACCAACATTGCACCTGTATTTCCTGTACTTGCAAAAGCATTTATTTCTTTTGCCGCCAATAAATCAAACCCAACAGCAATACTGCTATTTGGTTTTTGAGGGATTGCTCGGGTTGGATGATCGTGCATTGTTATAACATCCGGAGCATGAACAATGTCATATCCAGACACATCTTCTCCATACGACAAAAGGCCACTCGAGATTTGATCTCTGTCGCCTATAAGAACTAGTCTTACGTCGTTTGGAAGTTCTTTTTTTGCAAGAATTGCCCCTGAAATATTTGCGTCGGGAGCAAAATCACCACCTAAAATATCAATTCCAATCTTCATGTTTATAGAAGATTAAAGCAGCTTAAATTGCAACTTCTTTTTCCGCTACTACTCTACCTTTATAGTAAAGTTTCCCTTCGTGCCAGTGCGCGTGGTGAAACAAATGCGGTTGTCCTGTTGTTGGACAAGTAGCGATGTTTTTTGCAACTGCATTCTTGTGAGTTCTTCTCTTGTCACGGCGAGTTTTCGATATTTTTCGCTTAGGATGTGCCATTTTATCTTGTTTATTTTGTTATTTTATATCTTTTAATTTATTCCAACGCGGATCAATCGGACTATCATCGTCTTCATCTTCGTCTTCCCAATCTTCATCGTCTTCGTAATCATCATCATCTTCAAAATCCCAATCATCTTCGTCATCATCATCTTCTGATCCTGAGGGCTCTTGTTGAACTGTATATTTACTTAACAACTCAATCATTTCTTCGTTGCATTCACCTTTTGGATGAATCAAACGTGTTGGCAATGAAACAATTAACAACTCGTACAAGTGGTCTTTAAGTTCCAACTCGTAATCATCGGGATGCATCACAATTATAGATTCATCCTCACTTGGTTCATTGCCAAATGTAAAAATCAATTTGAAACTTCCTTTAATCGGAACCTCTATTGGATCGTTACACCTGTCACAATCTGTAGAAACAGAACCTTTGATTTCGAATTCACCGATCATCATCGTTTCTTTTTTCTCCAGAACTAGACGAACATTCGCTGTACCACTGTGGATACTTGAATATTGTCTATCTTCAAAGAACGCATCTTGAATTTGAAATTCAAACTCATGAAACCCCAGCTTCAAGCCTATGAACGGAATAATATATTCTCTTTTTGACTTCACAGTGAATAAAAATTGGAGGGCAAAGGTAATAATTTTAACTTATATATGTTAATATCTTGCATTTTTTTATTTAAAAACCACTTTTATTCGATATCGCTTGAAGACCTTCTTTTTTCTTTCGGCGATATTTTCAAAGGATTTTGATTGATTTCTTTGTTGAATTGGCGTGCTTTATAAACATCCATCGCAACAAATAAGGCACTTCTAAATGAATGCTCCGACGCTTTGTTTTGTCCTGCAATATCAAATGCTGTTCCGTGATCTGGAGACGTGCGCACTATCGGCAAGCCAGCCGTATAATTCACACCATCATCAAATGCCAACGCTTTGAATGCTGCCAAACCTTGATCGTGGTACATCGCTAAAATTCCATCATAATTCATACGCGCTGTCGAACCAAAGAAACCATCTGCCGGAAACGGTCCAAAGGCTAAACAGTTTTCTTGTCGCGCTTGGTTAATTGCAGGAGAAATAATTTCTTGCTCTTCTGTTCCCATTTTGCCGTTTTCACCCGCATGCGGATTCAATCCAAATACAGCGATTTTTGGTTTAATGATGCCAAAATCTTTAATTAAACTTGCTTCAAACATTTTGATTTTTTGAAGAATCTTCTCTTTTGTTAAAGAAGTCGTTACATCTTTCAGTGCAATGTGACTCGTCACCAACGCAACGCGTAAATTTCCTGAAACCATTACCATTAACGCTTCTTCTTCGCCTGCTAAATCTGCTAAATATTCGGTGTGACCTGGAAATTTAAATCCAGACTTCGCCATTGCTTCTTTTGAAATTGGCGCGGTAACTAACACATCGATTTTACCTTCTGCTAAATCCTGTGTTGCACGCTCCAAAGATAAGAAAGCATATTTTCCACCGTTTTCAGTAACTAATCCTGTTTGGTATTCGATTTCTTCTTCCCAAACATTGATAATATTCACTTTATTATTTTGTGCTTCCCCTGCATCTTTGCACGATAAATAACTAAATTCTGGAAGCTCTAATTCTTTTTTATAATGTGAGAAGACTTTTGTAGAACCATAAATTATCGGCGTACAGTCTATCACCATCCGCGTGTCTAAAAATGATTTCATAATCACTTCAGGACCTATCCCATTAATATCTCCAATAGAAATACCAACACGGATTGGATTTGGATTACTGTAATCCTTTTCTTTCTCTTTTTCCATCTTAATAATTTTTCAAGAAGGTGTACAACAAACGAACGCCTGCTCCAGTTCCTCCTTGTGTTCGGTAATCTTCTTTTGCATCTAACCAAGCTGGTCCTGCAATATCCATGTGAATGTACGGACTTTTCACAAAATGCTCTAAGAACTTTCCTGCTGTAATCATTCCTGCATTTGGTCCTCCTAAATTTTTCAAATCTGCAATCGACGATTTAATTTCTTTGGCATAATCATCCCAAAATGGAAAACGCACCACACGCTCATGTACTTCATTTCCAGCCGCTTCTAATTGCGAGAAGTTGTCATCTGAAGCATTCCCCATAATCACAGAAGCTTTTGTGCCTATTGCTCTCAACGCTGCGCCAGTTAATGTTGCGGCATCAATTACCAATGCTGGATTGTATTTGTTTGAATAAGCCAATGCATCTGCTAAAATCATTCGTCCTTCGGCATCTGTATTCAATACTTCTACAGAAGTTCCATCGTACATCGTAATCACGTCACCTGGTGCATACGCATTTAAACCTGGACGATTATCCGTTGCTGGAATCAATCCGATCAAATGAACAGGTAATTTCTGTGCTGCAGCCAAGTAAATTGTAGCTGCCATACACGCTGCGCCACCCATGTCACTTTTCATGCAATCCATCGAACCTGGTGTTGGTTTTAAACTCAAACCACCAGTATCATACACAACGCCTTTACCTACTAACACGATTGGTTGCGTATTTTTAGCATTGCTTGGTTTGTATTCTATAATTGTAAATGTTGGTGGATCGATAGAACCTTTATTTACGGCTAATAAACCACCCATTTTCAAGGATTCAATTTGTGTTTTTTCTAAAACTTGCACATGGCAACCAACTGACTTACACAATTCGCTCATTTTTTCACTTAATTGCACTGCATTCAAATGAGAAACAGGTTCGTTCACACGGTCTCTTGCCCAACAAACAGCTTTAACGGTATTTGCTAGCTCATCCATTTTTTCTTGAACAACACTCGTTGGCAGAATCACTTCTTTTAATCCGATTTCTTTTTTTGTTTTGTCTGAAAAATAAGGCAAAAATTGATACCCCGCCAAAGCTATGCCTTCTGCGACCAACAAGCTTGCTGAATCAGATCCTTCTAGAACGATTGCATCTGTTGTTTTATTCAATTGTGCCAATAATGAAGCTCCAGCAACTCTTAAGGCCTCTGCAGATTGATCTTCTTTAATGAAAAAGTGATAGGCTGCTCCAATTTTTAAAAATTCTGAAAGCTCTTTTCCTTCTTTAAATGCATGAAAAAAAGCATGGAATTCTGTAGGTAAAGAAGTTGGCGCAACACTTGCTTTTTGGACAAGTGTAGCAAAGGACAAATTCGTTGAATTGGTCGTATAATTGAATGCAATCATCTTAAAAATTTTAGACAAAAATAAGCAAGTTAACGCAATAGTTGTTGAAATGATGCAGGTATTTGTGAACAAGCTTTTAACTATTAAATTCAAGCGCTCGTAAAACATTGTTTCCTTTTAAATGTTAGAGTAAAAACTGTCGTTAAATAATTAATTTATTTATCCGTATTTTTGTACTATGATTGATGAAAGGCCAATAACGGACTGGTTACCGATAACAAAAAAAGAAGTTGAAAAAAGAGGTTGGGATGAATTAGATGTCATCTTGATATCTGGCGATGCCTACGTGGATCATCCTTCCTTTGGAACGGCTGTCATTGGGCGCATCATCGAAGATGAAGGCTTTAAAATTGGGATTATCGCACAACCGAATTGGCAAGACGATTTACGTGATTTTAAGAAATTAGGGAAGCCTAAATACTTTTTTGGGGTAACAGCTGGGTGTATGGATTCAATGGTAAACCATTACACCTCAAACAAACGTTTGCGTTCAACAGATGCTTACACGCCCGGAGGTGCAGCAGGTTTTCGTCCGGATTATGCAACAACTGTCTATTCCAAAATATTAAAAGATTTGTACCCCGATGTTCCTGTAATGATTGGTGGAATCGAAGCTTCTTTACGTCGTGTAACGCATTACGATTATTGGAAGGATGAATTGATGCCTTCTATATTAGTAGATTCTAAAGCGGATATTTTGGTTTACGGAATGGGTGAACAACCTTTGCGTGAAATGTTACAGCTCTTGAAAAAAGGAGTTCCTTTTCACAATTTACACACCATCAAGCAAGTAGCATTTTTACAAGATGCAGCGATAGAATTACCAAAAAACAAAAACTGGGAAACGGTTGAACTAGCTTCGCATGAAGATTGTTTAGAAGATAAATTGAAATACGCTGCCAACTTTAAAATTGTTGAGGTTGAATCCAATAAATGGCAGGCAGACCGCATCATTCAGAAAGTAGGTGAACAAGTTTTGGTCATCAATCCACCGTTTAAAACGATGACGGAAAAAGAAATTGATCGTTCATTTGATTTGCCTTACACGCGTCAACCTCATCCAAAATACAAAAAGCGTGGTGCTATTCCAGCCTACGATATGATTAAGTTTTCGGTGAATATGCACCGAGGCTGTTTTGGAGGGTGTAGTTTTTGTACCATTTCTGCACATCAAGGAAAATTCATTGCTTCCAGAAGTGAAGCTTCTATTCTAAAAGAAGTGGATCAAGTGGTGAATGATCCAGATTTCAGAGGTTACATTTCCGATTTAGGAGGCCCGTCAGCCAACATGTACAAAATGAAAGGGAAAGACGAAGCCATTTGCGCACGTTGCTCCTCGCCAAGTTGTATACACCCGGTGATTTGCAGTAATTTGGATACTTCTCACAAACCAATGACAGAATTGTACCGCAAGGTAGATGCGCATCCTAAAGTGAAAAAAGCGTTTGTTGGTTCAGGAATTCGTTATGATTTGTTAGTAGATGATTTCAACAAAAACAACGAAGACGGAAATCACGATGAATACATTGAACAAGTGATTACACGTCATGTTAGTGGTCGATTGAAAGTTGCCCCCGAACATACAGCAGATGCAACCTTACGCATGATGCGAAAACCATCGTTTAAGTACTTCCATAAATTCAAAGAAAAATACGATAAAATTTCTGCTAAGCACAACTTGAAGCAGCAGTTGATTCCATACTTTATTTCATCGCATCCAGGATGTGAAGAAGAAGACATGGCCAACTTAGCAGCCGAAACAAAAGACATGGGCTTCCAATTGGAACAAGTGCAAGATTTCATGCCTACTCCAATGACTGTAGCAGAAGTGATTTATTACACAGGCGTTCATCCGTACACGTTAAAACCAGTGAAAACGGTGAAAACGAGAGAAGAAAAACAAAATCAAAACAAGTATTTCTTCTGGTACAAGCGCGAAAACCAAGATTGGATCCGTCAACGCCTTACGAAAGCAAACCGTCCAGATTTAATTGAAAAATTGGTTGGGCAAGAAAAACCTGCTGCGCGAAAAGCACCAAGTTGGCTGGAAGAGAAACGTAGAAAGCGATGAGTTCAAGTTACTATAAAAATGTAAAAGACTATTACGATATCGATTCAACAAATTTTGAAAATCGGTATTGGGAAAATCAAACATTGCAACGCATTCGCTCAAGTTTTCGAAAGGAAAGTTTAAAACATTCGTTTTCAAATTGTCTTGAAATTGGTTACGGCCCTGGATTGGACGTGAACTTTTTTGCTGAAACATTCCCAAATAGTTCCATTTATGGCATTGACATTTCTCAAGGAATGCACGACTGGGCTCATGAACAAGCGAATAAAAAAGGATTAACAAACGTACTCCTTTCTGTTGGTTCTGTTGAAAACATAGCTGAAGCATTCAATGGTGTTCAATTTGACCATATCTACGTTTATTTCGGTGCATTGAATACAGTGGAAGATATTTCTATCGTTCAAGATTATTTGAAAAAATGTTTGAAGCCAACTGGAAAAATGGTGCTTACATTTGTGAACAAATGGTACATGATGGCTGTCTTAAAACCTTTGTTGAAATTTAAATTTAAAGAAAGCAAGCGACGTTTAAATAAGGTTTGGGGAGGTTATTCACCCAATAAATTTTTAGCCAGTAAATGTTATTCATCTGCAGAAATAAAAAAGCATTTCAATCAATTTTCAATAGAAAAGAAGCGTGGTTACAGTATTTTGTATCCAGCATGGTATGAAAATCACATTACGGTAAAATATCCCAAATTGACCAATTTTTTATGGAAATGTGACAAAATGTTGCAAAAAACACCGTTTTGGAATTTTGGTGAATATACGTTGTATGTGATGCGCAATAACCCGTAGGGTCAGGTCGCGACCTGACCCTACGGGTTATTGCGCCATTTAATTGGATTATCCGTTATATATTGATAAATATTTTCATACGATTGTTGATTTCGAACGATGTGATCATAGAACGAACGTTGCCATTCAAATTCCAAATTTCCCGATAAATGAATCAATTTTGACGAGGTTGTTTTGTATGCGCCCATCAACGATGAAACCGATTTAATTTTACAATCACCGATTGCTTTTGTACGATCAATTTCCAGTAACACATGAATATGATCTGGCATAATCACAACGTTATGTATCATCAAATAAGAATACTGATTTTCCAACCAACTAAATTGTTGTTGTGCAATCTCTCCGGATTTGGAAAAAGACATTTTACCATTTATTATAGCTCCGAAATGATGTATTCTATTTTTACAGCAGGAGGTGATAAAATAAACGCCGTCAGATGAATAATCTGTATGAGATAAGCGCATTTTTTTCCGATGATGTTGCATTAGTATACTTGGATTTAAGTGGTTTCTTCTATCTAATATACATCATTTTATTCGATTTTATACGACTGAAATGTCTATTTGCCCTAAAAAATGATCAATTTTTTCTTTAGCTGATAGATGTTCTAAAATAAAAGCGCAGTCATCTAGTTCTGAACCTAATTTAATGGATGATGTAAATGCTTCTTTTATTGCGCGTTCAAATGTTTGTAATGGAATGGTTTTTAAAGGCAATTGCAATTTATTTGCTATTAATTGCGAAAACTCCGCTTGCGTAATGTAATAATCGTAAGCTAAATTGACAATCGGATGAAAAGGTATGTCGAGCAAATGAACCATGCATTTAGCGATGTCTTGATTTAAAATAAAAGCCATTTGATTGCTTCCATCTCCATAAATTGGTACGACTTGTTCAATTTTTATTTTTTTCAAATAAAACGCATCAAACCAAGATCCGTTTCCTAAAACCCAAGGAACTCTGACAAATGTCACAGCGGTATTTTTTTTTGTGTTGGTTAGAAATGGTTGCTCGGCATGAATGTATTCTTTCGCAAAACTGATAGGTTGTAAAGGTGTTTTTTCTGTTACAACTTCAGTGTGATTGCCATACATCAAACTTCCTGACAAGTAAAAAACCCGACATTGTTTGTTTTGTTTAGACAAATAATTTAGTAATCGTTTGTTGCCAAAATAACCTTTAACGCTTGCTAATAAACGGCCCAATTTTCTGCCGCGTTTAGATGAATTACGTGCAAAATGAACAACAATGTCAGGTGAACATGGCAAAGAGGTCCAATCAAAATGGGTGAAATCACCAGTAAAATAATGAACGCCGTCGATTTTTTGAGCAGGTAGCGTTCGATTTAAAAAGTAAAATTGATCGTCTTCACGTTTGTTGCTGAGCAATTCTTTTACAAATTCACGACCGATGAATCCATTACTCCCAAGCACTAAAACTGTTCGCTTATCGGATGCTGTTTGTTTTGTCTTCATACTTTTTCAAGATTTTTTCTTGGTAATTTTTATCGTGATTCTTTGAAACGTATAAACGCGTTTTAAAGGCTAAATCATACGCTTCCATTGGGAAGTTTTTACGTACCCATTTTTTTCGCCATTTCTTATTGGTCAACTCCATGAAAAAGTGATTCAACTTTTTCGATCCAAGAACAAATTCAATTATTTGTTTGATTATGGAAGTTTTAGCTTGTGTTTTTTGAGTAGTTGGAGAAACGTAATTCGGCAAGAATTCAATAATCCATTTATTTGAATCTACTAATTTTGCACCGATTTCAGGATGCGTAACAGGTATCAACGTAGCTAACTCAATTGCCGTAAAATAATTTTGCTCTTCTATCGATAAATGGGATTCTGCAATGAAATAATTCATGCAAAAGCTATGTTGCTGTCCAACTAGGAAAGTTATTTTTTTAAATACATGTAAAAGTGTGCGACATGTCCATAAATTAGTGGAATTGGTCACAATAAAAAAATCGATATCTGAATCTTTATCAGCATAACCCTTTGATAATGAACCAGAAATTGCAACCATGCGCACAAATGGAAAACATTGAATGAATTTCCCGATTTTTTTGGCACGAATGATTTTTTGTTGCGCCAATTGAAACCCATTATTTTTACGTTCAAGAAGCTCCAAATTATCGTGTAAAGAATAACAATCATTTAGTTGATAAATTTCCTGTTGGCTAACTAATTCGTTTAAAGCACTAACTAATTGTTGCTCGTCGCAGATTAGTTGAATGAATTGATGTAATTCAGCTAAACGCAAAGGAAAATGAAACACATCAAAATAATGTAAAACATTCGTAATTTCTACCTGTATGCTAGTCTTGTTCTCCATTTATTTTGATTGCACTACTGCTTTAATAGTGAGAAGTATTAATTTAACGTCTAGCAACAAACTTTGAATTTGACAGTATTTTTTATCCAATCGGTAGCGATTTGCGATATCCACACGCGAACCAACATAACCTTTATAACCAAATGCTTGCGCAAATCCAGTAATTCCAGGTTTCATGACCAAGCGTGATGAGAAATTTGGTATCATATCATTGAATTTTTCTTCATCAGAAACCATTAAAGGGCGCGGACCAACTACGCTCATACTTCCTAAAAGTACGTTGAAAAATTGAGGTAATTCATCCAATGCATATTTTCGTAAAAATGCACCGGATTTGGTAATTCTATTATCATCAATCTGAGCTGGAATTTGATGCTGCAATGCATTTTTTTTCATGGTGCGTAATTTGAAACAATGAAACACTTTCCCATTTTTTCCAACACGTTTTTGCACAAAAATTGGGGATGATTTCAAATCAAAAATGATAAACACACACAATAACGGTACTAACCAACTTAATAATAAAACAATTACCCCGAATGAAAAGACAAAGTCGAATATTCGCTTAATCATTAACCGAAATGATCTGCTTTGCTGAGCTATAAAGAGTGAATTGAAGGATAAATAGGAAACAATCCCCATTTGTCGGCTTAAAAAACTTTCTGTTAGGAACCCAATTATAAATAATCCATTCAATAAAAACACAACTCTCCTCGAATCTGTTTCAACAATCATGAAGGGGGTTAATAGCAAAAGAAGGAGGGTGAATAATCCAATCCAACCCGTTTCCAGCAATGTTTGCAAATATTGATTGTGAAAATTGTAATTGTAAAATCCTGATTTGCTCTTTTCGTTTTCTCCCACGTAAAATTGCTTATCAATAAATTTTTGATTGAGCTTTTCTTGGCAAATACCAGGTCCAATTCCAACACACATCTGCAACGAATGTTCTGCTTTTAACTCTAATCCTAGCAGTATTAATTCCTTTCGTAAACTAAACCCATCGAATACTGTTGCTGGATTAATTGTTTGCTGTGATTCCAACAAGTGAGAACGATCAATTTCATTAAATCGCGTACTTATTTTTTGAAAGGAAAAAACAAAACCAATAATGAATAGTGCCATTAAACTTGCTTTGATTGGAATTGATTTTAAGTGTATCAAAGTGTAATACAAGAAAATAATCACTAGCAATAGTGTAAAAAGTTTAGATGACAACAACAAGATAACGATGGTTAACAATCCAATAGGAAGTAGGTAAACGCGTTGTTTTTCCTTAATCAACGATTCAAAAGCAAATAGCAATGCACTACTAAAAAAGAGGGAATAATAAATAGCGTTACCGCTTACCACACGCACTAAATTATGGTAATAAAAAACCTCATTATCCATATTTTGAAAATACTGATATCCAGCAAAAAGCAGCAAAGAAAGCGCCATTAAACTAGCTCCAAATGCACTAATTTTCATGATTTTTGGCAAGGTGGTTTTCACATCAACGACTGAGAAAAAAAGAGGAATAAGGAGAAAAGGGATTTTCTTTTCCAATTCAAAATTCAGTAATTCGTTAGAAGGATTCAACCAATAATGGAGCGCATGAGTTGCTGCAAATAAGATAGAAACAAAATAGAAAACAGGCAGTTGAATGGTTTTTTTAGCGCGTTTAAGAAAATAGAAAAGTGAAAGTAATCCTAAACCATAAATAAAAACGGTATTTATTTTCAAGGGCAAAGCAATTGATAGCAAAAAAAGTGCAACAAATACTGGAGTAATATTAGCTATGAACTGTTGCGTTTTCAATGTTTTTCAATTAATTCGATTAATTTGGAATGAACAGACTCAAACGTATACAAGGATTCAATTTTTTGGCGATTGCTTTGAATGAATTCTTGTTTTTTTTGAGTTAAATGCTCCTTTTTTAATACAGTGGAAATAGCTACTGCTGAATCAAAATACAGGGCATCATCTCCCAAAACTCCTTTGTTAAATGGATTGTTGTGTGCTACAATAAAACAAGAACACGCCATGGCTTCCAATAAAGAAGGATTGGTTCCGCCAACTGAATGTCCATGAAAATAAAGGTCACAGTGTAAACGCAATTGATTCAATACATCAAAATCATAAATAGCTCCTAAAAACACCACTTTCTCATGGTAGTTGTCATAGAGGTATTTACCGTACTTCGTTGAATAATTTCCAATGATGACGAGCTTTTTTTCGGTATCATCTTGAAAACCGTTGATGATTGTTTCAATGTTATTTTCAGGTTCAAAACGCGCAATGACCAAATTATAATTTCCTTCTGTCAAATTGTATGCTTGAATAATTGAACTGTCTTTTTTTGTGATGAGTTCACTTCCATATGGAATAAATGAGGAAGAAACGGCGTATTTTTCTTTTAAGTACTGTTGAATACCAATAGAATCTGCGATTAATTCATCACTTTGTTTGACTGCCCATTTTTCGGCCTTTCGCAAAAAGTGTTGAACCAGCGGAGAATATTTGGTGCGTTTCCACTCTAAACCGTCCATATTGGTAATGAGTTTCGCTTTTTTAGGAAATAAAAATCCCCAAATCGAACTACTTGTATAACCCAATTGGAAAATGACATCAAAACCTTGCTTCCGCGCATGCAAAATGGACCGTAAATCATAGATAAATTGTCCAGCTGTTCCAATCTGTTTTTCTGGATCTTTGACATGAACCAATGAAACACCTTTCCACGTTTTTTCTTGAAAAGTATGATTGGACGAACAATAAACGACCACTTCATATCCTTTTTGAACTAAATGTTCCGAAAAAAATTGTGCGAATTGTTCAAATCCTCCATATTGATTAGGGATTCCGCGTGTTCCTATGATGCCTATTTTCTTCATTGCTCGTTCATGATTTTAGCATAAACGGCAGCCGTTTTTAGCGCTGTGTTGGTCCAATTATAGGTGTGAATTACTTTTTCGTGTAAGCGTTTATCGATTGCTTTTTGGTGTGCGTTATCGATTGCTTTTCGTATATCCGACACATCGTCTGGCGCGCAATATCCGACCATGTCTTCAAAATAATCTTTGGTGTCTCCCATTGGACTCACAATAACTTTGCACCCTAAAAAAGCAGCTTCCAATGAAGACAATCCAGTTGTTTCAAACCAACTTGGCATCACATGTATTTCTGATTGCAAATAATACCGCACTAATTCATCGTATTCTAATCGTCCAACAAACGTAACATTTGGTCCAGCTTCTGCAACGCATTGATCATAATAAGCGCTGTGATTCGGCGCATGTTCACCAACAATAAATAATGAATACGTTGAATCTTTAATCGCTCGAATCAAATTCAATTGGTTTTTTCTTGGTTCAATCATTGCT
The DNA here is from genome assembly GCA_947491305.1 of Flavobacteriales bacterium. Lineage (GTDB taxonomy): Bacteria > Bacteroidota > Bacteroidia > Flavobacteriales_D > Crocinitomicaceae > M0103. The sequence continues at coordinate 3,713 of CANLIL010000006.1, read as the reverse complement.
GCGCAAATCAACTGTCCAGATATACGTTTAACAGACGTTTCAACAGCAAATTTAGTTGTATCAACACCATTTGGAATAACCTCGTGCTTTTTAGCATTGGGATAACGCGCTTTTAATCGTTGGTATTCACTCTCAGAATTTGGCAACAAATAATTGGCTTTCGCTAAAATCGCTTGAATACAGTTGCGTTGCCCTTTCCATAAAAACGGCCAATAATCCAATGGCTCTTTTCGAAGAAAATGTTTAGCGACAGATTTAAAATACTCCACCCCATCTGAACCAAAAACACGTATCAATAAACCCATTTTATTCCATGGATGAATGAATTTATAAAATGTGTAATCGGCGTAAATTGTTGAAACGACAAATGGTAACTTACTTTTTTTGAGGATTGCTAAAATTGTTGCAGGACGTGTAATGTTAAAAAAATGGATGATGTCAAATTGTTCGTCATCGATGGAAGCACCTGGTTCGTAGATGGTCACATCAATGCCTAATTTTCGCAATTCTTGGGCCGTCATCAAGAGTTGGGTTGTATCGCCTCCCTTGAAACTTAAAAAACTAGATCGATTTACAAATAGTATGCGCATTACTTGAAAATGTGTTGTTTATCAAAGTTTTTAAAGATAGGTACAACTACCAAGATCCAATAATAATATTCAAATGAATGCATTAAAAACCCACCGGTAAATTGATAAATAAATAACGAAATGAATAAACTAGTTTGAAATAAGTTGTTTACAATTCTTCTTTTAAAAGCCCAATAAATTTGAATAAAAACACGGATAATTGCTCCTAAAACACCAAAACTAACCAACGTTTCTGCTAACGCATTTGGAAGTCGAACGACTGATGGAATTGTATGGTATTTGTAATAAAGAATTAATACATCTCTCCCAATAAATTTGAATTGACCTAGCCCAATTCCCGTCAATGGATAGTTTAATTGTAAGACACGCAAAGCGATTTCAAATGATTCATACGTTCGTCCCCTACCTGATGTGTCCAAGCCATTCATCAAATTATTCATTCGGATGGTAAGCGGATTAATTGGGAAGAAATAATACACAAAACCTCCAATTGAAACGATCGCTATTAATCCAATGAAAAGCAATTGACGATAACGGGAATGTTGTAGAATAGATCGACTATAAATTAGAATTAAAATGAACAAGGTAAGTGCAATTACACTTAGTACTCCCAATGAAAATGAAAGGATCAAACTGATAATGATGGTCGTTAAATAACCAAATGTTCGCCAATTAAAGTGTACTAACCATTGATACAACCAATAGTAAAAAATCGGAAGTAATAAAAAAGAATAATGCGAAGCTTCTTCCGTAAATAATTTCAAACGAGGAAGTGCTTCTGCATTCGAAGTGTAAGGAACTAAATACCATAAATACGTGGACTTCAAGAAAAATAGCAGGAATAAAGCGAGGATAGTCAACACACTATTTAATTGGGTTATTCTAAGTATGATTTCATTAAAAAAATCAATGTGTTTTGTTCGTCGATAAAATGCAACAACAGCAATCACAAGTGTAATAAAAACCAAATTCGAAACAACAAATGCAGTAAAATAAACACCACTTACTAAATGAATAGCACCAAAAACGAGTAATATGCCTGCTGCTTTATAAAGCAATGATTGCGCATTCTCTTTGAAAATGGAATACAATAAAAAGGGCGCAAGCAACATGTCAAAACTAATTCCAAAGGGCAATCCTACCCGATTAAAGAAAAAGAGAAATACAAACAATCCAATGATGAAATTCTTAGGTAATGTCATTGAATAAACGCATTAAATGTTGTTTTTGGCTTTTTAATAAAGAATACATAAGCCGAAACGATGGTTGCTACTAAAAAAAGCGTTTTAACAACCCAAAGATCGAAATACGCGATACCGCACCCTAATAATGATGGAACTAATAATAAAGCAGTTGCAGAAAATGCTTTTTGTGAAAGTTGGAAAAGTTGATCCATTTTGTAATGTAAAATGAACATACCAATGATTGTTGTTAAAAACAACCCCAACAAAATTCCAGTAACAGAATTCAATACAAAATAACCCACAAGCATTCCAATAATATTTAATACTGTATAAACTAATGTTATTTTTAAATTCAACTTTTCATAACCAGAACCGTTTAAGAAAAAATTAGGCATAATCGTAAAGATGAATACGAATTCAAACATGGCAAATAAATTCAAATACGTGGCGATTTGTTGAAAATTGGTGGAACCTAACCATACATTAAAAAGCGGTTCTGCAATAAACGTAAAGATTGCCAAAAGTATAATGGCAATAAACGCCGAAACGTTACGCGTGTTGCGATACAATTGTGTTAGATACGATGGATCATGTTGGTTTTTTGCAATTTGAGGAAAAACCCAACCTGTCATTGCAGCAAATGCCATATGAATGTGGTTGAAAATCGTTGCTACAATTGTGTAATACGACAATGTCTCCAATCCAAAACCACTCGACACCAAAATACGATCGCCTTGGTACGTTAACACGACTGCACTAGATTGCAACCAAACGAAAAACGAATAGCTTACTTCGAATTGTATCGCTGTTTTTGATAATTGAAAATGAAAGCGATAAAAAGGGATAAATCGTTTCATCAAACGATAATTGATGCTTAAAAAAAGTAAACTAATAATGGCATTATAGAGCAAAATAAAAACAATACTTTTAGTGAAAAAGGCAATAATGATGCTGCCAAGTACAATTACCAATTTGGAGCAAAGCGTAAGCAAAGTAACGTATTTAAAATCTTCAAAAGCTCTGTAAACCGTGTATAAAATTTGTTCGGATAACTTTGAAAACAACACAAAACCTCCTAAGAATAAACTAGCAATAATTGTTGGTTTCTGTGACGGGAAATCAATAAATAAATCGAACCAATGAATCAAACACGCTAGGATTCCAATAACAATAAAACCCACCACTGAAATTAAAATAGTAAGACTTAAATTAGTTGTTAATGTTTGAGTGATTTGCTTGTTTTCATTGGTTGCGATGGCACTTGACACATGTTTGTATGTTGAAGTATTGAGTCCTAAATTCAACGATTGTAATAATACCACAATTGTATTAACAAACATCCAAATACCATATTCTTCAGTCCCCAGTTGATGCAAGAAAAATGGGATGGAAACGAATAAAATAAGAGGTGAAACTAAAACTTCTAAAATATTCCAAATTGAATTTTGACTGTTTTTAGATTTCAGGATACGTTTGATCATTTTTTATCCTTGAAATTTAACTGCAAAAAAACACTCATTACAACGACACACAACAAGTATAACAAACTTGTTTTAATTGCAATTCCCTTCAAAATCGTTGCTTTATCGGTTTTAATAGGAACAAAACCAGTCAATAAATCGATGGAAACTATTTTGCTTAATTGCTGATCAATGGCAAACAATTGATTCGATATATTTTCAACCAATGTAATAACCTCTGTGTATTTTGGTAAATCTTTCACTGAGATTATCTTTTTTATTGAATCCATTCGCATTAAATCAGCTTGGAAAATCTGTTGCTTTTTGCGCAATTTTATATGTTCAAATCGAATGTAATCTTGGTCAAATTTTGAAGTATTTAAATAATTAACCACGGCATTTTCTAACTGGTAAAACCCAGCTTTGTTGGTAGTAACCACTTCGGTATAAAACGGATATTTTTGTTCCGTATAATCTTC
>CANLIL010000005.1 GCA_947491305.1 Flavobacteriales bacterium | reverse complement strand
AGTACACATCCAGATCCAGGAAATCGTATTACTGATTTTAAAAACACAAAAGTCACGATGGGCTGCTCAGGAACTAAAGATTTCAAAAAAGAATACAAACTAATGGTTTCAAAGTTGCCTAAATAATTTTTTTGAGTCTCTATAATGCTTTTTGTTGCTCAAAATTCTATTGATTTTAACATTATTTTTTAAAAATGCTATTTTGAAATTGCAAAATATTCGAAAATGATGGCAAGGCCATTCCTTTTTGAATGTTTGGTTTTTTATATTGAATTATGAAAATAATGTCTTAAAGTTTAAATTGATTTTTTGTTAAAAAATTTGGATATTAAAAAAATTAGTCTAACTTAGCTATGAAGATCTTCGCTAGTTAACTTTAATACTAATTATTTAATTTTTTTATTATGAAACCATCTACGTTAACAGCAATGGCGTTATGCCTTGCTATGAAGGGGTTTGCGCAGTCCGCGCCCCCAAACCAAAGTTTAACAAGTACTGAGTTTGTATCAGCAATTCAAGCAACTACATCGCAAGGGTATTTGTATTGGAAAGAAGTTCCAAATGCAGTTTATAAAGTAAACTTATACAAGAAAATGGGCAGTAATTTTATTTTTACTACAGCGTTCAACTCCGAAAAAAATTACTTGAAATTATCTAGTGATGTGTTGGCACGTAAAAACATGTACTATGAATTGATTGCAATCCACCAACTCAATGGAAACAAGCTACTTATAGGTGAGAAAACACCTATTGAAAATAAGTATAAAAGTGGTGAAAATGGCTCGGGAGACAATGGAGGTGCCGATGGGAATGGTGCTAATTTAATGTGTGTGAAAAAGTGTAATGGACCCGATTATGCTTATCAATTATCTCTTTATACGAATCCAATTGCTAATCAAAATTTTATGACAATGGAAAGTACTAATGATAGTACTTATCAAATAACAAATCCAACAGGTGTTGTAGATTATGTTATCCCATATTACGAAGCTATTAAAATTGGAGATTGGAATGCATTACCTGCCAGTCACCCTTATAAAGAATTCAATCCTTCAACAGGAGTTCCAAAGTATAAAAAAATACCATTACCTTTAGGTTATCAAGGGAATGGTCTTATGAGAAAGGATAAAAACGATATGTATGTTAATACAGGCATGTTAGTAGAAAAGAAGACAAATAAATACTCACACATGGAGGGAATAGATGCGAACGCATCCCCAAACTTGAATTATTGTACTTCTCCTATGTACGCATGGCTTGGTTTTTACAATTCATATACAGGTCCAAATGACTTTGCCCCAGCTTCTATCGCTTCATTTATGGGGTATAATGTAACGAATACAACCGATTTAGAGTGTAAAGCATTTGTTCCTAATTTACCACATGTTGAATTAGGAAGCATAGATTATGTAAATTTTAACACTTTTTCAGATTGTATATTTAATAATGTATGGAATTCTGAAGGATGGTTACATTGTTTCGAGGTTTTTGGAGTATCCCCTTATGTAATAACTGATAAACCATACACTGTTGATGATTTAATAAAACCAATTACAGACAAACCAATTGAAACAAAACCAAGAATAACTGCTATTGATGTGAGTCCAATTAGTTCACTTGATGAAGATGCGGCAAATTTTCAATTAGTAATTGATGAAAAAGGAGCAAACTATCATTACAGATCTCAAGGATTAAAAAATGGCTTATACAATGTAGCGTTTATTTTCAGTAATGGAACAGTAATTCCAATTGTAAACGAACTAAATTTCCCTGATAAAATTGTTTCAAATAATGAAAAAGTTGAAGTTAAAATTTCACCCAATAAAATTGAAAACAATCTCATTAATTTAGATTTGAATGCATTAGACAATGTACGATTTAAGTTAGAAATCATAGATTTAGCTGGAGCATTGATTCATTCTGAGCAAATTGACATGAAGAAAGCGGAACAAATGAATAAGAAAATTGCTGTTTCTACTGCAAATGTAGCATATAACCAATTGCGTTTGAATTTAATATTCTCAGATGGTTCTAACATTCAACAAACAATACTTAAATAAACTATTAACCAGCCACACATTGAAAAATGTGTGGCTTAATACAATAACCATGAAAAAACTAACTACATTTTATTTTTTTCTTACCGCTAGTTTGGTGTTCGGGCAATTCGTTGATTTAGGCCAAAAAGGCTTTGGTGGAACAGGCGATGATTTTTTGAAACGGTACGAAGACACTGTTCACAACACTAATTTTTATGTTGGTTCTTCCAACTCTAACGCTTCTTTTGATAAAGGAGAAGATTCAAGAGGCGGAAATGACATTTGGATTGTGAAAACAGATTCAGCCAATAATTTTTTATGGGATAAAACAATTGGGGGATCTGGAGAAGATAACGGAAGATATTGTATGATAATAAACGATAAAATCTATATACTTGGAAATTCTACTTCACCAATTTCAGGTGAAAAATCAATGGATTCCTTTGGCGAATATGACGTATGGCTGATAGTATTGAATTTAGATGGCAACATCTTATGGCAAAAGCAATATGGTGGCGCATTGAATGATTTTTTAAATTCAATGATTTATTTATCTAATGGTAATCTATTATTAGGTGGATTGAGTAAGTCATTGCCATCTTCTACAATTGGAAACAAAACAAGTCCAAACAAAGGGGGAGACGATTTTTGGTTGGTAGAAATAAATCCGTTGAATGGTGACATAATCCAACAAAAGACCATTGGATCCGTAAACGATGAAGAATTTAATTTTTTGGGTACAGATTTTTCTGATAAAATTATTTTAAAGGGGGGCGCATTATCTGGGGCTACTGGTGATAAAGCAGATGCTGGTTATGGTATAAAAAATATGTGGGTCATTATGCTAGATCAACAATTAAATATTTTGCAAGATAAATGTTTCGGAGGTGGAAATGAGTTAGGCTTTTCAGGTGATGTTGGTTTTACAAACAATGCGTATTATTTTTCTGTAACTACATCTAGTGGTGTTAGTGGGAATAAAACCGCTCCCAATAGAGGCTCTTACGATTATTGGGTGGTAAAAACTGATACAAATTTAAATATACTTTGGGATCAATCGTATGGTGGAAGTCTTTCAGACTATACCTACCAACTATTTTTTTCTGAATGGAACAAATTATTACTTTCTGGAAATAGTATTTCAGGCATTAATGGAAATAAAACAGCACCAAATTTTGGTTTAACTGATATTTGGTTTTTAGTGCTTAATGAAAGCGATGGTTCTATTGTTGCACAAGAAACATTTGGTGGAAGTTCTTTTGACTCAGGTTATTTAAAAAAATCTATTAGAAATGAAACTAAATTATATATTGAATCCAATAGTCAATCAGGCACTTCTAGCAACAAAACTACCATAAATCACGGAGGGTATGATTTCTGGATGGTAGAATTGGATGCGTCAGATTTTTTAGCAACAGAAAAATTAGATACTGAAGGCGCTTCCATTAGCGTATATCCTAATCCTTACTCGGAGCAAGTTAATTTTAAATTAGAACAATTAAAAGAAGCAGTTACGTTGAATATTGCAACATTGGATGGTAAAATAGTACATACGCAAACCATTCAACCGAGCAATGAAAACATTGAAATTACTTGGAAACCAATCTCAACCGAGCAATTTTTGGTATACACTATTAAAGGTGCAAAAACAAACTTTACAGGGAAACTAGTTGGTTTTTAATAAAAAAAAGGCTGTTCAATCATTTCTTGAACAGCCTTTTACAAATGAATAAAGTAGTATTAAAGAACTTCTATTAGCAATTCTTCGTCAATTTTAGTCACTTTTACTAAGCCTTGTTTTGTAAGGTTTTTAACACTTACATCCCACGCTTTGTTACTTAAATTAACCAATTCTTTCAAGCGTAAAAGTGCCATTTTCTGTTCTTTTTGAAGAAGCTCGAAAATTAATTTTTCATTGTCGCTTAATTCAATTTTTTGTTGGTGAACTTCTGGTCGCATTTGCGGGAAGAACAATACTTCTTGTATAGATGGATTGTTGGTTAAGTACATAATTAAGCGATCCATTCCAATTCCTAAACCAGACGTTGGTGGCATTCCGTATTCCAATGAACGCAAAAAGTCATAATCAATGAATTGACCCGCTTCATCGTCTCCTTTTTCAGACAATCGCACTTGCTCTTCAAAGCGTTCGCGTTGATCAATTGGATCGTTTAATTCAGAATAAGCATTGGCTACTTCTTTTCCACAAACCATTAATTCAAATCGTTCTGTTAGCTCCGGATTATCGCGGTGTTCTTTACACAATGGCGACATTTCTTTTGGATAATCGGTAATAAATGTTGGTTGGATGTAGTTCCCTTCACATTTCTCCCCAAAAATCTCGTCGATTAATTTTCCTTTACCCATTGTATCATCCACAGCAATTCCCATTCCTTTAGCTGCAACGCGCAATTCATCTTCCGTTTTCCCAGCAATATCAAATCCTGTGAAATCAATAATTGATTGACGCATCGTTACACGTTTGTAAGGTGCTTTAAAATTGATTGTATGTTCTCCGAATGTTGCTTCAGAAGTACCATTCACTTCAATTGCACAGTGTTGTAAAAGGCGTTCCGTGAAATCCATCATCCAATTGTAATCTTTGTACGAAACATAGATTTCCATTGCTGTAAATTCTGGATTATGTGTACGGTCCATTCCTTCATTTCTGAAGTTTTTAGAAAATTCGTACACACCATCAAACCCACCTACAATTAAACGTTTTAAGTACAATTCATTGGCAATTCGCATATACAATGGAATATCAAGTGCGTTGTGGTGCGTCACAAACGGACGAGCAGCAGCGCCTCCAGGAATGGATTGCAATACTGGAGTTTCTACTTCCATGTATCCAGCGTCATTGAAAAATTGACGCATTGCTGAGAACAATTTTGTTCGTTTGATGAAAATATCTTTTACGTGAGGATTTACAACTAAATCAGCATAACGTTGTCTGTAGCGCATTTCAGGATCTGTAAACGCATCGTGTATTTTGCCTTCAGCATCTGTTTTTGGAAGCGGTAACGGTTTCAACGATTTACTCAATAAAGTAAATTCTTGCACATGAATGGATGTTTCACCCACTTGTGTTTTGAAAACATATCCTTTAACTCCAATGAAATCACCTAAGTCCAATAATTTTTTAAAAACGTCATTATACAACGTTTTATCTTCACTCGGACAAATTTCATCACGGTTGAAATACACTTGAATTCTACCAGAAGAATCTTGTAATTCAGCGAAAGATGCTTTTCCCATCACACGTTGACTCATCATTCGACCAGCGATGCAAACCTGCTTTCCGTCTACGAATTGCTTCTTTATTTCAGAAGCAAAATCGCTTACTGGGTATAAGTCAGCAGGGTAGGGATTGATTCCCATTTCACGTAGTTTATTCAACGATTCTCTACGTTGAATTTCTTGTTCGGAAAGTTCAAATGCACTCATGTTGTTTTTTTTAAGGCAACAAAGATACGAAAGAACAATGAATGCAAGGATTTTAGCACTTAGTTTTCTTTCTACTGTTAAAATATCAACCAATTTTTGCGTCACTAATTTTTATCGTATCTTTATCGCATGGATATAAATACAGTAAAAGCTTTGCACATTATTTTTGTTGTTAGCTGGTTTGCCGGACTTTTTTACATTGTTCGTTTGTTTATTTACCATACCGAAGCACAACAAAAAGAAGCGATTCCGCGGAAAATATTGTCGGAGCAATTTGAGGTGATGGAAAAAAAATTATGGTGGATTATTACAACTCCAGCAATGGTTTTAACCTTAATTTTTGGAATTTGGATGCTTCTTTTAAATCCAACGTATTATTTATCAGCGCCGTGGATGCATTTAAAATTAGCTTTTGTCGGAATGTTGTTAATCTATCATTTTGTTTGTCAAAAAATTATGAATGATTTGAAAAAAGGAATTTTCAATTGGAAGTCAAATGGATTGAGAATTTGGAATGAAGTAGCCACATTAGCGCTCGTAGCCATCGTGTTTTTAGTTGTAATGAAAGATAGTTTTAATTGGATTAAAGGAACAATTGGCTTTTTTGCTGTTGCAATTGGATTAATGCTTGGAATAAAAATGTATAAAAGACTAAGAAAATAAAGATGTATACAACACTATTAACAGAACAAAAAGGACAGATATTAACAATTACGATTAATCGTCCGGCACAATTAAATGCTCTAAATAAACTTACAATTGAAGAATTACATACGGCTTTGAAAGCGGCGAATGAAACGCCTGAAATTGGTGTAGTTATTTTAACTGGTTCAGGCGAAAAATCATTTGTTGCAGGAGCAGATATTAAAGAATTTGCTGATTTCACGATCGCTCAAGGTGGTGAGTTAGCTCAAAAAGGCCAACAAACGTTATTTTCTTTCATTGAGAAAATGAACAAGCCAGTTATTGCTGCAATTAACGGTTTTGCATTAGGCGGTGGATTAGAATTGGCAATGGCAGCGCACATTCGCGTGGCAGCATCAAATGCAAAAATGGGATTACCTGAAGTTTCGTTGGGAGTTATACCAGGTTATGGTGGCACGCAACGTTTGGCAAACATAGTTGGACGCGGAAAAGCAAATGAGTTGGTTTTTACAGCAGGAATGATGAAAGCTGATGAAGCATTAACGTGGGGCTTGGTAAATTATGTCGTTGCGCAAGAAGAATTATTGGCAAAAGCAGAAGAAATCGCTACGAAGATTCTAGCCAATTCTGCAACTGCAATTGCCGCAGCAATCCGTTCAATCAATGCGAATTTTGAAGATGGAGTAAATGGATTTGATGTTGAAATCGAAGAATTCGGCTTGTCTTTTGGAACAGCTGATTTCAAAGAAGGAACAACAGCATTTTTAGAAAAAAGAAAACCAAATTTCAGAGCTTAATGGCAAACCCAATCAAGCAATTATTGGGTCAAACGGCCGTCTATGGATTATCAAGTATTGTTGGTCGTTTGTTGAACTATTTATTAGTTCCGCTTTACACCGCTGTATTTGCCAATCCGTCAGATTATGGCGTTGTATCTGAATTGTACGCTTGGGTAGCATTTTTGGTTGTTTTATTGACATTTGGCATGGAAACTTCCTTTTTTAGATTCTTACAAGATAAAGAGGATAAGGAAAAAGTATTCGTCAATAGTTTTCTGACCGTTATAGGAATCAACGTGTTGTTTTTTGCAGTTTTATTGTTCTTCAATCAAAACATTGCAGATTTAATGTTGTATTCCGAACACAATGAATACATTATTTTATTAGGAGCAATTGTGTGTATTGATGCTGTAACTGCTTTGCCATTAGCAAAACTTAGAGCTGAAAATAAAGCGTTCAAATTTGCTGGAATACAATTGAGTTCCATCGGCGTAAATATTATTTTGAATTTAGTGTTTATGATCGGATTATTCGATCCTGCGCGACCGGAAGAAGGGGTGTTATTTATCTTATTTGCTAATTTATTTGCTTCGTTGGTCAAACCAATTCTTTTGTACAAACACTTTCTCCACCTTCGTTTTAATTTTGATAAAACCTTGGCTAAAGAGATGCTTTGGTATGCTTTTCCGCTAGTTATTGCAGGTTTTGCTGGAATAATCAATGAAACATTGGATCGAATTTTATTGAAACACCTTTTATACGATGGTACAACTCAAGTTTCGTTAAAAATCGCTGAAGCACAAGTTGGTATTTACAGTGCTTGCTATAAATTAGCCATGTTAGTTACCATCTTATTACAAGCATATCGGTATGCAGCAGAACCTTTTTTCTTTGCGCAATTAAAGAATCAAGATAAAAACAAAGTCTATTCAAAAGTGATGAATGTATTCATTGCAATGGTTTGTCTGGTGTTTCTTGTTGTGAGTTTGAACATTGATTTTTTCAAATTATTTATTCGTAATGAAGCCTATTATGTTGGTTTAAAAGTCGTTCCAATTCTATTGTTAGCGAATGTTTTCTTGGGAATTTATTACAACCAAAGTATTTGGTATAAACTAAGTGGTCAAACAAAATTCGGAGCCTTTATTGCGATCGGTGGAGCCTTGTTGACAGTTGTTTTAAATGTGGTTTTTATTCCACTTTACGGCTATATGGCGAGTGCTTGGGCTACATTAATCGTTTACGCTTGTCAAATGATCGCTTCGTATTTATTGGGACAAAAACATTATCCAATTGCCTATAATTTACGAAAATTTGCGTTGTATTTAGGAGGTGCATTGCTGGTGTATTTCATTGCTTCGTTTGAATTGTTTTCGGCAGGAATAATGAAAACATTCTTTAACAATACGCTGATTTTAGGCTATCTTTTGATGGTCTACAAATTAGAAAAATCCTTGTTTAGAAAAACAGCTTAGTTTGTTAAAAATCAATTGTTCATTATTAACAAAAATGGGCGATTAATCCACTTTTCTTTTTCGTATTTTTGAAGTCAATTCACTTATTATGCAGGTTAAAATTATTAATCAGTCCAAACATGCAATTCCAGCTTATGAAACTTTGGCTTCAGCAGGAATGGATGTAAGGGCAAATATATCAGAATCCATCACTTTAGCTCCTTTTGAACGCGCGTTGGTAAAAACAGGTTTATTCATGGAATTGCCAGTAGGGTATGAATGCCAAGTTCGTCCAAGAAGTGGATTGGCATTTAAAAATGGAATTACTGTTTTGAATTCACCTGGAACTATTGATGCTGATTACCGTGGTGAAATTGGAGTGATTTTAGTTAATTTATCAAACACATCCTTTACAATTGAAGACGGTGAACGCATTGCACAATTGGTTTTCGCGAAAGTTGAACAAGCTGAATGGTCAAAAGTAGAAGTATTAACAGAAACAGATCGAGGCGCTGGAGGCTTTGGAAGCACTGGCGTTAAATAAATACATTTGGTTGACATAGGCACTCGAAGTCACCCAATAAAAAGAAATAAAAATGAAAATAATAGTTCCAATGGCGGGACGCGGTAGTCGCCTTCGCCCACATACTTTAGTAACACCAAAACCATTAGTTCCAGTTGGTGGAAAACCAATTGTTCATCGTTTGGTGGAAGATATCGCAGCTGTTTGTGCGGATAAAATTGATGAAATCGCATTTGTTATTGGTGATTTTGGAGCAGAAGTTGAAAAAGAATTAATTGCTGTTGCTGAAAAATTAGGAGCAAAAGGATCCATTCATTACCAATTAGAACCACTCGGAACGGGTCATGCTGTTTTATGTGCGAAAGAGAAATTGGAAGGTCCTGTTGTTGTTGCATTTGCGGATACATTATTCAAAGCAGATTTCAAAATTAATCCGAATGATGATGGCATTTTGTGGGTGAAACAAATTGAAGACCCGAGTGCTTTTGGTGTGATTAAAATGAATGAAAATCGTGAGATTATTGATTTCGTAGAAAAACCGCAAGAATTTGTATCAGATTTAGCCATGATTGGTATTTATTATTTCAAGGATGGAGCGAAATTACGCACCGAATTGGAATATTTGATTGACAACAACATCATGAATAGCAATGAATATCAGTTGCCAGATGCATTGCGCCGTTTAACAAATGCAGGGTACAAATTCAAACCAGGAGAAGTTTCTGAGTGGTTGGATTGTGGAAACAAAGCAGTGACTGTTCAAACAAATCAACGTGTTTTAGAATACGATTTTGAGAAAAATTTACCGATGGTTGCACCAACAGCAGAAATCATTGATTCTGTTATCATTCCGCCATGTTTTATTGGAGAAGGTGTTGTGATTGAAAACTCTGTTGTTGGACCACATGTTTCTTTAGGAAAAAATACCCGCGTTGTTAATTCAGTTATTTCAAATTCAAATATTCAACAACATTCAGAACTTATTCAAGTTGTTTTGAAAGATTCAATGATTGGTTCACATGCAGCATTTGTTGGTACAGCAAAAGATTTAAGTTTAGGCGATTACTCAACAATTGTCGAATGAATGTAAGCCAAAAGCTTTTTATTATTTGTGCACTTTTATTAGTGAGTTGTGGAACTGTGAAAAAAAATGCTCCAGCTTCTGTTGTTGTTTCAGCTGCTGATTACGGATACATCCAACATTTTCATGAAGGGATTCGTTTCAAGACAACAGGTCAATACGATGAAGCAATTCGTTCATTTGAACAATGTTTAGCTGTCAAACAAACGGATGATGCCGTTTATTATGCACTTTCACAAATTTATTTAGGCAAAAAAGAATTAGCTAAATCAGCAGATTGTATACAAAAAGCAGCAACTATCGATCCTAATAACATCTGGTATGCTGAAGAGTTGGCTTACATGTATGTTGATCAAAAGAAATACACTCAAGCCAATGTTCAATTTGAAAAGTTAATAAAAAATGAACCGAGAAATGTTGAATGGATGTATAGTTATGCGGAAAGTTTAGCAAAGGATGGAAAATGGAATGACGCCATTAAAGCGTTGACAAAAACAGAAGATTTAGTAGGAGCACAACCTGAATTGACAATTGAGAAATTCCGTTTGTATATCCAAGCAAAACAAACGGATAAAGCGTTGAATGAATTACTAAATGCGCGTAAAAAACTTCCAAATGATCCGCAATTATTAGGAACTTTGGTGGAATTTTATTTTCAAACTGGAAATGAAGTAAAAGGAATTGCGCTCTTAGAAGATTTAGTAAACGTTTCTCCTGAAAATGGTCGAGCACATTTAGCATTGGCAGATGTTTACCGCCAAAAAAATGACCGCACAAAATCGATGGAACAATTGAAATTGGCATTTTCCTGTGAAGATGTTGATTTTGAGACAAAAATGAAAATTCTACTAACATTGCTAGAAACCAATAAATCTCTGGATGAATCTGTTCTGAATTTAGTGAATCAATTGGTAATTGATAATCCGAAAGTGGCAAAAGCACATTCCATTCAAGGCGATTTTTATCTGCGTTTAAACAAAGAAAATGATGCATTGAATTCGTATAGAAAGGCGTTGGAATTTGACCAAAATCAATATCCGATTTGGAATCAAGTTCTTTTAATGGAATACCAATCAGGTGCATTTGAAATCTTATATAACGACAGTAAAAAGTGCTTGGAATTATTCCCTACAATTCCAACAATTTATTTATTAAATGGGGTGAGTGCGGTTCAATTAAAAAAACACCAAGAAGCAATCGATATTTTAAAAGTAGGAAAGGAATTAGTTGTGAACGATCCTTCTATTGAAGCAGAAATGTTGGGTCAAATTGGAGAAGCTTATTTTTGTTTAAATCAAGTTGAACTCGGTAAAGAAAATTACAAAGCAGCAATTGCTAAAGATCCTCAAAGTTTATTGTTGCGCAACAATTATGCCTACCGATTGGCTTTAGCAAAAATCGATTTAGAGTATGCTTATAAATTAGCAAAAGAAATCAGTGAAATGAATCCCAAAAGTGTTCATTTTATCGATACGAAAGGGTTTGTTTTATTTCAAATGGGCAATTTCACGCAAGCTTTGAAACTGTTTGAACTTGCCTATACTGAAGATGCTACAGATAAATTAATCAACGAACATTTAGGAGACGCCTATTTTTTTGATGGTGACATTCCTAAAGCTGTTGAAATGTGGGAACGCGCATTGAAAATGGGTGCGACAAATAAAAATTTACCCAAAAAAATCACTAACAAAAAATATTATGATCCGATTTTTTAAATTGTTATCTATTATTGCTTTTTTGTTAGCACTACAATCCTGTGGTGGTTCAAGATTGATTTTTAATCAAGACCGTTTAGAGCGAGTGAAAACAGCGCTTTTAATTCAAAAAATGGATAGCTTATCTCAAGCTAAGCCACATTATTTTTATGCTAAAATTGCAACAAGTTATTCGGACACCAATCGAAATTTGAATTTTAAAACATCTGTTAGAATCGTTCGTGACAGTGCTATCAATGCTTTGATCACCTATGCGGCGATACCAGTTGCTAATTCATTGGTTACCAAAGATTCTATTTTACTTATGAATAAACGCGAAAAATGTTATTCCAAACAAAGCTTAGATTATTTTAAAAACAATTTTGGCATTGATTTTTCGTTTTCTAATTTGGAAGAAATACTATTAGGAATGCCTTTTGATTACGATACAACCCAAAAATACTTTCAAATTCATGGTCAAGATTTTTATACACTTTCAACTCACAGAAAACGTCAAGCCAAACGTTTTGATCGTTTTGTGCGTGTGCGACAAAAAGAAGACATCTTAATAAAGTATTTTATTGACACTAATTTAAGAGATTTGAAAGGAATGTACATTGAAAGTCCTTCTGACAGTGCTTCTGTAACAATCAATTATGTTTCACGGCAATTAGTGGATGGAATGAATACTCCAAATGAAGTGGAGATTTCAATTGTATTATCACAAAATAATTTAAAAATAATTTTAGATTACGATAAGGTTAACATTAAAGAAATTCAACAATTAGAACTTATAATACCGGAGAGTTATGAAGAATGTGAGTAAACTAAGTGTTTTATTTTTCTTGTTTCTATCACTAAATTTGTTTGGTCAAACATCCAGTGAAAAATTGAGAAACGAGGAAAATCGTTTGGCAAAAAAAATTGCTACGACGAAAAAATTATTAGACAAAACAAAAACCATTACATCCGCATCGTACAATGAATTGTTATTGATTGACAAACAAATTCAATTTCGACAAGAATTGGTTTCAAATTTTGATAACCAAGTGCGTGGTGCAGAAATAAAAGTGGCTGAAAAAAGTAATGAAGTAGTTGAGTTACAGCAAAAATTGATTCGTTTAAAAGCGCAATATAAAAAATTGCTGTTGTACAGTTATAAACACCGTAATCGCTTCGGTAAAATGATGTTTGTGTTTTCAGCAAACTCTTACAATGAAGCAGTAAAAAGAGGTGCTTATTTAAAATACATTGCTGATATTCAAAAGAAACAATTTCTAATTATTCGACAACATGAAGGATTAATTAAAAAGGAAATAGTTACTATTGAAGAAGAACGTTTGTACAAATTGAAATTGTTAGAAGAGAAAAAACAAGAAAAATTTGCCATAGAAAAAGACAAGCAAAAACAAGAAAAAGTTTACAGTAAATTAAAACAAGAAGAACAACAATTGGTGGCTCAATTACGCAATGATGAGAACAAAAAAGCTGTTTTAAAAGATAAAATTAATGCAGCGATTAAACGTGAAATTGCATTAGCAGAAGAGAAACAACGAAAAGCAGAGGAAAAACGAAGAAAGGCTGAAGAAGCAGATCGTAAAAAAGAATTGGCACGCACTCAAACAGCTAAAGAAAATATTAAAAATGCTGTTTCTGAACCGAAATCAGGGGGATCAAACACGGTTAAACCTATCAAAGAAACGCCAAAGGAAACACCAAAAATCACCTATACTGAATCAAAAGAATCGATGGCCTTGAGTCATTCGTTTGAAGGAAACAAAGGCAGATTGCCGTGGCCAGTTGCCAGTGGTTCAATTTCTGAGGGCTTTGGAAAAAATGCCCATGCAACATTGAACAATGTTTATACCAATAATAATGGAATTGACATCAGCACATCACGTAACGCTCAAGTGAGGTGTGTTTTTGAAGGCGAAGTAACAAGTGTGTTTAGCATTCCTGGCGCTGGAAAAGTGGTGATTATTAAACACGGAAATTACCGAACAGTTTACAGTAATTTACAAGAAGTTTTTGTGAGCACGGGTTCTAAAGTATCAACTAAACAAGGAATTGGAACACTCATTGTTCCTGAAGGTTCATCTTTGTCTATTGCACACTTTGAAATTCATACGGTTGCAGGAGGTTCTGTTAAATGTTTGAATCCTTCAAGTTGGGTTTCGCGTTGAGTTTATTATTCAATGCAATCTCTAATGCAATAAAAGCTGCACACATTCCCCAAACAGGAACTGCTGCTTTGTCAGTATCTAAGAAGTTGTTTAAAACGGCGTGAACGAAATAGGTAACCAGTGATAAAATCATTGCGAGCAATAATCTTTTCGTCTCTTTTTCGTCATCTGGCCAACGGTTGTAGAGTGTGATTGCTTTGTAAAAAATTGCGGTAACAATACAAATAAAAGCGCATAAACCCAAAACGCCCATTTCTGAAAGCGCACCTAAATATTCACTGTGTGCATTACCAAGATCGCCAAAATTTGTTGAAATGATTGTTAAATTCTCTGGATCTTGAAAACGAGCATATTCAAAGGCATACGTTCCTGGTCCAAATCCAAAAAATGGTCGTTCTCTAAACATTTCAATGGCACACGTCCAACGGTTGATGCGCTCTAAATTTGATGCATCCGTTGAAACATTTGCTGCGGATTGTAATTTTTTTCCAAAATCTTCAGTGGTGTGCTCATTCTTATTCCTAGCTAAATCCATTTGAATCGCATCCCAAGAAAAGAAAATCACTCCGCCAATAAATGCGGCAATTGTCACCAATAAACTTAGTTTAATTTTGAAGTGAATCAACGCCCAAACTCCAAGCGCAGCAATTAAACTTAACCATGCTGCCCGCGTGTATGAAAAGAACATCCCAAGCAGAATGATGGCAATGAAACTTAATAAAATTACTTGCACTAACGGACTGTGTTTTTTGTATAAATACAAGCCAAAAACAAGTGGAACCGTTAACGCAACTGTTGCACCGTAGATGGTATGATCTTTAAAAAATGGCCACATTACCCAATGCCCTTCTTTCTCGCCAAAACTATAACTTGCATGAACGATTAATGTGTAACAAATAACGATGAACATACCAATTACGAGCAACCAAATAAATCGTTTGATATTGATTTCTTTTCTGAAAAAATACGTTCCAAATAGTAAAACAGGAACAATGAACCAAAGTCGTGCTAAACCAAATTTTAACGAAACGATTGGATGCGAACTCATTATGGATGCAATAAAAAGCCATCCAATGTAAAATCCTACACTCCAAATGATTGGATTTTTCCAGAGTTCTTTCGGTAATATGTTTTTACGAATTTGTAGAAAAAGAAAGAACAATAAAAAACCAAACAGCAATGGTTCAGTAGGAACAAACAAGCCAAAACTATCCGTATATTCTTCTATGTTAATGGAAAGCGGTGTAAGAAAAGCTATACTTAAAAACGTGAATTCTGTATAATATACGGCAAAGTAAATCGCCAATAATCCAATCGGGAATAATGTCAAGTACGCTTGATCAACCCAAATAAAATAAAGAGACAATAAGATGTATAAAACACCTAAAAGAATTAAAAATGCATTTTTTTTAGCGAACGACACCTTAAGCGATTTTTTTCAAATCACGAATTCGATCATTGATTAACAATGCAAAAACCATAAAGATAAATGCGCCTAATGTTGCCAAAAGTACAATAATGATACGTTTAGGCTTATCTTTTTTGTCGGCAACCACAGCGCGTTCAACAATGAATTTGTGACTAAAAATGGTGTTCGCATCCGATTCAGCTTGTTCATACGCAACTTTAAATTGCTCTAATTGCATGATTTTTTCATCGCGAATATCTTCTAATCCATCAAAACGAGCGCCAAATTGCATGTTGATATCAATTGTTTTTTTAATTTCTTGTTTTTCAGCTTGACTTTTTGAATCAACATAGGCTTGAAACAAACTTGAACGTCCATCGATTGAAAGCACGCCTGTTCTTGCTAAACTATCTAATTGGTCTAAAACTGCATCGCGATCACTTTCTAATTGTTGTTTTTTACGTTTGTTGATTTCAAATGCTGGAATCGTTCGTTCAGCCACCATGCTGTTTTTAACCGTATCAATTAAATCTACAATTTTATTCGCCATGTCAGCTGCTAAAACGGCATCTCTGTCTAAAACGTCAATTTGAATAGAGCCATAGCGCGTTCTTGTATAGGAAAACATGTTTTCATATTTTTCCATCAACTTAAAGTATTTATTCGGATCAGAGTCGTCAATGTCGTAATGTTTCATCAATTGAAACTGGTCAACAATACGATTTCTAATTTGAGAAGATTGTAGAATTTGAACCAATTGTTCCGCTTGTTCTTCTTCACCAAAATCCATTGATGATGCTTTTGCATTGCGTTGTTCAGAGAATGAAACAGTGCTTGTTGCAGCAGGAAAAACAATTGCAGTAGATTTATAAAGTGGGGTCAATAAAAAGGAAACAATAAGCGAAATCAACATTGCAATTCCTGTTACGATTGAAATAAGCTTTCTATTGCGCCATATAAACACTAATAAGTTTTGGCGTTCTTTATCTAATTCATTGAGTTGATCTGTCATGTATTTCAATTTTTGAAGTGCGAATTTAGCATTTAATTGCTTAATTCGAGCTAATTTAGACTAGTTTTCGTATTGTAAGTAATTTAAGTTGAGTGAATAACTCAAAAAAAGTAAGTTTAGTATGTTTAAACCTTATTTTTCCTTTAGAAAACGTAAAATTTCTTTTACATCGATCAATTTAAACAGGAAGAGCCCAATGATTCCCGTACTTACTTGCACATAAAATTGAAAAACGCTGTCTTTCAACAACATTGGTGTTATGAACAATAAAGCGATGAATAATCCATAGTTTAATGCTTCTTTCCAATGTATTGCAATAGAATATTTTACATGGCAATAGATTAGTTGTGCTAACGCTGTGATGGATTGGGTAAACAACACTGCAATTGCAGCTCCAGCAGCACCATATTTTGGAATTAAAACAACATTTACACTCAAATTGATGAGGATTCCAATTACTGAAATCCAGTTTAAGACTTTTAATTGCCCATTTGCAGTTAATAAAGTTCCGTAAATCAAACTGACACACATCCCAATGAAGCCCCAAATTAAATATTGAAAACTAGGAATCGAAGCGCTAATGTTTTGATCATAAATGAGTTGTAAAATAAATTTCGCGTTAAAAGAACAACATGTTGCAATTAAAAGCGCACCTCCCAATAATAAATTACGCGCGGTTTTAAGTAAAGGTGCAATTGCTGCTTTGTCATGCACTAATAAACGTGAAAACAACGGTAATAATAAGTTTGCAAACAACATTCCAAACATAAAAAACGCATCTAACAAACGAAATCCTTGGGCATAAACTCCTGCTTCAAATTTCCCATTTGGATGTATGCGTTCTAAAAAAACAGAATCAATTCTCGAATAAAACATCATCAATAAAATCAATAGGGCATACGGATAACTTTTCTTTAAAATGGCAAAGGAAAAAACGAAGTTAAATTTCAATTTGGGCAAGCCAATTTTACGGGTTAAAAGGATGAATGAAATAATAAATGTGCATGCGTAAGCGATGGTTTGTGACCATAAAAACCATTCAATTTTAAACTGCGTTGTAGAAGTTAACAACAAAGCGCCGCAAATGAAAATTAACAACAAACGATCTAAAACTGAGATGAATGCATCCGTTTTAAAAAGGTGTAAGCCTCCAAAATGACTTCTGAAATAAGCAGTTAATGTGATTAAAAATTGATTGAAGATGAAAATACTTAATAACGTGATTTCATGCTTGGTGTAATTCATTAAGTAGCTTAATGTCAATGTGATTAAAGCGTAAACAACAAATAACAAAAAACGGAAACTAAATAATTTGTGAATGTAGTGACTCGCAATCTTAGGGTAACGGGCAACTTGCGTAGTCGTAAAGTTATTGATTCCAATGTCCATAAAAATATTGAACAACAATGACAAGTTCAATAAGGAGAAATACATCCCATAATTTTCAGCATCAACACGATTTTGAACTGCAACATCAATACCAAATATCGCAATTGGTTTTACTAATAAATTAAGTAAAATTAAAAGCGTTAAATTGGTAAAAAATTTCTTTTGCATTAATTCTTATTGATTTCTTTTCTTTTTACGCAGCTTATACAAAGTTGCATTTGGCTGAGGAAACAAACCGTCTCTACTGATTTTTTTTCCGCGTTTGAACACCATAATGCGCTCATTTGCTAGGCGGTCTTCCATCTTACACTCTAAAATAAAATAGGCAGCTGTTTCCAACAAAATTGTATATTCTCCTTCAAACTCGAGTTTTCCAAGGGTAAATTGAAGGTGATTGTTGGATAACTCAATGGTAAGCGCAACAGAATCTACTTGAATGTTTGATGAAACGGTTTTGTAACTTGGAATGAATCCTGTGTAAGTACCTAAAAAACGTTTTTTTAATTGACCAGAAGTTTGTGCAACTGAAGTGAAGCCTACAAGTAACGCCAATAAAAAAAAGAGTTTTCTCATAAAATAAAACGTTTATAAAGTATAAATTTAGTTGGTTGAACAAATATAGCCAATTTTTTAGCTTTTGGAAGCTGTTAACTGAAACAGAAAAAGGTTGAATGGTTCATAAGTTCTTTTATTTTTTGAAAACTTCTTGCGGGAAGCAACGCCCTTTTTTGTAAATTCGAAGTCGATTAAATCAATATCAAATGGAACAATATCACGACTTATTAAAACATATTTTAGCAACTGGTACGAAGAAAGAAGACCGCACTGGAACAGGCACGATTTCTACTTTTGGTTACCAAATGCGTTTTGATTTGTCGAAAGGTTTTCCATGCGTAACGACGAAAAAATTACATTTACGTTCAATCATTGTAGAGTTATTGTGGTTTTTACAAGGAAATACAAATATCAAATTCTTAAAAGACAACAACGTTTCTATTTGGGATGAATGGGCCGACGAAAACGGTAATTTAGGTCCTGTTTATGGACATCAATGGAGAAGTTGGCCAGCAAAAGATGGTGGAACAATCGACCAAATTTCAAATTTGATTCAACAAATTAAACGCAATCCTGATTCGCGTCGTTTAATCGTTTCTGCATGGAACGTTGCCGATGTAGATCACATGGCATTGCCTCCTTGTCATACCTTATTTCAATTTTATGTTGCCAATGGCAAGTTAAGTTGTCAATTGTACCAACGTTCAGCGGATACATTTTTAGGTGTTCCATTTAACATCGCTTCGTATGCGTTGTTAACAATGATGATTGCTCAGGTGTGTGATTTAGAGCCAGGTGATTTCGTTCATACTTTTGGAGATGCACATATTTACAGTAATCATTTAGAACAAGTGGAATTACAATTGTCTCGCGATTGTAAAGCGTTGCCAACAATGAAAATAAATCCAGCTATAAAAGATATTTTTGGATTTAAATTGGAGGATTTTGAATTACAGAATTACGATCCGCACCCACACATTAAAGGCGCTGTTGCTGTTTAATTTTAGCTTGTAAAGATGAAGGTTGCTTTAATTGTTGCGGTAGATCGTGTAAATGGGATTGGTAAAAACAATGATTTGATGTGGCATTTGCCCGCTGATATGAAGTTTTTCAAAGAAACGACAGCAGGACAAATTGTTATTACCGGCCGAAAAAATTACGAATCTATTCCAGAGCGCTTTCGTCCACTTCCCAATCGCGAAAATGTAGTACTAACGAGAGATCAAGCACTTCACTTCGAAGGGTGTAAGCAGTTTAATTCATTGGAAGCTTCATTGGAGCACTTTAAAAATGAAACAGAGCGAACCGTTTTCATTATTGGTGGCGGAGAGATTTACAAACAAGCATTGGTGTTGAATTGCATTGATGAAATGTATATTTCGCACGTTGACCATGAATTTGGGGCAGATACATTTTTTCCTTCAATTGATCAAGAGCAATGGGATAAAAAAATACTTTTCCAACATCCAATGGATGAGAAACATCTTTATGCTTTCGAAACTATCCATTATACTAAAAAGAAGAACGCAACAAAATGATTCTTTGTGTCGCTGAAAAACCTTCTGTAGCAAAAGACATTGCTGAAATCCTTGGTGCTCGTTCTCGAAAAGACGGCTATTGGGAAGGGAATGGCTATTGGGTAAGTTGGACTTTTGGTCACTTGTGTACGTTGAAAGAGCCGCATGATTATAAAGAAAATTGGAAGTATTGGAAATTAGAAGATTTACCCATTATACCGACCAATTTCGGAATCAAAGTGGTGGATGATCCAGGCATTCAAAAACAATTCAAATGCATCGAGAATTTAGTAGCTAATTGCGATTCGGTCATCAATTGTGGTGATGCTGGGCAAGAAGGAGAATTGATTCAACGCTGGGTGTTGTTAAAAGCAAAATGCACGAAGCCTATTCAACGTTTGTGGATTTCATCCTTAACGGAAGAAGCCATCAAAGAAGGTTTTCAAAAATTAAAAGACGGCAAACAATACGATAATTTATATGCAGCAGGTTCTGCTCGTGCGATTGGAGATTGGTTGTTAGGCATAAATGCCACGCGTGCTTTCACCAAGAAATTTGGACAAGGAAAAGCGACTTTATCCATTGGGCGTGTGCAAACGCCAACCTTGGCAATGATTGTTCAGCGCCAAAAAGAAATCAATGCGTTTACTTCAGCGGAATATTGGGAATTAAAAACAACGTACCGCGACACAGAATTTTTATGTCAAATTGATCGATTGACAAATGAGGAAAAAGCAGTAAAAGGCCTTGAATATTTGAAGCAACATGAATTTGAGGTCACTTCCTTCGAACAAAAAGAGGGAAAAGAGGGAAACCCAAGGCTGTTTGATTTAACAGGTTTACAAGTTGAAGCCAATAAGAAATATGGTTTCTCTGCAGATGAAACCTTGAAAAACATTCAAAGTTTATACGAAAAGAAAATTGTGACGTATCCACGTGTCGATACAACCTATCTTTCTGAAGACATTTACCCAAAGGTGGAAGGAATTTTAAAAGGAATGTCCTACTATTCGCGATACACTGCACCATTGTTGCAACAACCCATTCCAAAATCAAAAGCGGTTTTCGACGATAAAAAAGTAACAGATCACCATGCGATTATTCCGACAGGTGTAAATCCAAGTGGTATTTCACCTACAGAAAATCAGATTTATGATTTAATTGCCAAGCGTTTTATTGCTGTTTTTTATCCAGAATGTAAAATTTCCACAACAACTGTTTTAGGGAAAGTTGGACAATTGGAATTTAAAGCAACGGGAAAACAAATTATCACTCCAGGTTGGCGCGTTGTTTACCAAGATGAGAAGCAAGTAGCCGAGAAAAGTGAAGAAGAACGCATTATGCCAGTTTTTGTAGAGGGAGAAAAAGGTCCACACACACCCATCGTGCACAAAGGGAAAACAGCTCCTCCCAAACCTTACACAGAAGCGACTTTATTGCGAGCAATGGAAACAGCTGGAAAGCAAATTGAAGACGAGGAAATGCGTGATTTAATGAAAGACAATGGCATCGGTCGACCTTCCACGCGTGCGAACATTATTGAAACGCTTTTCCGAAGAAAATACATTGAGAAAAACCGTAAAAACATATTACCCACAGCCACAGGCATGGATTTAATTGATACGATTCAAAACGAATTGTTGAAGAGTCCAGAATTGACAGGAAATTGGGAACGTAAAATCCGTTTGATTGAAAAAGGGGAGTATCAATTGGATGTGTTTAAGCAAGAGTTGTTTAAAATGGTGCGTGAATTGACAGATGAGGTGATATTCAATAATTACCGAAGAATTACGGTTGAGCCTGAAAAAGTAACACCACCAAAGGTTGAACGAAAAAAACGCGAGCCGAAAGAAAAAATCGCATTAACCGACTTGGATTGCCCTAAATGCAAACAGGTCAAGTTAATGATGGGAAAATCGGCTGTAGGTTGCAGCAATTTCAACGCTTGTGGATTTAAAATCCCCTTTGAGTTATTGGGTAAAAAATTAACCGAAAGTCAATTAACTGATTTAATTCAAAAAGGTAAAACAGGAAGCATTAAAGGATTGTCAATTCCAGGAAAATCTGAACCTATTTCAGGTAAAATTGTGTTGGATGCGCAGTTTAATATTGGGTTGGAGTAGTGGTTTTCAGTGAATTCAAATAGAGAGTTACACTTCTTATCTCTTCAACTTTTTAATATCCTCTTCAATCTCTTTTAAGCTTTGTTCTCTTTCGATAATTGCATTTTCTTGTTTGTATTTCGAGAATTCAAGATCCGATTTTTCTACTGCCATTTGATGAGAAATGGTTCCTGCATGTGTTAGAATTTCTCTTCCATTTAATTGTAACAAACTATCTAATCGTTCAATCCAATCGTTCATATACATGGGAGTTTGTTGTTGGGCCATCGTTTCAGCAAATGCCAAATATTGTTCCACTAGTAAACCTAACAACTTTATTTCATCCTCATTTAGATAATTTTTGGCAATGCTTACTTCTTGTTTTTGAATAGTATGTGACGTTTTGTTATCGTAAGACAACATTCCCATTAATGGCAAACTAGCATCTACTCTTCTAAAAACCAATTCGGCAGTTGTATTTTGCGAAATTGCCCAAAGCAGTTTGTTCTGAACTATTTTAAAAAAAGCAATCGTTTTTTCATCTTTTGGATTATAATCAATGCTTGTTGTTTATATGTCTTTGATTTTTTGGTAAAAGAATTTTTCAGACAACCGAATTTCACGAATGCGATTTTGCAAATCGTTGAAATAATTCATGGAAGTACCCGATTTGAAACGGTCATCATTCAAGGCAAAACCTTTAATAATGAATTCTTTTAATCGTTGCGTTGCCCAAATACGAAACTGCGTACCTTGTTGCGATTTCACACGATAACCTACGGAAATGATTACGTCGAGGTTGTAATGATCCACTTCTCTTTCTACTTCTCGATTACCTTCCATTCGAACTAGTCGGAAATTCCGACGAGTTGCAATTTCATCTAATTCACCTTCTCTAAAGATGTTGCCAATATGTTCCGTAATTGCACTTCTTCCTTTACCAAATAAGAGCGCCATTTGTTCTTGCGTAAGCCAAACAGTTTCTTCTTCTAAGCGCACATCTACTTTGACGCTGCCTTCTTGGTTTTGATAAATGAGTATTTCGCCAGTATTCATATTTTTTTTATCCTTCTTTAAAGGTAAGAAATATTCTCTTTTCTCGAGCAAGAACGTTTTGCAGCTTGGCGAAGTGGCGGACTTTGAAGCACTTACTTTCAATTTAGAACTAAACTTCTTTTGAAAATTGAATATTAAATTTAGCACTAAACCTGCCATTTTGCCAAACGCCTGTTAGTGGCAGTTAATTTTTATTGTCGTTTAAATCGTTTAAAAAATGACCAAATTACTTCACAAGCATTCATATCTTGACTTGTATTTCCAATAATGGCTTCATTCAAATATTGATAACCTTGTGGCCAAGTGTGTCCGCCATTCAAAACAACGTAACTTACTACTTCGCTTCCGTTTGTTCCGCCTGAATAAACTCTTTGTTTTATAGTTGTTCCATCATTTGCAATGTCGGGTAAATCAGTAATTATTGGTGTAGAGTTACAACCATTAATTGCTATCCATTTGTCTGTGGCTTGAAAATGTGAAAAAATAGTTCCTCCTGCTGTTCCACCTGCGGTCATTTGTCCACCAGTGAATGGAACGAGTGGGTCAGTTGTTCCGTGAATATAAATTGCAGGAACTGGCCTACCGGGATTACAACTTGTTGCTATTGTTGTTGCTTCTATTGTGGCAGCGTCCACCGCAATAGCGGCTATTCTATTACTTAATTCACAACCTAAACGAGAAGACATAAATCCACCATTAGAAATTCCTGTTGCATAGATTTTTGTACCGTCAACTGAATTATTGGTAATCATATAATCACACATTTGGTTGAAAAAATTAACATCGTTAATTCCTAATTGATTTGGTATTGTTGGTCTTCCATCGTTCCAATTATTTTGAATTCCTGCTGGATAAACCAAAACAACTTTGTCTCTGTCAGCAATTGATTTAAAATTAGCAATGTTTATCATTCCTTCTGGTGTTCCACTTCCTCCGTGAATGGCAAAAATCATAGGCATTTTACCTGCATTATTGTAACCTGTTGGAAGATATACAATAAAACTTCTTGCGTTTCCGTCAACTGTAAGGTTTACTGTTTTTTGTTCACTTGGTTTGTCCACAATCGTTGTTGGATTATCATCTTTGTTACACGAAAGAAGTGTAAAAAGTATAGTCAAAAGTAAAATTATTTGTCTCATTATTTCTTAAATTTATTTCAATTAGACTATTTAAGTGTCGTTTGGTTTAATTACCACTAACTTATATATACCCGAAAAAAACCTTAACATATTCACCCAAATTTGTTATGATAAGCGAAAGTTTATTTCGTTTTACTTCAACCAAATTTATTAAATTACATTGATAAATCCTAAACGAAATTTTACTTAATGATTGAATGTATTAATTGAAATGTGGTTTCATTCGTTTGTGTTCCAGCGATTACTTCGTTTTTACCAACCATTCACACTGGCACAAATAATCGATCGTTTCTAAATGGCGCTTTGCTTCAAACAAAGTTGTTCCCCACGCATAGATTCCGTGTTTACGCATCGCAAATGCAGCGTTGCTAAGTTGGTCTTTCTGCTGTAGTAATACTTCTTTAAAACGATCCATATCTTGGTCGTTTTCAAAAACGGGAATTTTTACAGTTGCTTCATGTGTAGTTTGTCCTGCCAATCCTTTTTGAAGTTCATAGCCTTCAAAAACAAATTCATTTGCAACAGTTGCAGAAAGAAGAACAGGGTAGATGCCGTGGCTGTGCAAAATGACTTTGGTAGCTGGAAACAATTCATACAAGACACAATGAATCAAGGTTTCCGCAGAAGGTTTCATGCCTTCAAATTCGCCAATAGCAATGCCATTATTATCTACTGTTATGAAATCAGTTGCTTGAAAGTGAGCTTTGTCAACGCCTGAACGTGAAACCCAAATGGTACCTTCTTCGTCAACAAATGAATAATTCGTTGAAGTAGCTGGTGACCATCCCTTCGCGTTATAAGCACGAATTGTTTCTGCGATTGCTTCTTTGAGCTGTAATGTATTCATATAAAAAAATGGGATTCAATTTGAATCCCATCGTATTAATTAGTTGGCTAATGTTTCTTTTACGAGATTCGCAATGACTTTTCCATCGGCTTTCCCAGCGAGTTTGCCAGATAAAACGCCCATTACTTTTCCCATATCTTGTGGACCTGACGCTCCAACTTGTGCAATTGCTAAAACAACTTCGGCTCTCACTTCCTCTTCAGATAACATTTTAGGCAAATATTCTTCTAAAACTTTTGCTTGGAACAATTCATCTGAAGCTAAATCTTCGCGACCTTGTGTAACATAAATTTCATATGTTTCCATACGTTGCTTGTGCAATTTAACACAGATTTTTATTCCTGTTTCGTCAGAAGCTTCTCCATTTCCAGAAGTTGCCTCTAATAATAATTTTGATTTAATATCACGTAAAACAGCTAATTTATCTTTGTCTTTCGCTAACATTGCCGTTTTAATGGCTGCATTAATTTGCTCTGTAAAACTCATCAGTCTACGTTATCGTGTAAAAAATTATTATTTCTTAAAACTGCTTCTCCGTTTTCATTCATTGCTACACCAAAACGGCTTACCGATTCTTCTGTACTTCTCAAAGATTGATCTAAATTGATATTTCTTCTCACAAATGCAGGCTCATTTTCGAATTCTGCAATGCCGTCCGCTTTTTTCAATTTTGCGGTGAATTCTTGTATTTTAGACAAACGCTCTTGTGTTCTTCTTTGTTGATCTTCCGGAGATAAAATTGTTTTCGTAACAACATTTTCTAAACTTACTACTTCTTCCACTTTATCCTCCAACATGTGACGAACGATTTCTTCTCTTGGTTCTGAAACCTGAACTTGTTCTGATTTCAAATCCCATTCCAATTCAGTTTTCTCTTCATTCACAATGCGTTCATTCATTACAGGTGCAGCTTCAACCTCCGTTTTCAAAAACGGCTCACTAACAACTGCTTTTACTTCAACTGCATTTGTAAATTCTGATTGCTCAAATGGGTTATTTAAAGGCGCTTTAATTTCATTTTTAGGTTCAACTTCTAAGGTGCGCACCGTTCGTTCCGGTGCTTTCTCAAAACCCGTGATTGGGTTCGAATTAAATCCAGTTGCAATGATTGTTATACTTAATTTATCACCAAGAGTCGCATCGTAACCATGCCCCCAAATTACGTCAGCTGTCGATCCTGCTTCATCTTGAATAAAGTCAGTGATTTCAGTGATTTCATCCATCAATACTTCTTTGTCTCCGTACGTAATGTTTAACAAGACATATTGTGCTCCGCTGATGTCGTTATCATTTAATAAAGGTGAATTTAATGCTTGAGCAACAGCAGTCAATGCTCTGTTTTCTCCTTCCGCTGCTGCGCTTCCCATAATGGCAACGCCGCTATCTTTCATTACCGTTTTCACATCGTTGAAATCCACGTTGATTGCACCTGTAACAGCAATTACTTCAGCAATTCCTTTTGCAGCAGTTGTCAAAACATCATCCGCTTGAGAGAATGCATTTCCGATGGTTAAATTACCCGTCATTTCTCGTAAACGCTCATTGTTGATGATCAACAACGTATCTACATTTTGACGCATTTTTTCCAATCCATCTTCTGCTTGTTGTCTTCTTTTTCTTCCTTCAAAATTGAAAGGAACAGTAACGATTCCAACAGTTAAAATACCCATTTCTTTTGCTACTTGTGCAATTACTGGCGCAGCACCAGTTCCTGTACCACCACCTAAGCCAGCAGTAACAAAAACCATTTTGGTATTATTACTTAATAAATCACGAATTTCTTCGATATTTTCAATGGCTGCATTCATACCAATTTCTGGTAAAGCTCCAGCTCCACGACCTTCCGTCAAAGATGGCCCAAGTTGAATTTTATAAGGAACAGGAGAAATATCCAATGCTTGTCGATCTGTATTACATACAATAAAGTCAACTCCAATAATTCCTTGTTCATACATGTGGTTAACTGCGTTGCTACCACCGCCTCCAACACCAATAACTTTGATGATTGAACTTGTGTCTTTTGGTAAATTGAATTCCATTTTATCTTTATTAATTTGTTGTTGTTTTGTTTTAATATTCGTCTTTTTCTTTGAAGAAATCTGTTCCAATTTTTAAGATGGAATCAAAAAACTTCCCTTTGGTTTTGTCCGGATTAGTAGCAACACTTCCTTCAGTTGAAACAGCTTCAACCGGTTTGTTTTCACTTCTTTTTTCCAAGGCTTCAAACCCTTTTAATACCAAGCCAATTCCAGTTGAATAGATAGGACTTGTTAAGTTTTCAATTGTATTGGTATTTGCTAAATGTTCTGTTGGGTATCCAACGCGTGTATTCATACCTGTAATGTATTCAAACAATTGTGTTACATGTTTTAAGTTTGCGCCACCTCCAGTTACAACAATACCGCCGATTAATTTTTTGCTTAATCCTGAATTTAAAATCTCGTAATGAACCAAATCAATGATTTCTTCCATTCTTGCTTGGATAATGCTAGCCAAATTACGTAAAGTAATTTCTTTCGCATCGTGCCCTCTCAATCCTGGGATACAAACGACTTCATTTTCTTGACTTTCGGAAGCCAATGCTGAACCAAACTTCACTTTCAACGCTTCCGCTTGACGTTTCATGATGGTGCATCCTTCTTTAATGTCTTCCGTTACTACATTTCCTCCGAAAGGAATGACTGCAGTATGACGAATAATTCCTTCGTGGAAAATTGCTACGTCCGTTGTACCACCACCGATATCAACTAACACCACACCTGCTTCTTTTTCCTCTTCAGACAAAACCGCTTCAGCAGAAGCAATTGGCTCTAAAATGATTTGGTCAACAGAAATATTTGCGCGTTCAACACATTTACGAATGTTCATTCCTGCAGCAACATCACCAGTGATGATATGGAAATTTGCTTCCAATCTTCTACCTGACATTCCTATTGGGTCTTTAATCCCTTGTTCGTTGTCAATAATGTATTCTTGAGGAATTACGGTTACAATTTCTTCACCTGGTCGCATAACCAAACGGTGCATATCGTCTAATAATGCATCAATATCAACTTGAGAAATTTCATCTTCAATTTCCGCACGTGTATGAATGCCGCGGTGTTGAATACTTTTGATGTGTTGACCAGCAATACCAACATTCACAACTTTGATGTTCAATGATCCACCGCCTTCAATATTGTTTTCTGCTTCTTCAACTGCTGTCTGTATAGATTGAACGGTTCGCTGAATATTCGAAACAACGCCTCGCATTACTCCAAGAGATTCGCTCGTTCCCATTGATAAAATTTCTATTTTACCATGTTCGTTTTTTCTCCCTACGAAACAAGCAATTTTTGTAGTTCCAATATCTAGTCCAACTATAATTTTTGACATACTCATTGTTTATTTTCTTCTGTGTAACCATCAACTGTTTTACACACAATTTGATTTTTATATTTTAAGCCTATCTCTTTGTACTTATTCCAGCCTTCAAAAGGGATGGCTTCTTTGTAAAAGATTTTTAATTTCTTAAATTTCTCTTGCACTTCTTCGTCTGTTTTTGCAGAACCAAAAATGATTTTTTGCCCACCAACAATAGGAATCAGAAGAAAATCACCTTTTTTATCAAAATGAATTTGCCCGATAAGCGCCCGCATTAATGGATCATTACAAACATAATACGAAATTCGATAGATTTCATCAAGTTTTTGAATACTTTTCAAAAATTTGTTGTTAATAATTTCTTTCACATTTTTTGATGTAATTCGATCTTTTATGTTTCCAGTTACAACAACTACTCGAGCAGTGTGTAAGTTTGACGCTTTCATTATAACACCTTCTTCATCTAAGTAGAATGTTTCTCCATAACGATTAAAAATTCGTGCAATAGGTTTTCTAACTTTTACCTCTATTTTCCATGATTTGCCGATGTTCGTAAACACTTTTGTTTCCTTAACTTCAGACATTGCACGAATGTATTTCTCGATGGCTGAAATTTTTAATTGTTTTTTAGTTTGTCCTTTAAATATTAAGCCGTTTCGTTTTAAGCGAATATAAAGTTCATCCTCCGTTAAAAAAGCATTTTCGCCATCAACATGGATTACAATTATCGGTTTTTCAACGTGTTTTTTCTCTTGTGCATTTCGAACAAAATACAATACTGTTAGTATTATTCCGATAAAAATTACCCAAGCTATTCTAATGAACCATTTTTTCATAATAAGGCATTTTTTAAAGGTGCTACAATTCGATCGATATCTCCAGCGCCAATCGTTAATACTACACCATTATCTATTTTTGAAAGGTAATTCAACGTAGTTTTAGCATCCATCAATTGCTTGTTTTGAATGCTTATTTTTTCCAATAATCGGTCACTAGTTACGCCATCGATTGGCAATTCGCGCGCTGGATAAATCGGCAATAAGATTAATTCGTCTAATTGACTTAATTCTTCTGCGAATGCGTCAAAGAAATCTCTGGTTCTACTAAATAAATGTGGTTGAAATGCACCAATGATTTTCTTTGTAGGATACAACATGCGAATCGAAGAAATCAAGGCATTCAATTCTGTTGGATGATGTGCATAGTCATCAATGTAAATTAAATCGTTCTTTTTAACGTGGTATTCGAAGCGTCTTTTTACGCCTTTGAAACTTGTTAAACCTTTTCTAATCTCTAATTCGGAAAGTCCCAAATAACTTAATAATGCGATACAAGCTAATGCATTTTCTGCATTATGGATTCCTGGAATATTCATTTCTACAGCTTCCCATGTGGAATTTTTGAATACAACATCCATTAAAAATTGACCATTTTCAAAACGAAGGTTGCGACCATTAAAGTCTGCTGTTTCTGTATTCAATGCATAGCTTATCTTTTCTGCTTTACTTTCTAAATTCAATCCTTCTTTTTCAACTAAACATCCTTGTGGATGAATGAGCGCAGCGTATTTTTTAAATCCGTCTAAAAAATGATTTTTATCTCCGTAAATATCTAAATGATCTGGATCTGTTGATGTAATAATGGATGCAAACGGACTCAATTGCAAAAATGAACGGTCAAATTCATCTGCTTCAATGACTGTATATTTACTCGTTGGATTAATCAATAAGTTAGACTCAAAATTGGTTGCAATTCCTCCTAAAAACGCATTGCATTTCTCTGATGATTGGTTCATAATATGCGCCAACATAGAACTCGTTGTAGTTTTCCCATGCGTACCTGCAACTCCTAATCCTAGGGATTGTCTCGTTAGTAATCCTAAAACTTCTGATCGTTTTAATAGAATGGATTGATTTTCTTGAAAAAAGCACAGTTCGCCCATTTCTTTTGGAATTGCTGGAGTGTAAACAACTAATGTTGTTGCTATTTCATAAAATTCAGCTGGAACTTGGCTTCCCTTGTCTTCAAAATGAATGTTGATTCCTTCTTCAATTAATTTAGTGGTTAATTCAGACGGTGTTTTGTCGTAACCACTCACTTTCAATCCAATTGACATAAAATAACGCGCCAATGCTGACATACCAATCCCACCAATTCCAATGAAATAGACACGTTTAAATTGACTTATTTTCAATTGATCAAGTTGGTTCATTTTAAGCGATAAGTTTTTCAATTACATTTACAATATCTTCTGTTGCATTCGGTTTTCCAATTGCTTTTATTGCCTTTGAAAGTTCGAGTTGTTTTGTTTCATTTTCAATTAGTTCAATTACGGCCGGAATTAATTCGTCAATTGCGGCGGCATCTTTCACTAAAATTGCAGCATTTTCTTGCACCAATGCCATCGCATTTTTAGTTTGATGATCTTCTGCAACATTGGGAGATGGCACTAATACGATTGGTTTTTCAATTAAACACAATTCTGAAACTGAAATAGCCCCAGCTCTTGAAATAATACAATCTGCTGCTGCATAAGCTAAATCCATTCGATCGATAAATTGCAGCACTTTGACACCATTCAAGTCTAATTCTTTGCAAGCTGTTGAGATGTGTTCAAAATAGAACTTTCCAGTTTGCCAAATTACTTGAATTCCTTTTTCTTGTAACAAGTGAAGGTCTTTCAATAAGGCATTATTGAGTGTGCGTGCGCCTAAACTTCCTCCAATTACTAAAACAGTTTTTTTAGCACTTTCTAATCCATAATAAGCTAGTGCTGCTTCTTTTTTACCTTCAATTTCAACCATTTCTTTTCGAACGGGATTTCCAGTAAGTGTAATTTTATCTTTTGGAAAAAACTGTTCTAATCCAGTGTATGCTGTACAAATTGCTGATACTTTCCTTGCTAATAATTTGTTTGTTTTTCCTGGAAATGAATTTTGTTCTTGAATAACAGTTGGGATATTCAAAAGCGTTGCAATTTTTAAAGTTGGTCCACTTGCATAACCTCCAACTCCAATAACTACTTGAGGTTTAAATCGTTTGATAACCAAATATGCTTTTAACAAACTATTGATTAATTTAAACGGTAAAATAAAGTTAGAAAGTGTTAATTTTCGTTGAAAACCAACAATTGGTAATCCTACAATGTTGTAACCGGCTGCAGGAACTTTATCCATTTCCATTTTACCAATTGCACCAACAAATAAGATAGAAACTGCTGGGTTTTTACGTTTGATTTCATCTGCAATTGCAATTGCAGGAAAAATATGACCACCTGTGCCACCACCAGATATAATTACGCGTTCTAATTTCATGCGATTTCTTCCTTATTTTTTTCATTCAACGCTCGTTCTTGACGGTACGCAAAACTTTGAACAATCCCTAAACCAACGCAGGTCATAATCAAGGCTGAACCTCCCATTGCTAAAAGCGGCATATTTTGACCAGTTACAGGAAATACGCCTGTACATACCAACATGTTGACAGCTGCTTGTGTTAACAATAAGATTCCAATTCCAATACTTGCATACGTTTCAAATAAGCGATCGGATTTAACACCTATTTTAAATATTCTAAACAACAATATCAAATAACATAAAACCAAAACAATGGCTGAAATTGACCCGAATTCTTCCACAAAACTTGCATAATAGAAATCGGCGTATGCTTCTGGTAAATATTCTTTTAATTTTCCATCTCCAACACCTTCTCCGATTATTGAACCATTGTAAATAGCAAGTTCAGCATTCAATGCCTGCGCATTCGATAAAACATCTACTTGATCATTCATCTTATTGTTGATTCGATTTTCCCATGTTTCATAACGCGGGAAGATGTTCGCTTCAGGAAATGTTTTATGAGCAACAATGATAATTCCAAATAGTGCAACGACGGCTGCAATGCTCAACGACGTTTTCACAAAAGACACTTTTCCAATAAAAAATAAGGACAAACAAATTAAGAACAGTAAAGCTGCTGTTGAAAAGTTATCTTTTACAATCAATCCACAGATTATAACAACAGGCACCATTACTGGTCCAAACCCTCGTATCCAATCTTGGTATTGTCCTTTCTTTTTGACCATCATTCGAGCTAAATAAACAATCAATGCATATTTTGCGAAATCGGAAGATTGGAAGGTTAAACCTACGAATGGAATGCGAATCCATCTTCCAGCATCGTTCACTTTAGCGCCAAAAAACAAAGTAAACACCAATAATCCAATGGCTATAACAAATGCAAATCGTGAAAATTGGTAAATATTTTTCGCGTCTCGTTTATGGATCCAATACATTAAAGCAAATCCAATCACGACATACAATAAATGTTTTGACAAATATTTAACAGGTGTGCCACCTTCAATTTTTACCAAAATCGGCACGAAGCTATAGACACTCACAAGTGAAAATGCGAGCATTAACAAACTTATTATCCAAATAACTTTGTCGCCTTTGAGGTATGTTAAATATTTTCTCATTTATACGCTTGCTTTAGCAATACCTTATAATGATTTAACTGCTGATTTGAATTGATTACCCCGGTCTTCGTAGTTTTCAAATAAGTCGAAACTAGCACAAGCAGGAGAAAGTAATACACTTTCATCTTTTTTAGCGATACGATATCCGTATGCAACCGCTTCCATTGCAGTTCGCGCTTCAACAATTGTATCTACAACTCCAGTGAATGACTCGATTAATTTTTGGTTGTCAACACCTAAGCAAATGATCGCTTTTACTTTTTCACGAACAAGGTCGTGCAATTCGCTGTAATCATTGCCTTTATCAACTCCACCAACGATCCAAACGGTTGGTTTGTCCATGCTTTCTAATGCAAACCATGTTGAATTGACATTGGTTGCTTTTGAATCATTGATGAATTCAATGCCGTGTACTTTTGCGACAAACTCTAGTCGGTGTTCTACATTTACAAAATCTTCAAGACTCTCACGTACAACATCTTTTCTAATTTCTAGGATTCGTGACGCAATTCCTGACGCCAACGAATTTTGGGTGTTGTGTTTCCCTTTTAATGCTAAATCGTGGATTGACATAGTTAATTGTTTTTTTATGTTTATTGTTATTTGTTGTTTGCTAGCGAATCCTCCTAATTCAACTTCTTTTAAAAGCGAAAATGGAGCGAGTTTTGCTGAAATTGGTAGTTTGGCAACTTCAGCTGCAATAATTGAATCATCTAAGTTGTAGATGAACCAATCATGTGCGGTTTGATTGTTTGTTATTCTAAATTTTGAGTTCGTATAATTTTGCATACTGTACTCGTAACGATCCAAGTGATCGGGTGTAATATTCATTAAAATGGCGATGTCAGCTTTAAAATCGTACATATCATCCAATTGAAAAGAACTCAATTCTAATACATACCAGTCAAAGTCATTTTCTGCAACTTGTTTTGCAAAACTCTGACCGATATTTCCTGCTAATCCAACATTGATTCCTGCCTTTTTAAGAATGTGGTAGGTTAATAATGTAGTGGTTGTTTTACCATTACTTCCTGTAATACAAATTGTTTTTGCTGTTGAATAATACCCTGCAAATTCAATCTCAGAAATGATTTTGGTATTTTTTTCTCGTAATTTTTGAATGAGCGGCGCTTTTTCTGGAATTCCAGGTGATTTAATTATTAAATCCGCAGTAAGAATCCGTTCTTCTGAATGCTTTCCTTCTTCCCATTCAAAGCCACGTTCGTTTAATTCATTTTTGAAGACAGGTTTTATTTGTCCGTAATCAGATACAAATACATTCGCCCCCATTTTAGTTGCTAAAATAGCTGCGCCGATACCGCTTTCGCCAGCACCCAGAATAATGATATTTTTACCTTCAATTTGCACGAATTATCTCAATTTTAAGGTTACGATTGTTATTACAGCTAATAAAACGCCAATGATCCAAAAACGAGCAACGATTTTAGCTTCGTGAATACCTTTCTTTTGGTAATGGTGATGCAAAGGCGCCATTAAAAAGATTCTCCGGCCTTCACCAAAGCGTTTTTTTGTTAGTTTAAAAAATCCTACTTGAAGAATCACCGATAAATTTTCTATTAAGAAAATTCCGCATAATACGGGGATCAATAATTCCTTGCGAATTGAAATTGCAAATACAGCGATGATGCCTCCTAAGGCTAAACTTCCAGTGTCGCCCATAAATACTTGAGCAGGGTAGGAGTTGTACCATAAAAACCCAATACAAGCTCCAACGAATGCGGCGATGAAAATTACCATTTCTTCTGCCAATGGAATGTACATGACATCTAAGTAATCAGCGAATTTTGCATTGGAACTTACATAGGCTAATACTGCTAAAGCTAAACCTATAATTGCAGATGAACCAGTTGCCAATCCGTCTAATCCATCTGTCATATTTGCACCGTTTGACACAGCAATTACAATAAATATTACAATTGGTATGAAAAACAACCACCCGTAAGATTTATTGGTATCGCCCATTAACCAGTTGTAATTGAACTCATTTCCTTTGATGAAAGGAATCGTAGTTGTCATGTCATCTGTTTTGATCCATTTATAGGTTTCGTCTGACGCGTTTGTATGTTGATGCGTTACAAATTGTTCGTCTGCTTTCAATACATAATTCGCATCTACGCGTTTGTGAACTGTTACATCTTTTGAGAAATATAAAATGCAACCAACGATTAATCCAACACCAATTTGCCCTACGATTTTAGCTTTGCCTTTTAATCCCTCTTTATTTTTTTTGAAGACTTTGATGTAATCATCTAAAAACCCAATCACTCCCAACCAAATCGTTGCAATAATCATTGTGATGACATAAATATTATGCAGTTTAGCAAATAACAAGGTCGGAATTAAAATCGCACTTAAAATGATGATTCCACCCATTGTTGGCGTTCCAGATTTTTCAATTTGTCCCGCCAAGCCTAAATCACGAACTGTTTCACCAATTTGTTGCTTGCGCAATAGGTTGATGATTTTCTTCCCAAAAAAGATGGATACAATCAATGAAGTTATTAAAGCCATTGCAGCTCTAAAAGAAATGAATTGGAACAAACCTGCGCCAGGAAAGTTGATAGAATCTAAGTAATCAAATAAATAGTACAACATTATTTTTCTAGTTTATTAAATAAATCAATCGTTATCTGTAAGTCATCAAAAGGATGTTTTATGCCTTTTATTTCTTGGTATTTTTCGTGTCCTTTTCCAGCAATTAAAATGATATCGCCTTTTTCTGCCATTGAAATCGCTGTTTTAATCGCTTGCGTTCGGTCCAAAATATCCAAGGTTTTTTTGAAATGTTGTCCTTCAACACCCGCTTGCATTTCTTCAATTATTATTGCTGGATCTTCGCTTCTAGGATTGTCAGCAGTTAAGATTACTTTGTCACTTTTTTCACAAGCAATCGCTGCCATTAACGGGCGTTTTGTTTTGTCGCGATCTCCGCCACAACCAACTACAGTAATCACTTGTTCATTTTTCGTACGAATATTTTGAATGGTTTTCAATACATTTTCCAATGCATCTGGTGTATGCGCATAGTCAATAATTGCTGTTATACCACCTGTGCTTTGCACGTATTGAAAACGACCTTCAACTGATTCAAGGCTGCTCAACGCTGTTAATACTTCCAATGAATCTTCGCCTAAAAGTTGACTTACACCATACACAGCTAAAAGATTGTAAGCGTTGAAGTCACCAATTAAACGCGTCCAGACTTCGTGACCATTTAACGTAAGTACCAATCCTGAAAACTGATTTTCGATTACTTTTCCTTTAAATTCAGCGGGTGATTTAAGCGCAAAAGAATGTTTTGAAGCACTGGTATTTTGAAGCATTACCATTCCATTTTTATCATCCGAATTTGTAAGGGCAAATGCATCTTTTGATAAATGATCAAAAAATGATTTTTTTACTTGAATGTATTCTGAAAAAGTTTTGTGGTAATCCAAATGATCGTGTGTGATATTGGTGAAAACCCCACCTTTAAATGCCAATCCTGTAATTCTATGTTGGTGAATTGCATGAGAACTAACTTCCATGAAACAATGCGAACAACCATCTTCCACCATTTCAGCAAGCAATTGATTCAATGAAACAGGATCTGGAGTTGTATGTGTTGAAGCAATTGCTCGATCACCAATTTTATTTACAACCGTAGATAATAAGCCGCAATGAAAACCTAATTTTCTGTATAAATTGAATAATAAGGTGGTGGAGGTTGTTTTACCGTTAGTACCTGTAATTCCTATTAAGTTCAATTTTTTAGACGGGTGATCATAAAAATTAGTCGCCATTATGGCTAACGTTTCTGACGTGTTTGGCGTAACAATTAAGGTGCAATTTGCTGGTACTTCAATTGTTTCTTCGGATATAATTACTGTACATCCCTTTTCAATCACAGATGCAATAAAAGAATGTCCATCAGCTTGAACCCCACGAATTGCAACAAATGCAGTTTCAGATGAAGCTTTTCTAGAATCAAATACCAATCCTTGGATTGTTTTATCCATTGCACCACGTGTTGTTGTGATGTTACAATTAACTAATATGTCATTTAATTGTTTCTTCATTCTTTCATGCTCAATTCAATAATTCCTCCTTTAAAAATTGGAGTTCCAGAAGGAATTGATTGTTTAATTACTTTTCCAAACCCTTTAATATGCGCCACCATTCCAGTTGATTCAATTAGATAAACAGCATCTTTTGCACTCAATCCAATTAAATTTGGAACAGCATTTTTTGAAATTGTTTTTTTAGATAATTTGATATAGGTTTCTGATTGCTCCGTATTCAGCCATTCTGCATATTCTTTCAAAGAATACTTGATTCCCATCAATTTGAAAATTCTCAATAAATCGTATTTATAGCCATTCATGGCAATTGGTGCAGCTATTTTCTTCTTTTTTTGTTCGTTGATTGCGCGGTGGTATTCTAATTTTGTAGCGTACACTTTATTAGCAATCGCCGCAAATACCGTTCCTGCTACAGTTGCGCCATAAATATCTTTAGTTGGAGCTGTAACAACAACAATACACGAATAGATAGGTTTTTTAGCTGGAAAATAACCAACAAATGAAGCTTGGTATTTCTCTTCGCCCTTTTTCCCATAATTACCTTGGTCATTTAGTATCTTTGCAGTTCCTGTTTTACCAGCAATATCAAAAAAGGACGATGTTAATTTAGAGCCTGTTCCTCCTTTGCGCATAACACCCTCCAAGCATTCTCTCAAAATATCTAGTGTAGGTTGTGAACAAATTTTTTCTTTGATAATAACTGGTTTGAATTTTTTCACTACTTCAACACCTCTTCTTACTTCTTTAACAAATTGAGGCCTAACAAAAACGCCATTATTAGCAACAGCATTGTAAAAACTTAACGTTTGCATAGGTGTTTGTAACACATCGTATCCTATTGCCATCCATGGAAGTGTATTTGCATTCCATCCTTCTTTTCCTGGCTTAAAAACTTTTGGTGCAACTTCTCCTTTAATGTCTAGGTTTAATTT
This sequence comes from Flavobacteriales bacterium, assembly GCA_947491305.1. Lineage (GTDB taxonomy): Bacteria > Bacteroidota > Bacteroidia > Flavobacteriales_D > Crocinitomicaceae > M0103. Next base: position 36,999 of record CANLIL010000005.1, on the reverse strand, counting down.
TTCTGTTAATCCAAATGATTCCAACCGATCAATGTAGGCTTGTGGTTCTTTACTGTATGCTTTGTAAATTATTTTAGAAATAACATTGGATGATTTTATAAACGCTTTACGGATGGTAATTTTTCCATAGCCTCCTTTGTGCGAATCATTCAATGATCTTCCATGAAAGTTATATACACCAACTGCATTAACTGTATCATCGATGTTAATTTTTTCATCTTCTAATGCCGCCATTAATGAAGCTAATTTAAAAGTTGATCCTGGAACTTCTCTCGACCCAATCGCTTGATTGTATTGTTCTGAATATTCATTATCCCCTTTTTTACTTAAATTCACAATAGCTTTTATGAAGCCTGTTTTTACATCCATAACAATGGCACAGCCACTTTTCGCTTTTTGGTCTTTTAACTGACGTTCTAATTCAGAATGCGCTACCTCTTGAATGTCTTTGTCAATCGAAGTAACAACATCAGCGCCTTCAACTGCTTCTTTTACAATTTTCCCTGTTTTTTTCCAGCCAGTAGAAATGCGTTGTTCCATTTCTGCTCCTTTTTCTCCTTTTAAGTAGGTGTTAAATCCACCTTCAAGACCAACAGCATATTCTTTGGTGTTTTCAGTTGCTGGTTTAAAGTAACCTATTGTTCGACTCATTAAATCGCCATGCGAACGTTTGCGTTGAATGGTTTCGTCTGTATCAATTAACCCGCCTTTTAATTTTCCACGGTTGAAAATTGGCAATTTTGCTATTTTTCTTCGTTCATCATTGGTTACTTTTTTGCGAATCAATAAGTAACGAGATCCTCGTTCGCGCGCACTTCGAATACTGTTTTCATATTCTCTTGCGCTTCTATCTTTTGGATACATTGCAGCCAAGCCTCTTGCCAAATCAGTCACTTCTTCCTCAAACACTTTTTCTTTGACAACGGTTGGATCCATGCGTATGTCATATAATGAAACGGAAGTAACCAAAGGTGTATAATTCGCATCTAAAATCTGACCCCTTCTTGGCGTTCTTTTTACATAGCGAATAGGGATTTTCTCATTCTTTTTGCCTGAAAGGGCATCTGCACTTCCTTCAAATTGTATGGAAATTGTTTTGAACAACACAACAAGCATGATTAAAACAAACCCAATGTAAATTAGGTAAGTTCTAGGCACTATTTCTTTGTGTTCTTTCATGTTCTTAATCTTCTTTTTTTACGCGAATTACTTTCGTGTTATTTTGTGTTTCTTTCAATCCTTTAGGCCCTAATCGTTCTACCAATCGAAAGCGTCGTGTCATTATTTCCAGTCGTGCTTTAGATTCAATGTATTCTGCTGTTTTCTCATCCAATTCAACTTGTGTTTTTTCCACATCTTTTGACAATTGTTTGCCATAATATCCTTTTCCAACAATCAATAGCAATAAGAAAATAATGAAGAAGATAAAACTCAAATTATTCAACACAAATTCCCGTGTTAAAAATTCACCATTCAAGATTTGAGCCAGCGCATTCGGTTTAGAGTTTTTCGATGTTGTCGTTTTTTTCGACTTTACTTTTTTCTCAACCGGTTGAACAACTTCTTCCTCCTCCGTTTCTTTACTGCGTTCTATGTATTCATTTATCGACATTTCTTTCAGCAATTCTAAGTTTAGCACTACGTGCGCGTGTATTTAATTCAATTTCTTCTTCTTGTGGAATAATCGGGTGTCGGTTGATTTCAGTAAACGGTTTTAAAACATTACCAAAAAAATCTTTGGTGATTTCTCCGTGAATTGAACCTCGTTTCATGTAATTTTTCACCAATCGGTCTTCCAATGAATGGTACGACATGACCACCAAACGACCATTTTCCGCGATGCATTCTTCCGTTTGTTCCAAAAAGCGTTCAAGTACTTCAATTTCTGTATTTACTTCAATTCGAATTGCTTGAAAAACTTGTGCGAAAAACTTGTGGTCTTTAAATTTCGGGGCACATTTTCCAAGCGCTTCCATTAAATCGTTGGTAGTTTTAATTTTTTTAGATGCTCGAACTTTCACGATCTCACCTGCAACTTTTCGTGCATTGCTCAATTCACCAAATGTTCTGAAAAGTTTGGTTAAGGCATATTCTTCGTATTCATTTACTACGGTGTACGCGCTAACTTCGCCATTTTTATTCATGCGCATATCTAACGGAGCATTGGCACGAATTGAAAAACCTCTTGTTTCTTCATCAAATTGATGCGATGACACACCTAAATCAGCTAAGATTCCATCTACTTTTTTAATGCCTAAAAGGCGTAAATGATTGGATAGAAAAGCAAAGTTTGCTGCAACAAAGAAAAAATTTGGAGCTTCCCACGCATTTTTTTTAGCGTCAGGATCTTGATCGAAAACGATTAGTTTGCCTTTCGGACTTAATTGTTCGTAAATCGCTTTTGAATGTCCGCCACCACCGAATGTGACATCGACATAAACACCGTCAGGATTGATATTTAATCCTTCTAAGCATTCATTGAGCATTACTGGTATGTGGTATTTGTTCTCGCTATTCTCCATCCGTTAAGTCACCCATTACTTCATCCGCTAAATCAGCGAAATCCGTCATGTTTCCTTCGATCATTTCGAAGTATTTAGACTTATCCCAGATTTCAATTCGATCGTTGTATGCGATGAGCATAACATCTTGAACCAATCCGACACGTTCTGTGTGCGCTGTTGGAATCAAGATACGACCTGCATTATCCAAAGCAACCAATTTCGCCCCTTGATGAAACAAGCGGTAAAACATTCGGTTTTTTGGTTTAAACAAATTCATTTTCGAAAGCTTATCACTTATTTTTTCCCACTCTGGAAGCGGATAAAGAGTTAAGCAATCTTCAAAACCTTTGTTTAGCATGAAATCACGTTGAATTGCAGGAGAAAGCTGCTTCCGTAATCCGGAAGGAAATAAGAAACGCCCTTTTGCGTCCAACTTTACTTCAAATTCTCCTACTAAGCCTGCCATGACGATTTATAATGGGTAAAATTAATGGATTTTTACCACTTTTTACCACTCGTTTAATAATTGTTAATAAATTCTAACGAATAGAATTAAAAAAGGTTACAAAAAAGTAAAATAATCTTTAAAAAATAGCCTAATTTATAAGTGTTTATAAGTTTAGTGGTAAAAAGTGGTAGAAAATTTATCTTTTTTCAACAATTGAGGTTTTCAACAAGAAATCAACAGGTTTTCAACAGAGATTGGATTTCTTTCGATGATTCATAGGTCTTCAAAAGACTTATTCATTACTTTTACACCATGAAAATTGAGCTAAAAGCGTGGTTGTTATTACTTGTCTTAGCAAGTATTTGGGGGAGTTCATTTATTTTAATGAAAAAAGGAATGTACCATGATGCGTTTACGCCTATTTTTTCAGCCATGCAAGTTGGTGCGTTGAGAATTACCATTGCAAGTTGTGTGCTTTTACCTTTTGGAATTGTAAATCTCCGTAAAATAAAATCCATAAAACAGTTTGTTTTGCTTGCAACGGTCGGTGTTTTTGGAAACTTTATTCCAGCATTTCTTTTTACCTATGCTGAAACTGGTTTGTCATCTGGTTATGCTGGAATGCTAAATAGTTTCACGCCGCTTTTTGCATTAATTATTGGATTTGTTGTCTTTAAAATTCGTTTATCTACTGTTCAACTAATTGGTGTTTTAATTGGTTTTGTTGGCATTGTACTATTGATGATGGCAGGAAGTGATTTTGATTCTAAAGGAACATGGTGGCAAATTGCAGCAATCGTACTTGCAACTTTTATGTACGGTATCAGTTTAAACACTATTAAACATACGCTGCAAAATTATTCTGCGATTGAAATAACTTCGTTAGCTTTTACGATTGTATTTATTCCTTCTTTATTTGCAAATTATTACTTTGGGACAATTGCAACAATTCAAACAAATAAGTTTGCGATTGAAGGTATAACAGCCATTGCACTATTAGCAGTAATTGGGACAGCATTGGCAACCATTATTTTTAATAAAGTAATTGCATACACTTCTACTTTGTTTGCAAGTGGTGTAACTTATTTCATTCCAATCGTGGCAGTTTTGATTGGGTTTTCATTTGGAGAAAGCATTACTATTTTTCAAGTTATTGCGATGATAATTGTACTTTTTGGAGTATTTATTGCAAATTATTGGCAATTGATTTTAGATAAATTAGCTAAAAACAAGAAATGATTTTAAATATTTGTTACGAACATTTGTCAATAAAAGATTTTTAATTATCTTTGTCGTCCTTAATTTAAGGATTAATTAATAAAAACAAGCTATATGTACGCAATTGTAGAGATAGCAGGGCAGCAATTTAAAGTGCAAAAAGACCAAAAAATCTTTGTACACCGTTTGGCAGCTGAAAAAGGCGAAAAATTAACATTTGACCGCGTTCTTTTAGTTGACAATGATGGAAAGATCAATGTTGGCGCCCCAGCTATAGAAGGAGCTTCTGTTACTGCAGAAGTTTTAGATCACGTGAAAGGTGATAAAGTAATCGTTTTTAGAAAAAAACGTAGAAAAGGTTACAAGAAAAAAAATGGACATCGTCAGAGTTTTACGTCGATTACCATTAAAGACATCAAAGCTTAGTAAAAATTTTCCAAGTTTATTTTGGAATAAAAATTAAAGACAATGGCACATAAAAAAGGAGTCGGTAGTTCGAAAAATGGTCGTGAATCACACAGCAAAAGATTGGGTGTAAAGATTTTTGGAGGACAAGCTGCAATCGCAGGAAACATTATTATTCGTCAAAGAGGAACACAACACCACCCAGGTGTTAATGTTGGAATCGGTAAAGATCATACATTGTATGCATTAACTGATGGATTAGTAGAATTCCGTAAGAAAAAAGACAATCGTTCGTTTGTATCTGTAGTTCCTTTTGAAACTGCTGAAGCATAATTGAATTGAAATAATTATAAGGCGAGCAGTATTGTTCGCCTTTTTTTTGCTTATATAATGCCTGTTTTTTTTGAGATTTATTTATTCAATTACTCGAATAAAACTGAATCAAAATGATTAAATTCGTACTTTAAAAAGAAATAAAATGCTTGAAATTACCCGAATTCGCGCTGAAAAAGAAGCCATTATTGCAGGATTAAAAAAAAGAAATATTGATGCGACAGCAACATTGGACGCTGTTTTAGTGGCTGATGCAAATTGGCGTGCAACAAAAACTGAATTAGAATCGATTGCTGCAGAATTAAATGGATTGGCCAAAATTATCGGTGATTTATTCAAACAAGGTAAACAAACTGAAGCATTAGAAGCAAAAGAAAAAACAACTGTTTTAAAAGCTAGTGAATCTGAATTGAAATCAAAAGTAGATGCTTTTGAAAAAGAAATTACAGCGTTGCTGTATACAGTGCCAAATGTTCCAAATGAATTGGTGAAAGCAGGTAAAAGTGAATTAGATAATGAAACCATTTTTGAACATGGTGCTGTTCCAATATTTGATTTTGAACCAATTCCACATTGGGATTTAGCAAAAAAATATGAATTAATTGATTTTGAATTAGGTGTAAAAGTAACCGGCGCGGGTTTTCCTTTTTACAGAGGGAAAGGTGCAAAATTACAACGCGCATTGATTTCTTTCTTCCTAGAAGAAGCTGATAAAGCGGGTTACGAAGAATTTATCCCGCCATTGGTAGTAAATGAAGCGAGTGGTTATGGAACGGGACAATTGCCTGACAAAGAAGGTCAAATGTATTATGTTGGAGAAGATGATTTATACCTTATACCAACTGCAGAAGTTCCATTGACAAATATTTACAGAGATGTGATTTTACCTTCTGAGGATTTTTCAATTAAATTAACAGGTTATACGCCATGTTTCAGAAGAGAAGCTGGTTCTTATGGAAAAGATGTAAGAGGTTTAAACCGTTTGCACCAATTTGATAAAGTTGAAATCGTACGCATTGAACATCCAGATAATTCAGCTAGAGCTCTGGAAGACATGATCGACCATGTAAAAAATCTATTAGAAAAATTAGGGTTGCAATACCGAATTTTACGTTTATGTGGAGGAGATACCGGTTTCGCTTCAGCATTGACCTACGATTTTGAAGTTTATTCTGCTGCACAAGATAAATGGTTGGAAGTAAGTTCTGTTTCTCGTTTTGATACGTTTCAGGCAAATCGTTTGAAATTACGTTTCAAAGGTGCGGATAAAAAGAATCAATTGTGTCATACCTTAAATGGTTCTGCACTTGCTTTGCCAAGAATTGTTGCCGCATTATTAGAAAATCATCAAACGGCAAATGGAATTGCTATTCCTACCGCTTTGCATAAATTCACTGGATTTACTACAATCGATTAATTAGGTTTACTATGAAACAGTTTTTATTTTTAATTTTAGGTGTTCTAGTATTGTTTTCGTGTTCGGACTTGAAAAAACAGGATCAAATAAAAGCGATTGACCAGTTATCTATAGCTGTTGACAGTATTCAAGAAATTGTTTTGAAGAGTGAAATAGATTCAATTATATACCGCAAGACGGCAACGCAAGATGTTGAATTACGCATCAAACAAAATTTTTATTCTGACACGTTAAATTTAGCTTTAGGAAAAAAAATGGATGCTTACAAAGTGATGCGTCGAAAATTCGGGCCTTTATCAAGAACATATAATACCTTAAAAACTGGTTCTACAGATGAATTAAAAACCCTGGAACTTTTAAAAAATGATATTAATTCGGGAAGTGGAGAGCGTAATAAATACAATCAATTTATCCAATTTGAAAAGAATAAAGTTGAACAACTTTCGATTATGCTGACTGATTATCTAAAAGAAAAAGATAATACTTTAGCAGTGTATAAGCAACTTCACCCTGAATTATTGGCGTTTTCTTTAGCGCTTATCAAGGATAAAAAATAATATGAAAATTGCTGCGCTTGTTACTTGTTTAGTAATTACTTTTTTTTCGTTTGCTCAAAAAGAAACGGATCAACAGTTAGCGCAACATTATTTTGCTAGTGGCGATTTTGAAAAGGCAAGTTTGTACTATGAAAAGATTGTTGCTTCGGATCCATCAAAATTCAATTTCAATCGCTATTATGAATGCTTGTTGCAGTTGAAAGATTTTAAGCAAGCAGAGAAAGTACTCAAGAAACAAGTGAATATTTACCGCTTCGATTTGGATTATAAAGTACTGCTAGGAAAACTTTACGAAGAATCTGACCAGGCCGAAAAGGCTAAAAAATTATACAACGAATTAATAGACGATTTAACTGCTGATCCTGGTTACATAATAAATTTATTCACCGCTTTTCGAAGTCAAAATAAAAACGAGTTAGCGTTTAAAGTTATTGAATCAGGTCGAAAAATTTTAAAAAATACGTATCCATTACACGTTCAGTTTGCTGAATATTACGGCGCAATTGGTCAAACAGAAAAAATGTTGGATGAATACATTGGCCTCCTTGATTTTCAATCCAGTTATGCTGAATCTATCCAAAATTTATTGATTCGACAATATGATTTTTCACTACCAGATTTAAAAGAATTTGATTATTTAAAAAGTAGTTTACTGACACGTATTCAAAAAAATCCAGCTGAACAAGTGTATGTCAACATGTTGGTTTGGTTATTTATTCAACGTAAAAATTTTGATGGTGCTTTGTTACAACTTCAAGCCTTGGATAAAAGATTGGAAGAGCAAGGAAGAAGAGTGTTTGAGTTAGGCACAATTTGTATTGAAAATACAGCCTACGAAAGTGCCAGAAAAGCATTTCGTTATGTTATTGGAATTGGACAAAGTAGTCCCTATTATTTAAAAGCTGAAAACGCCTTATTAAACACCCGTTTTTTAGAGGTTACAACCAATAGAAATTACTCAAAAGAAGAGATTACTGCAACAATAGCTGATTATAAAACGGTTTTACAAAGGGTTGGAAAGAGACCAACTTCTTTGCCTTTAATCGTGGAACTTTCTCATATTCAAGCATTTTATGCCAACCAAGCAGATTCAGCAATAATGAATCTTTCAGCGGTATTAAAAACTCCAGGTTTAACGGATATGCAACGTGCTGAAGCTAAATTATTGTTGGGTGACATTCATGTTTTACATGGAGATATTTGGGAAGCGTCATTGTTATACATGCAAATTCAAAATGAGTTAAAATTTGAACCGATTGGTCAAGAAGCAAAATTCAAAAATGCGCGAATTTTTTATTACGATGCAGAATTTGATTACGCGCAAGATCAATTGAACATTTTGAAAGAATCAACTTCCAAATTAATTGCAAACGACGCTATGCAATTGTCAATTATGATCACTGATAATTATGGAATTGACAGTAACTACCAAGCTATGTCATGGTTTGCTAATGCTGATTTATTAATCGAACAACATAAATACGACGAAGCTTTTATTTTATTTGATAGCATCATAAAAGCGTTTCCATACCACAGTTTGAGTGATGAAATTTATTTCAAAAAAGCACAAGCGATGCAACAACAGGGAAAATGGAATGAAGCCATTGATTTGTTAGCAGCATTGTTGAAGTACCACAAAGACGATATTTTAGCAGATGACGCATTGTTTCAATTAGCAGAAATCACAGAATTACAACTGAAAGATATTCCAAAAGCAACTGAATTCTACAAAACCTTGTTATTTGATTACAAAGGGAGTTTGTTCGCTGAAGAAGCACGAAAACGACTTCGTTTTTTAAGAGGTGACCGAATCAATGAAATTGAATAGGTTAAATTCAAACAATTTTTGAGCTCATGCGTTATTAAAGCATGAAACAGATAACAGTCCTTGCTTTACTTATTTTTTCTTTAACAAGTTGTGCGCAACCAACGGTTAAAGCATTACCTACTTCTCCAAAATTCAAAACGGCTTATTTTGCTGCAGGTTGTTTTTGGTGTGTAGAAGCCGTTTTTGAGTCTATAGAAGGTGTTGAAGATGTTACTTCTGGTTATGCCGGTGGAACTGAAAAGAATCCAACCTACGAATTGGTATGTAGTGGAAATTCGAAGCATGCCGAAACGATAAAAATTACGTATGATTCAACAAAAATTAATTTCGACACCTTATTAATAGCTTTTTTTGGGTCACATGATCCTTCCACATTAAATCAACAAGGGCCAGATTTTGGACCTCAATATCGTTCCATTATTTTTTATCAAAATTTAAGCGAAAAAAAAGCTGCTGAAAAAATGATTACAGACTTATTAAATCGAAAAGTTCATACTAAAATAACTACTGAATTGACACCATTGTCAGTATTTTATCCTGCAGAAATTTACCACCAAGATTTTGAAAAAAACAATCCTGATAATGGGTATATTCAATACGTTTCAAAGAAACGGTTAGATAAATTCAAAAAGAAATTACCGCATTTACTTAAAAAATCACTGGAGTAATTAGCAAAAAAAAATGGCACTCTTTCAAGCACCATTTCAATTCTATTTCTATTTTGTTTAAAGTCCAAAAGCACTTTTAACGTGATCAACAAAATCTAATTTCTCCCACGTAAATAATTCAACTTCTACCACTTTTACAGTCCCATCTGGAGCTTTAAATGATTTTTTAACCACTTCATTTTTACGTCCCATGTGACCATATGCAGCTGTTTCAGAATAGATTGGATTACGTAATTTCAAACGTTGTTCAATTGCATAAGGACGCATATCAAAGATTGCTTCAACTTTACGTGCAATTTCACCATCTGTCATATCAACTTTAGCTGTACCGTATGTATTTACAAATAAACCACATGGTTTAGCAACACCAATTGCGTAAGAAACTTGAACTAATACTTCGTCACACAAACCTGCTGCGACTAAGTTTTTAGCGATGTGACGTGTTGCGTAGGCTGCAGAACGGTCAACTTTTGATGGATCTTTTCCAGAGAATGCTCCACCACCGTGCGCTCCTTTTCCACCGTATGTATCAACGATGATTTTACGACCTGTTAATCCTGTATCTCCGTGAGGTCCACCGATAACAAATTTACCTGTTGGGTTAATGTGGTACGTAATTTGATCGTTAAATAACGCTTGCAAAGCTGGTTTTAATTTTGCTTTAACACGTGGAATGACGATTGAAACGATATCCGATTTAATTTTAGCTAACATTTCTGCTTCAGCTGCAAAATCATCATGTTGTGTAGAAACTACGATAGTATCTATACGTTGCGGTGCATTGTCATCTGAATATTCAATCGTTACTTGTGATTTAGCATCAGGACGCAAGTAAGGAATCAATTCAGGTTCATTGTTGCGAATGTAAGAAAGCTCTTGTAAGATTTTATGTGCTAAATCCAAAGCCAACGGCATGTAATTTTCTGTTTCAATTGTTGCGTAGCCAAACATCATTCCTTGATCTCCAGCGCCTTGTGCATTTGCTTTCGATTCAAAATCATTGTTTGCAGCAGCTCGGTCAACACCTTGATTGATATCGTCAGATTGATCATGCAATGCAGAAATGATTCCACAAGAATTTGCATCAAACATGTATTCAGACTTCGTGTATCCGATTTTCTTAATCGTTTCACGTGCGATTGATTGAACATCTAAATAAGTAGTAGTTTTGATTTCTCCTGCCAAAACAACTAATCCAGTGGTAACTAATGTTTCACAAGCAACTTTTGATTCAGGATCAAAAGCCATGAAATTATCAATTAACGCATCTGAAATTTGGTCAGAAACTTTGTCAGGATGTCCTTCTGAAACTGACTCTGATGTAAATAAATATGACATTATCTGTTTTTTTAATTTGTTGTGCGAATTTACAAAAAAAATATTGGCTTAACAATTGATGTATTTCAAATAGTTGAATATCATTCAATTTATTTTTCCATTCCACCAGGTTGGCAACATTTCGGCAATTTTAAAACAGTTGCTTTCGGAGCTTTGAATTCGTTGGCATCGTATCCAATCTCATTTAATTTCTCACAAATTGTTTTCAAAGTTATTTTTTTAGACATGAATTTCACCGTAACTATTTTTGTTTCATTATCTAATTCTGCAAATTTCACTCCTTTGGTGTAATTTAACAAAGATTCTATTCGTTCTTCACAATCACCGCATTGTGCGGATGTTTGTATCGTAACAGTTTGAATTGCAGCATCTTTTTTCTGAGCATGAGCGTACATTGAACTGCAACAGAGCACGCAAATTATTAGTAATTTTTTCATCGTTTATTTTTTAGTTTTAATGGTGTATCGTACACCTCCGTATGCATTTATTCCCATTACAGGCCCCCAAATTCGAGTGGCATCAAAATCAGTTCCAAAAGGATTTGCAGGATCTATAATTGCATTAGCTTGTTTAAAATTACTTAAATTTTCAACTCCAACATAAAAATCCCATTTTTTGTAAATGTGTGTCAGTTGTGCATTTATTATTGGGTATGCATTACTTTTTTCATTGGAATATAACACATTGTTCATGGTGAAATTTGGCAACCTCATTGCGCCATATACTGAAAGACTTGACGCAAATTCCCACCGTTTATTTCTTGATGTATAACTCAAGGTTGTTAAAAATCGGTGCGTAGGAACCATTACTTGTTGTTGTTCAATGCCATTGTATCGTGCTCGAATCAACAAATTTTTATACGCCAATCGAAGGGACAATCTCGCCACTATTTCGATATCAAATTCTACTTGTAAACTAGAAGAATAAGAAGTATTTTGCTCATTTTTAAATACGATAAAAGCACTGTTAACATCTCGATCAACTATTAATTGATTGTCAAAATAGGTGAAATAATAATCAATTGTAAGATTTGATTTACGTTGGAATAAATTGAATTTATTTACGAGGGATGAACCAATATTCCAACTCTTTTCTGGACGAAGTTCGCTTGCCTTAACCCACGTTTTCGAATTCGCCATTAATGAAACATTGTCGATCATAAAATTTGGTACACGCCAACCTTTTCCTGCAGTGAATCTCAAATCCATGTATTCATTTAACGTATATTTCGCATGTACCCGTGGTATGAATTGTGCGCCAAATAAATTGTGTACATCCACACGTGCGCCCAAAACTGCATTAAATCGAATACCAGAATACGTGTATTCTAAAAATGAACCTGGAACGATTTCAATTCGATTGTCTTCTAAATTATTACTCTGTTGCTGTAATTGAATGAAATTAACACTAAAACCAGCTTTTATTTTATGAATGGTTGAGCCAATAACTCCTTCAAATAACGCATTAACATACGCTCTGTTTTCAAATCCATTGAACCTATTATTTCCGAATTTGCTTGAAATATCGTGACGTTTTAGTGCGTAAACAACACCAATCGAGTTAGTTGGCTTTTTCAAAAAGAACCCTGTTTTTGCAAACACATCCAAATGCTTAGTATTCGTTATAACTTGGTAAGGATTTGACGCATTTATTTCGCCGCCTAATTTTTCATCTATATAAGCGTTAAAACCTAGTTGAGCTTCCATTTTTTTGCCTTGATACGACCAACGATTCATTGCTGTACTATTTTTAAATAATGGTGTGTCGTAATAATTATCATGGTTATTATCCATTTTTCCGAGCATTGTAGAACCATGTAAAAACCAAGTTGTACTCCATTTCGGAGAAATTTTTATGGAATTATTAAGATTCAGTTCGGATCGTCCAACCGCACTTTGATAGGCATTTGCATAAAATTGTTCGCCTTGATCTGGTTTTTTAAGTTCAAGGTTAATTAATCCAGCCATTGATTCATAACCATTCACAACTGTTCCAGTGCCTTTTGTGATTTGAATGGAAGAAATCCACGTTCCTGGAATTGACGTGATTCCAAATGAACTTTCTAACCCTCTTAAAATTGGAATATTTTCCATTTGAATTTGCGTATAAACGCCATCTAATCCAAGTAATTGAATTTTCTTTGCGCCTGAAACAGCATCGGTGATATTCACATCAACCGAAGCGTTCGACTCGAAAGATTCAGATAAATTACAACAGGCAGCTTTCCTTAATTCACCGCTGTTAATTTCTTCCACATGCAATGTTTTAAGACGAGAAATACCGTGATCAGCTTTTCGATATACAAACACAATTTCCGGCAATAGTTTTTGAGAATAGAGCACAATTTGTAAGGCCGAAAACCGATCTTTTTTCGTCAAAATCAGCGTATCATTGTAATAGCCTTTTGCACTAATCACTAATGTTTGAGGCAATGATTTTGGTAAAATAAATTCAAATTCACCCTCCTCATTTGAAGCGGTTTTAATTTGAGATTCTAAAAGCAATAAGGAAGCGCCTTTAATTGCTTTTTTTTGTAGGGTGTCGTATCCTAAAACAACTCCTTTAACTTGAGATAAAGTAATTAGAGAAATTGAAACGAAGACAGCCGTTAATAATAGTTGTTTCATTTTTATATAAATTAATTCATTAACAAATATGTCATTGAATCAATTTATATTCGAAAAATTTGATGCGCAATAAGAAGTTCTTTACCCGATTTTAATTTAGGTGGCGGATCTTCATAATTTGAGTATGTGTAAAGATCAGAAAGGGCTGTAGTGTTTTTTAAGCTAAAATCTGAATGCTTGAAAAGTGCAGTTAATGCATTTATTTTAATTTCAAAAGTTGAGTAATAATCCAGGGAGACTTTGAAATATGAAACTTCATCATTGCAACAGTCTTCTTTGATAGCTTGTTTTGAAGAAAAAGCTTTTTTTTGCTCTTTTTGACAGCAAGTTGGCAATTCTTCAACAGTTTCTGTTACTTCGCAATGTGTATTTGTATTGATGAAATATGCTGTAAATACACCATCTTCACTGCATGAATGTTGAAATACACTAACACCAATTGTCCCAATGAAAGACACAATTATTAAACAAAAAATCAAGCTGTTTTTCAACAATTTCATAGTGTAAATTTAAGTTCTTTTTTGAATTAAAAAAAAATATTTTATCGTTTAAATTTATGCGCAAGCTAAAAGTTTATGGTAATTTTGTAAAAAACATTAAATTATGAATGTACCAGTAACAATTTATGCTGAAATGACACCAAATCCAACGACTATGAAGTTTGTTGCGAATAAATATTTATTACTTACGGGAGATTCGGTTGAATTTAATTCAGCGAAAGAAGCAAAAGGATTTTCTCCCTTGGCAGAAGAATTGTTTCAATTACCATTTGTACAAAAGGTTTTTATAGCTGCTAATTTTGTCACAGTTACAAAAACAGATAATGTTCCATGGGATTTTATCAATATGGAGTTGAGAGAATTCATCAAAAATTTTATTACCGAAGGAAAAGATGTGTTGGTTCAAATGCCGACTCCATTATTAGTAAATGATGATTCAGCTCCAAAAAAAGTCTACGAAGCGCATGAAATTGATGATGCCATTCGTGATTTATTGGATCAATTTGTTCGTCCTGCCGTTGAAAACGATGGTGGAGCAATTGAATACCGTGGATTTGAAGATGGTGTTGTTAGCGTTTTAATGAAAGGTTCATGTGCGGGATGTCCTTCTTCAACTGCAACCTTGAAATTTGGAATTGAGAATTTATTAAAGACGCATTTACCAGAGGTAAAAGAGGTAGTTGCAGAAAATGAATAATTTTTAAGTGCATAAAAAAACCCGCCTTGATAATCAACGCGGGTTTTTTTATGAAAAAAAGTTACAACCACCTAAACATATCACTAAATAGATTTTTCCCCCACGGTTGAGTACCAAAATCTTTTTCAATTTTCTCTTTAAATTCTTGCATGCTATAGGTTTTATTTTTCCCTTGTGTGTAGGTTAATAGTTCTTTTTTTGGAGCGATTAGTTCAATACTTTTTGCAAAATAAATGATACCACCATCTTCTGTTGCCAATCCTAAAATTGCACCAGGTAATCCTGAAAAACCTTCTGGACCAACTGAAGGGGCTATATCAATTGCATACCAAGCATAGATGCGCGTTGAGTCATTTTTTTGGTAGATTGCTTTTCTACATTCGTAATTTCCAATGGTACGTTTGTTATCCGTAATTGTCCAATTGCGTTTAGAAATTTCGCCTTTAATGTGAACTTCTTTTCCAATTAAAGAAAGCAAGGACATTTTGGTATTTGAATTTTCAAATTGATAATAGGTGTTTTTTGTCGTTAACCAACTCATTCCATCTTCTTCTTCATCCGAAACGATTGGCTTGAAAACAGAACACGTATCATTGAACAATAATTCAAATTTTTCAAGTTTAATTTTTTTATCTTCATCGATAAAATTACGCATTCTAGGATCGTTGAATCGCTTTAATAAGTTCGTTTTGCGTTCAAATACAATTCGACCTGCATGTGCAATTTGGCCAGTAACTTGAACTGAAACACCAAAAATCAGAAAGAATGCAATGAGTAGTTTAATGCCAGCCTTGGAAATCATCTTCTTTAGTTTTATTGTTATTAAATTTATACGTTACTTTCAATAAGAAATATCGCGAAATAAGTTTTGTGAAATTATCAGTGATTCTATTGCCATCTACTTCACGTTGGATACTTTTATTTTGATTTAGAATATCGTTTCCTTGAACTGATAGAATTAAGTTTCTAGTTTTTGTAAATGAGCGACTTATTTCAGCATTCCAAATGAAAATGTTGACATTGTAACCTGCAGCTAAATTATTATTCATCAAATAAGTAGCATCTGATTTAATTTTGAAATTAAATGGAATGGTCCATTCGATACTAGCCGTATATTCATTGGTTGAAAAAGGTTTGTTTGACACGCTGTTTAACGAGCTTTTTGGGGAAGTGTATCCGAAATTAGGTGAAATACTGATTGATAAAGAATCCGATGGTTTGAATTCAATGGTAAGTCCACCACCAATTGATGTGTTTTGAGTGATATTTTCTAGTCCATTAATAAGATTTGTATAACGGTTATAACTTGCATTGATATTCGGCGCAATTTCTAATTTTCGATTAAAGAATGGGAAACCTGCTCCTGCAAACAAATTCGTATAAAAATTACCATCCACATTGACAGTTTGAGAAACTGTTTGACCAAAGTTGTTAAAAACAGATGAATTAGCAAATGCACTATTGATGAAGGTAGCATTTAAGCCGCTCCAAATATATCTTCCAGTTACTGCATTCCAATTATTAAAATTCATTCGAATAGAGTGGGTGTAGTTTGGTTTTAAATCGGCATTTCCAATTTGGATTCTGTTTGGATTGGTATTGTCTTGAATTGGTTGTAGTTCATTAATAGATGGTTGTGCAGAACTTGTGTAATAATTAATTCCAAGTCGACCAGTTTGTGATGGTTTATAAGAATACCACGCACGCGGCAATAAGTTATTAATGTTCTGGTTTATTGTTAAAGTTGAAAGTAGGTTTGTATTTTCAATTGTTATATTTCTTGCACCTAAACCAACTCCAAAATTGTGTTTTCTACTGTCGTAAATAAACTCAAGCGCTACTTTATTTTGAATACGTGTATTTTCAAAGTTGTTTGAAAAATTGGTATTGACAATACCTGTGTAAAAGTCACGCGTTTGTTTGTCTTGTGTCGTTTTACCTAATTCATACGTATATTCTAACTTCAATTTGATTTTTTTAGTCAATGGTTCAAAATAACTTACGGTTGAAAAATGATCGTATTTAGAATTGTTGTTAATTTTCTTTTGTGCAATTGAATCTTCTGAAGCAACATAGGTCGATCGATTCGATAGTTTACCAGTTGTTTCGTTAGTTTCTGTTTCTAAGATGTATTTCAATTCCAATTCTCTTCTTGGTTTTTTAAATTTACGATTTAAGGTGATTTTAGAATTACTTGTTAAACCTTTTGAATCATTTTCATTTTGAACCAGTGTATTTAGCGATAAAATTCCTGTTTCGCCAATAAATGAATTGTTAGATCGGTTGTCTGAGTACCCTAAATTGTATGAAATAGCTGGTTTAATTTCTAAAGTTGTTAGGGAATCTATTTTTAAATTATAAGCTAAGTTAATTTTATGCGCTTCACTTCTTGATGAATTCTGAATGGAATCCATTGAAGAATACGTTGAATCTGTTAAAAAGAACTGTGTTTTACTGTTTGATTTAGCAGTTAATTGTTGATTGTAATACGTGTAATTGACATTGATTTCTCCTCGTTTACCAATTTTATCGTTGAAATAAACACCTGCTTTGAATGTTTGTGGGATTCCGGCAGTATTTCTTGAATTTTGATCCCACATAGACATTCCACTATTTTCTAATTCATCATTCAACCCAAATTTAGCCATATCTCCAAAGCCTAAGTTAGATTTTGGAGTATTTGAACCCAATGCAAAAACAGATATTTTTTGAGTTTTATTAAATTTATTCAACAACAATTCACCTTCATAAAATGGTTTCTCCTCAAACAATCCAAAATCAGAAGCCCCAGAAACTTTCCCAAAATATCCTTTTTTTGCCTCTTCTTTAAGTTTCAAATCGAGCACTTTTATGGTTTCATCTTCGCCTTCTTTGGCATTGTCATTTTTCTTTTCGTAAACTTGAACAGATTCAACGCCATTGGCAGCTAAGTTTTTGGTTGCCATAGTAGGATCTGTTCCAAAAAATTCGTCACCATCTACCAATACTTTACTTATTTCTTTCCCTTGAGAAGTGATTTTACCGTTTTTATCGACTTTTAAGCCAGGTAATTTCTTTAATAAATCTTCAACAACTGCATTTTCAGCAACTTTGAATGAATCGGCCACGTAAACCAGCGTATCTCCTTTGTAATAAATTGGATTTTTATTGGCGTAAATGGTGATTGCCGCTAATTCTTTTGATTTTATATTTAAGCGAGCTGTTGGAATATCAATTTCAAAATTGGATTTATTACCAAAAATGTAGTAAATACGATCGTCAAAATTTGGATGTGAAATGATTAAAGACAAGGTGTCAGGCTCAAAACCAGTTAAATTGAAATTTCCGTTTTCTTTAGACCGGGTAAAATTTAACAACAACGAATCTTTTACACGAACGGCCATTATAACTGCATCTTTTAATGGTTTTACACCTGAAGAATCGTAAACAGTTCCTGAAATTTTCATTTCTTGTGCTTCTAAGGAAGCAGTATACAATGAACAAAATAAAAGGATGAAACAAAGTAGTGTTTTTTTCATTTTTAGTTTTTGGTATAAATTAAAAGTTTGCAAATATCAATTTTTAAAACGAGTCGAGATAAAAATTTAACATTTTTAACGAAAACAAGTTGAAATAATAACGATAATAAGGATGTTTCGTTGCTTATTTTTTTGGCTGAATGATTGTTACATCATTTAACACTTGAAATGTCATTCCACTTCCATCCACAATAAAACTGTGACTAACATCCAACAACGTTCCAACCATTTTGCGTTCATTTTTTTGCAAATAAATTACGGTTGCATTTTGAGATTGTATTGAAAGGGCAGAAGTAAACCCCTCAGGAGTATTCTTACCAACTAAAATAAAATCCATGTTGTTGTGTGTCAAAAATCCTTGAAATGTTGTTTCAAATTCACCTGTATGATTTAATATTGAAAGGGCGCGATTGATTGAAATGTTCTTTTTTGCTGTAAGTTTAAAGGGTGATTGATCTAATTCTTCTTCATAAGCTGCATAGCGTTCTATCGATGCTTTAACTTGGCTATTTTTTTGGAAGTAAGTAATTCGTTCAACAAAAGATGGCGTACTTATTTGAGCATCGAAATAGACTTCTTTCGCACAAAAAACTTTTCCTTTTTCAATGTAAAACGTTTTCGAACCGTAGTTACCTGTTACTGCATCATTGAATTTTTCAATAATTTTCACTTCTGAATCTTTTTCATCTAGGAATGCTATTGCTTCAGCGGTTGATTTCGCATTGTTTGTAAAGGACAAACTGTTCAATTTTTTCAATTGTTCATTTGCATCAATTGCTTCTATTTTAGCAGAGTATTCTAACTGACCGTTGAATAGCGCTTGATTAATTACTTGTTCCTGGTTATTTTCTGGAGAAGTTTGTTCATCTGTAGCACAAGAATTGAATAGAATAACTAATAATAGGAAACAGGCAATAGCAACTTTATCGAGAATTCGTTTAAACATAGCAATTAATTTTACTGCAAAAGTAAGCCCAAAATAGGAAAGGGAATCTAAAAAAAACACATTATTTTCAATTTATTCTTGTTATTACCCAAAAAAGTAGTATATTTGTACTGCGTTTAGCTAATAGTTAAACGAATAGAGTGTGGGGTGGAGCAGTTGGTAGCTCGTCGGGCTCATAACCCGAAGGTCGCACGTTCGAGTCGTGTCCCCGCTACAAAGGAAAAAAAAAGTCATCAGAAATGGTGACTTTTTTTTATGAAACCCATTTACGTTAGAAAATATGTATGTAACCTACGCACTTTATTCAAAAAAATACAATAAGATTTATATTGGTTATACCGCTGATTTAATTGATCGATATTATTCTCATAATATTCATTCAACGAAAGGGTATACCAAAAATTTCAGACCTTGGATAGTCGTCTATGTAGAATTTCACGAATTAAAATCAACTGCAATGCAACGTGAAAATCAACTCAAATCCAGCAGAGGAAGAGATTTTATCAGGAAACAAGTTGAGCTCGTCGGGCTCATATCCGTCAGCTGACGGACGCACGTTCGAGTCGTGTCCCCGCTACAAAGGAAAAGCTAGTTAGAAATGACTGGCTTTTTGCATTTCTAGAAGCGTTGAAAGTTTACTTTTAAAAGCGAATAGGAATGTAAAAAAGTAAGCACGTGCAACGTGCTGCGCTTTTCTTTGATAATAAAACCAAAAATGTCCATCCGAAATGAAATGGAGGATATTCGTGTCCGCTACAAAGGAAAAAGAAAGTCATCAGAAATGGTGACTTTTTTTTGGATTCGAGATTCTCAGCCAACAAAATTCAAACTTTTTCAGGATAAACTATAGCTAATATATGTTGAATACACTTCTTCATTGGTCTATAGTTTTTTATTAAATTTAATTAAGAAAAGAGATTTAATAAACAAAAGATGTAATATCAAGACTGAAATGCTTGATAGAGCTGAATTCTTTACAATATTGCAATGTTGTAAATTTTAACTTTTCTAAAATAATTTGCTGAGTTAATTAAATAATTGTAAATTTAAATCAAAATTTAATTTAACATAACAGCATTAATTATCACTTCAATAGCAGCGGTTATTTTTATTGTAATGCATTTTGTTGCAAAAACAGCAAAGTCTTTGCATTTCATGATTATCGGTTTATCCATGGCTTATCTTTTGGTAGATCAATTTTTTCAATTAGATAGAAATCAATCTAGTTTTGGGCTAATTATTACATTGATTATTTTCGGAAATTTTTACCGTAAATATAGAACAAGCAATTAGGATTATAGTATTACATATTGTATAAAATAGCTTAATAAAGTTGTTTGTTATTTCATGTTAAAAATAAATTTTCCATATTAATTCGAACTTATTTTCAATAAAAGTGATCTAATCGAAATGATGGGTTAGTATTTCCTAATTTTTTCAATTCATTCATTTCATCTATCTTTGAACCAAACGATTATTTGTATGTCAAAGCTCATTTTTATTCTGCCTTTATTTTTTATTACTTATTCCTTTGCACAAATCCTTCCACCTCAACGTTCAGTTGATTGGAAAGTGGCAGGAATAAAAGACACAACAACACAAGGTTTTACGTTTGTGGATGCTTCAACGTATGGTTTTGTTGCAGATGGTGTTACACCAAATGATTATCCTTTAGGTTCCTTGATGATTGCTTATCAAGGTCCAACAATTGTTTATTTTCCAGCAGGCACTTATTTGTTTACTATACCGATTTATTTGCGAAGTAACTTTATCATCAGAGGAGCTGGTTCAGATCAAACAACATTTAGAATTGAACACCAAAACACAGGACATTCATTTTATGCTTCAGGTTATCCTATGAGCGATACAAGTTCTTTAACACAAGCTGCATTAAAGGGAACTCATCAAATTTCTGTTGCAAATGCAGCTGCTTTCTCGGTTGGAGATTGGATTCAACTCAAGCAAAATGATATGGATTTAACAACGACGGCTTGGGCTGCTGGAAGTGTAGGACAATTAACGCAAATTACTGCAATTTCTGCAAATTACTTGACGTTGGCATCAGAAATGCGCATGGATTTTTTAATGCAACGTACACCATATATTCGTCGAATTGTTCCTGTAAAAAATACAGGTGTTGAATGTTTAAAGATTGAACGAATTGACAATACAGCTCCCGAACAATCGAGTAATATCAGTTTTGAATATACTGTCAATTCGTGGGTGAAGGGTGTTGCGTTTGAGAATACAACTTTTGCACACATCGAAGCGAGTAATTGTTCGAATTTATCCATCAATAATTGTTATTTCAAAGACGCGTTTGAATACGGTGAAGGAGGAAGAGGTTATGGTGTTATGTTGCAATTCAGCACGAATGAATGCCGAGTTTACGATAATATTTTCAATCATTTACGCCATTCAATGATTGTTCAAGCAGGAGCTAACGGCAATGTGTTTTGTTACAATTATTCCATCAATCCATACTGGACTGGAAGTGTGTTTTTACCAAGTAATTCGGCTGGTGATATGGTCTTGCACGGAAATTATGTCTTTGCTAATTTGTTTGAACAAAACGATGGTCAAAATATTGTCATCGATAATTCGCATGGCGGAAATGGTCCAAACAATACGTTTTTTAGAAATAGGGCGAGTTTGTGGGGAATCTTTTTTAGTGACAACACTTCACCCGGTCAAAATTTTATTGGCAATGAAATTCCAAACACCAGTTTCCCGTTCAGCTCAGTGAATTATACCTTACAAGGAGGTAATCATTTTGAATTCGGCAATAATAATAAAAATGTGGTAACACCAGCTGGAACACAGAGTTTATCAGATGTTTCCTATTGTTACCTACAACGCCCAAGTTTTATTTTACCAAAATATTGGTCCAAAATTGGTTTCCCATCAACGATGAATTCAGGAAGAATAGCTGCTGGAGATCATTTCCTATTAAATGAATTTACGGCTGGAACTTGTGGGTTGGATGGTAGTTTGGGTTTGGTTCAGACTATTTCAGAAAATTATAGCATTACACCAAATCCTGTAGAAAGTGATGACGATATCTTTTTTAGTTCAAAAGTATTTGGGATGGAAGTGGTGACGAGTTCAGGTAGTGTGTGTTATGCAGCTAAATTTGATACAGGAATTTACAATTGGAAAGTTCAATTGAAGCCAGGTTTGTATTCTATCATCATACGTAATCAAAACAATGAACAAGTTGTTCAGCGCTTACTTGTGGAGTAATAAATCTAAAAGGATGTAAACACCCATTGAAAGTACAAACCAGCCAAATCCTTTTTTGAGTTGGTTGCCATCAATTTTTTTCGAGAGCATATTACCGATAAAAATCCCTCCGATAGCTAAACTTGTTACGGATAATAGTAAGGTCCAGTCAATTTTTACACCGCTATAAAAATCAACTGAAAATCCTAGAAGCGAATTGACAGCGATAATAAGCAAGGCCGTTCCAACTGCTTTTTTCATCGGTAAATGACACAAAAGGATTAATGCTGGTATAATTAAAAATCCCCCACCAGCGCCAACCAATCCTGTAATCATTCCTACAAACAATCCTTGGATGGCGATTTTAATATAATTTTTTTGACCTTGTTCTGATTTGTCTTGTCTTTTTTTAGTGCGAATCATTGAAAATGACGCTGCGATCATTAAGCTCGCAAAAAATAACATCGTTAAAAAGGCTTTTGTTATTTCAAATCCATTAATTGCACCAAGAGAGTCTGGAATTAAGGGAACGATCAATTTTCGGGTAATAAAAACCGTTAAAATTGAGGGGATTCCAAAAAGAACTGCAGTTTTGTATTCAATTAAACCATCTTTGTTTTTTTGAAAAGTCCCAACTAAACTGCTTGTTCCTACTACAAACAAAGAGTAAACGGTTGCTAAAAGTGGGTCAACTTTAAACAAATAAAATAATACAGGCACGGTTAAAATAGAACCACCGCCACCGATTAATCCAAGTGAAATCCCAATTAAAATGGAAGCAAAGTACCCAGCAATAAGCATTGATTAGTTCAATAATTTACTTTGGCAAACAAAATCCGATGTTGGAATGGATGTTTTTGCAATCGCATTAAAACCACCTTCTATTTCTGTGAAATTTCGATATCCTCTCGCTTGTAAAATACTTGCAGCAATCATACTTCTATAACCACCAGCACAGTGTAGGAAAAAGTGTTCATTTGGTTGAATGTCTTTTGTCCAATCATTAATATCAGCTAAAGGTTTGCAAAAAGCATTGTCTATATGCTCAGCTGTATATTCACTTTCTTTTCGAACATCAATTACGGATGAATTTTCCGCGCTGAATTCTTGTTCAAACTCTGTTGCAGAGATTCGGTGAACCGTATCAACTTCTTTACCAGCATTTTTCCAAGCATCAAATCCGCCTTCTAAGAAACCTAATACATGATCAAATCCAACACGACTTAAACGCGTAATAACTTCTTCTTCCATTCCAGCTTCTGTTACCAATACAATTTCTTGTTTCACATCACCAATTAATGCGCCAACCCAAGGAGCAAAATCCCCTTTGATTCCAATATTAATTGCTTGAGGCACAAAACCATTTTTAAAAGCATTGCTATCTCTAGTGTCTAAAATCAAGGCACTTGAAGCTTCAACAAGTGTTTCAAATGCGTCAGGACTTAAAGAAGTCATTGCTTTTTTCTTAACTGTTTCAAAATTTTCATAGCCATTTTTATTCATGGCAACATTGAAACCAAAATAGGCAGGAGGCGGCAATAAACCATCCGTAACAGCTGCAATAAATGCTTCTTTAGTTGGTTGGTTTAAGGCGTAATTCATTTTCTTTTGATTGCCCAAGGTATCAACCGTTTCTTTCATCATGTTTTTTCCACATGCAGAACCAGCTCCGTGTGCAGGATAAACAGTGATATCATCACTCAAAGGCATTATTTTAGTCATCAAACTATCAAACAATAAACCAGCTAATTGCTCTTGCGTCATGTCTGCTGCTTTTTGCGCTAAATCTGGTCGACCAACATCACCTAAAAACAAGGTGTCACCTGAAAAAATCGCAACTTCCTTACCGTTTTCATCGATTAATAAAAATGTTGAACTTTCCATGGTATGACCTGGTGTGTGTAACACTTTAATTTTTACTTTTCCAATCGTAAAAATCTGCTCATCTGTTGCAACGATAGCTTCAAAAGCTGGTTGTGCGTTTGGTCCGAAAACAATTGGCGCACCAGTTGCTTTGCTCAAATCCAAATGTCCTGAAACAAAATCAGCATGAAAATGTGTCTCAAAAATATATTTTAAGCTTACACCATCATTTTTCAAGCGTTCCAAATATGGTTGAACTTCACGTAATGGGTCAATGATAAACGCTTCGTTTTCACTTATTACATAGTAAGCACCTTGTGCTAAACATCCAGTATAGATTTGTTCGATTTTCATAAGAGTAAACTAGTAATTAATTTAATTTTTTAACAACTTCTGCTTTTTCAATGAAGCCTTTGTGTTCCCAAGTTAAAGTGCCATTTTTATAGGTTCTTAAAACAGGTAATTCTTCAATTTTTAATTCTTTCATTAATGAAGGATGCTGATCAACATCTATTCTAATGACTTCGACCGTTGCATTCATTTCTTTTGCGATTTCTTCTAAATATGGTTTCATTCGTTTACAAGGCGCACACCATTCAGCATAAAAATCGACCAAAACTAGTTTATCGGAAGAAGTCAGTTTATTAAAGTCGTTCAAGGTCATACCTTGTTTTTTAGGTGCTTGATTTTTGGTCACCAAAGGTAAACCAGCAGCATTCCATTTCATGATTCCTCCTGTTAATTCATAAACGATTTTAAAACCGTCAGAACGCATTTGAGCTGCTGCAGAACCACTTCTCCCACCGCTTAAACAATAAACAAATGTTGGTTTGTTTTTATCTAATTGATTTATTTTTGTTGTAAAATCAGCACTATTGTAATCTATGTTAACCGCATTATTGATAAAGCCACCTGCAACTTCTCCGGGAGTTCTTACATCAATAATCTGCGCACTTGGAGTTTGTTCCATTTTCATTGAAAATTCTTTCGCTGACAAATTGGTTTGAGTTTGCTGCGCATTAGCTGTATTTCCATCCGTTAAGTTGGTTCCGCCACAGGCAAATAATAGCAAAGAAAGCGTGAAAAAAAGTGTTTTCATACGTAAATTATTGTGTTTCAAATTTACGTTTTTTAATTGATTTTTACTGTTCATTTTTACAAGTTTTTAATCCAACAATCGCATACAATGGACAAAAAGAAAGTAAACTCGTACCGATTAAAACTGCTGAAGCTGAAAATAACACACTGCGTAAGACGACATTTATGTTGCCTAATAATGCTATTAAAATAAATACGATTGCTAAAATGTATCGAATGACTTTGTCTGTACTGCCTAAATTTTTCTTCATATCCTTCGTGTTTGAATTGAACACAAAGTTGGGTATTCAATTTGATTCCGATTGTTACACAGGTTACACAGCGATAGGATTTGTAAAATTAATCCAACTCTTATCCTTACTTTTGTGAAAAATAGTATTGTATGCGTTTTCTTATTTTTATTTTTCTCTTTCTAACTACTTCGTTAAGTTTTACGCAAGTGTTTAACTATTCCATTGGATTAGATGCTATTAAAATTGAGAAACTAGGCGGTTTACAGTCCTTTTCTTTTGGACAATCAGATGGAAAATGGTTAATCATTGGCGGGCGTTTAGACGGATTGCATAGAAGACAGCCTTGGGCAGCATTCAATAAAGCAGGACACAATACGCTGTTGATTGTAATTGATCCAATTGCGAAAAAACAATGGTCGATGCCGGACACCTTGTTAAGTTCAGCGTTGAAAGAACAACTTTCTTCAACGAACATGGAGTTTTACCAAGAGGGTGAAATCTTGTATTTAATTGGTGGTTATGGTTTTAGCGCTATAAAAAATGATCACATTACTTTTCCTTCTATAATTGCGTTCAATGTTTCAGAATTAATGCAGTCAATTGTTGCGGGAATTCCATTGAAAAACGAACAATTTCATCAGATGAATGATGAGAAATTTGCGGTAACAGGTGGGAAATTACAACGCATGAATGGATTGTATTATTTAATTGGTGGACATCGTTTTGACGGAAGGTATAATCCGATGAATAACCCAACATTTGAACAAACGTATACCAATCAAGTTCGAATTTTTGAATTAGGATTTTCAGATCATCATTTGAAATACCGCTTTTTAGATAGTTTGTACAGTCAAGACTTGATGCACCGAAGAGATTTTAATGTATTACCGCAAATAGATCGCAACGGAACAGAAAAAATAATTGCGTTTTCGGGTGTTTTTCAAGAAGATTTAGACATACCTTACATCAATGCAATTGAAATTGCTGATACAGCAATACATGCGGTTCCAAGATTTGCACAGTATTACAACCATTACCATTGTGCATCTGTTTCCTTATTTGATCGTCAAAAACAGCAACAGCATTTTTTGTTTTTCGGAGGTATCGCGAACTATTATGATAGTTTATCATCATTAGTTATGGATACAGATGTTCCATTTGTTTCAACCATTTCTAGAATCAGTGTTGCTGCAAACGGTGCGTTAGCAGAATATAAAAATCCGTTAAATATGCCAGGTTATTTGGGCGCAGCATCAGAATTTATTCCAAATCCTTTATTGCCAAAATCAGCTAATGGTATTTTATTAATTGATGACTTTCAGAGCGATAGTTTATTGTTGGGATACGTTTTTGGCGGCATAAAAAGTTCGGCAGCTGCCATTTTTTGGACCAATACTGGAAATGAAAGCCATGCAAATGCATTTATTTATCCTGTTTATTTAATTAAATCTCCCGAAAAATCGAACGATCAATTGAATACTCAAAGTAATAATGGTTTGCAGTTGCAAGTTTTTGCAGATGTTTTCCAACATGAAGTTAATGTTCAATTTATGAATTTAACAGATGGGATTTCAGTAATTACGATTCAAAAAGAAGATGGAACGACCGTGTTAAATCGAAAAATTCGAGGAAAATTAAATAAGCATTCATCAGAAAATTTTACGTGTAAAAAATTAAAATCAGGCCAACGCTACCGCCTCATTTACTCCAGCGATGCGCTGAAAGTTGAACAATGGTTAAATGTTCATTAAGTTTCTCCATATTAGAGTGCTTGTTATGTTTAAATAACACGTTCGATTACCTAAAAAATTCCGTACCTTTGCACCTAAATTTCAGTAAATGACTCACAAATCTGGTTTCGTAAATATTGTTGGTAGTCCAAACGTTGGTAAATCTACCTTGATGAATCGATTGGTAGGTGAAAAATTATCCATCGTTACATCAAAAGCGCAAACGACGCGTCATCGAATTCTTGGTATCGTAAATGATGAAGATTATCAAATTGTTTTTTCGGATACACCAGGAGTAGTTAATGCTGCGTATAAATTGCACGAAGCAATGATGGATTATGTGAATGCCTCCATCAAAGATGCGGATGTATTAATTTTTATTACAGATACGAAAGAGAATGAAATGAATCACAAAGAGACATTGGAGAAAATTCAAAAATTGAAAGTTCCCGTGTTGTGTTTGATTAATAAAATAGATTTAAGTGATCAAGAAAAAGTAACTGAGCGTTACGAATACTGGCAAGAGAAATTGCCTAATGCGTTAATTTATCCTGTATCAGCGTTACATGATTTCAATGTTGCTTCTGTTTGGGCAAAAATTTTAGAATTGGTTCCTGAAAATCCGGCTTATTACGATAAAGAGGAATTGTCTGACAGACCAATGCGTTTCTTTGTGTCAGAAATCATTCGTGAAAAGATTTTTATTCATTGCGACAAAGAAGTGCCTTACAGTTGTCAAGTTGAAATTGAAGAATACCTTGAAGAACCAAACATTACTAGAATACGTGCATTAATAATAGTTGAACGTGATTCGCAGAAAGGAATTTTAATTGGTAAAGGCGGAGAAATGTTGAAACGTATTGGACGTGAATCGCGATTAGAAATTGAAAAATTCATCGATCAAAAAGTGTTTATGGAAACGTTTGTGAAAGTGGATAAAGATTGGCGTTCAACGGAAAATAAATTGAAAAAGTACGGATATTAGGAATTAGTGAGTTAGTCATTAGTCATTAGTGAGTTAGATAGTTAGTTTTGGTTTAAAGTTTTGAGTTTTAGGTGGAGAATTTTGGAGAATAAAGATTTATTCTTATCGTCCTTAAGTCTTTCAATCTTAACCTCTTTCAATCCAAAATCATCAAATAAGAAAAGAAAAAAATGAGTAATATAGTTGCAATAGTAGGTCGTCCAAATGTTGGGAAATCGACCTTGTTTAATCGCCTGACGGAGTCACGCAATGCGATTGTAAAAGAAATTAGTGGCGTAACGAGAGACCGTTTATACGGAAAAGGTGAGTGGAATGGTGCTCATTTTTCGGTGATTGATACGGGTGGTTATGTCAAAGGATCAGAAGATATTTTTGAAGGTGAAATCCGTAAACAAGTAGAAATTGCAATAGAGGAAGCTACTGTGATTTTGTTCATGGTGGATGTAACAACAGGCATTGTAGATTTAGATGAAACGGTTGCTGCTTTATTGCGAAAATCGAAAAAACCAGTTTTAATTGTTGCAAATAAAGTGGACAATATGAATCGTATTGGTTTGTCTGCTGAGTTTTATTCGTTTGGCCTTGGTGATGTGTATGATTTATCAGCAACAAATGGAACAGGAACAGGTGATATTTTAGATGAAGTTGTTAAACATTTCAATAAAGAAGATGAATCAGTTAACGAAAAAGATGACTTGCCGCGTGTTGCGATTGTTGGTCGACCAAACGTTGGAAAATCTTCACTAGTAAACGCTTTGACAGGAGAAGAACGCAATATTGTAACAGATATTTCTGGAACAACACGTGATTCAATTAATACGCGTTACAATGCATTTGGATTTGATTTCATGTTGATTGATACTGCTGGAATTAGAAAGAAAGCTAAAGTTACAGAAGACATTGAATATTACTCCGTTTTGAGATCTGTTCGTACCATTGAAAGCGCTGATGTGTGTATTTTCATGATGGATGCTTCTGAAGGCTTACAGAAACAAGATTTACATATTTTTTATGTAATTGAGAAAAATTCTAAAGGCGTTGTCGTTTTGGTTAATAAATGGGATTTGGTTGAAAAAGATCAAAATACCATGAACGAATACGAAGAAAATTTGCGTAAACAATTGTCTCCATTTAATGATGTTCCAATTATTTTTACGTCAACAATCAACAAACAGCGTATTCACAAAGCGTTGGAAGCAACGATGATGGTGCATGAAAACAGAACGAAGAAAATTTCTACTTCTAAGTTGAATGAAGTGATGCAAGAAGTAATTCAAGCAACTCCACCACCCGCAATCAAAGGGAAATACATACGTATCAAATACATTCAGCAATTGCCAACGCATTCACCTGCTTTTGCATTTTTCTGTAATTTACCCCAATATATTCCAGATTCATACAAACGTTTCTTAGAAAACAGGTTGCGTGAACACTTCGATTTTTGTGGTGTACCAATTAAGATATTCTTTAGAAAAAAATAAGTTGAAATGAAATTTGGTGCAATTGATATTGGTACGAATGCTGCGCGACTTCTAGTTGGAGAAGTTGAAGTTGTTGGTAATCATTCATTTGTTAAAAAGATTTCATATACTAGAGTCCCATTGCGTTTGGGCGATGAGGTTTTTGAAAATGGAATTATTTCACCTAAAAAGGCGACAGATTTTTCAAAAACAATTCAAGCGTTTAAATTAATTGCTGAAACTTTTGAAGTTAGAAAGTTGAGAGCTGTTGCAACTTCTGCGATGCGTGAAGCATTAAATTCGCAAGAAATTAGTGCAAAAATTAAAAAAGAATCTGGAATTACCATCGAAGTGATCAGTGGAGACGAAGAAGCTAAGTTAATCTTCGGAACGTTCTTTTTGTTAGATTTTGATAAAACAGCTCCTTTTATTGTGATTGATGTTGGTGGCGGAAGCACAGAAATTAGTGTTTTTGAAAATGGAACACGCATTGCTTCAAAATCATTTCAAGTAGGAACAATTCGCTTGTTGAAAGGAAAAGTAGCAACAACAATCTGGTCAGAAATACATGATTGGATCATTCAACACGTTGATCTTAATTCGCCTCATAAATTATTTGGAACGGGTGGAAACATCAACAAAGTGCATAAAATGATTGGTAAAAGTCAATCTCAAGTATTAGATACAAATGCAATAGTTAAACTCCGTGATAAATTGGATAAGTTAACTTTAGAAGAGCGTACGGATAAATACCAATTAAAACCTGACAGAGCAGACGTAATTGTTCCAGCTATGGACATTTACTTGTACATCTTAAATGAATTAAATTGTACGCAAATTACAGTTCCAAAAATTGGTTTATCAGATGGTATGATCTATGCAATGCACAAAGAATATATTGCTACTCGATAATTTTAGCTTTTTTCTCGTAATAATTAAATAAAGCTAATTGAGAGTTAAAAGGCTTATCACTTTTAGAATGAATAAACGTATTTTTTTGATCTTTACAAACATGTCGTGCATTGACAGTGTCGTTCCATTGTTGTTCGAAAATAAATTCTAATTCTTTTTGAATGGATTTGTCATAGATTGGACAACCAACTTCAATTCGTTTATCAAAATTTCGTTCCATCCAATCGGCACTAGAAATGAAATAACTAGGATTTTTATCGTTTTCAAAGATGAAAAAGCGCGCGTGTTCCAAATATCGTCCTACAATACTGATAACGCGAATATTTTCACTTAAATCTTTCACGCCTGGAATCAAACAACATACGCCACGGATAATCATATCTATTTTCACACCCGCTTGACTCGCTCTATATAATTTATCAATGATTTTTGGATCCGTTAAATTATTTAATTTGATTTTGATACTTGCTTTTTTCTTATTTTCAGCAAATTTGATTTCTTTGTCGATAAGCGCAATTAATTTTCTTCGCGTATTCATTGGAGAAACTAACAATTCTCTGTAAATCCCACGATCCATGTTGTTTTCGAGTAATCTAAATACTTTTTTCACTTCATTTCCAAGTGTTGGATTTGCAGTTAACAAACCTAAATCACCATAAATTAACGAAGTTCGCTCATTGAAATTACCTGTTCCAATGTATGAAATCAATTGTTCTTTACCATTAATTTGACGGGCAATTTGCATTAATTTCGAATGCACTTTAAAATGTTGCATACCAAACAGTACTTTAGCACCATGCTCCTTCAATTTGTTGGCCCAGTTCAAATTATTTTCTTCATCAAAGCGCGCTTGTAATTCTAAGAAAACAGTTACTTTTTTACCATTGTTAATCGCAGCAATCAAAGCATTCATAATTTGCGATTGTTTCGCTACGCGGTACACATTAATTTTAATGCTTTTAACAGTTGGATCAATCGCAGCTTCTCTTAAGGTGTCTACAATGTAATCAAAGCGCTGGTAGGGGAAATGTAATAAAATGTCTTTGTCTGCAATCGTTTCAATTAAACTTTTCACATGTTCCAATTCTGGATGAATGCACGGAATTTGTTCACTAAATTTAAACTCGCTGTGTCCAAATGATGGAAAAGAAATGAAATCTTTGAAATTATGGTATTTTCCTCCCGGAATTGCATTTTCATTTTTAGATAAATCCAACGATTTTAATAGATGATTCAACAAATCTTCCGGCATATTTTGATCGTAAACAAAACGAACTGGTTTCCCTTTAACGCGTTGTTTTAAACTTTTTTCAATTTTTTCAATTAATGTCTCCGAGTAATCATCGTCTAAATTCAATTCCGCATCGCGTGAAAATTTAAACGTGTACGCATTGATTTCTTCGAATTCAAAGATTTTAAAGATGTTTTTTAAATAAAAACGAATAATATCATCCAACAAAATAAAGTATTCCTTTTCATCTGCATTTAATCTATAAAAACGTGAAAAATCAGTTGGGATTTGAATTAAAGCATACTTGATCTTTTTATCCTTACCAACAATTTTGATGGCCAAATAAATACTAGAATCTTTGATGACGGGAAAACTCGTTTTTTTATCTAAAATTATTGGTACAATAGCATGCTTTAATATCAGATTATAGTAAGCGTCTAATTGCTTGATTTGATGTTTGTTAAGCGATTTATCGTTGATTAATAAAATGTTATTGTCATCTAATTCTTTAATAATTTGTTGGTATGTTTTTTCAAATGTCTTTTGTTGTTTCATGACAATATCGCGTATTTCAGCATATAATTTCTGAGCAGTTCCTTTATTATTTAGTGTAATTTTTTTATCAAAACTCATCACGCGTTTGATATTCGCAACACGCACCCGGTAAAATTCATCTAGGTTATTCGAATAAATTCCTAAAAAACGCATGCGTTCAATCAAAGGAATTCGTGCATCCGATGCTTCCTGCAAGACACGTTCATTAAACGACAACCAACTTATATCACGATTGATAATTTTCATTTTGCAAAAATCAAAAAAGTTTGAGCGGTAAATGTTACCGAAGTATTAATTTATAATGGTTAAATTTTTAAGAATTCCAGCATCTAAACACTTGAATCGTCTCTCCTTTATCTTGAGTGATTTTTTCTAAAGTCATACTGTTTTTTATGGCAACTTGTTCTGAAAAAATATTTCCTGGTAATATACATGAAATAACGGAATCGCTTAATTTGTTTTCAAACGCAAACTGCTTGCATTTTTGTGCAGCTTCAGTAGCATAACCTTTGTTACGAAACGCAGGTAAAATGGAATACCCGATTTCTAGTTCTTCAATGCCATCAATCGTTTGAATCAGCAAACCGCATTGTCCAACCAAACGGCCACTTTCTTTTTCAATTAAAGCATTCATTGTTCCTAACTTATTCTCAGTGCGCCATTTCAAACGGTCTAACCAAGCGCGGCATTTTTCCTCATTCGAACCTGTAATTTCTGGTTGGATATAGCGCATAGAATCTGGATCATCATAAAATGCTAACCATGCATTGAAATCAGCTTCTGTAATTGAACGATAAATTAAACGTTCACTTTCTTGATCAATTAATTGGAAATTAAACGTGTTTTGTGGTTTCTTTAAAAGCATTATTCTGAATATTTCTTGAAAATGATCGAAGCAATGTGTCCACCAAATCCAAAGGTATTACTCATCGCATACGTCATTTCTTTGGTTTTACCATTTCCTAAAGGGAAATCAAAAAGCCCACTAAAATCTGGTTCAATTTCTGTAGTATTGATTGTTGGCGGCACAAAGTTGTTTTGTAAAGCCATTACACATGCAATTCCTTCAATAGCTCCAGCAGCGCCCAACAAGTGACCCGTCATTGATTTCGTTGCGGAAACACTTAAGCTTTTTCGTTCTCCAAATACGCGTTTAGCTGCAATTAATTCAGAGTTGTCTCCTTGCGCTGTTGACGTAGCGTGCATGTTGATGTAATCAATTTGGTCTGCATGTATTCTTGCTTCGCGAATTGCTTCATTCATTCCTAAAACAGCGCCATCTCCTTCAGGATGTGTTCCCGTTAAATGATACGCATCTGCAGCCATTCCACCTCCAACGATTTCACCATAAATAGTTGCGCCACGTTTTTTAGCATGTTCTAATTCTTCTAAAATCATCGCTCCAGCACCTTCACCCATTACAAACCCATCGCGAGTAACATCGAAAGGGCGCGAAGCACTTTGAGGGTCGTCATTTTTTGTAGACAATGCTTTTGCAGAAGAAAATCCTCCGATGGCAGAATCTGTAATTGCAGCTTCGGAACCGCCAGAAATAATCATATCTGCTTTGTCCCATTTGATATAATTGAACGCTTCTATTAATGCTGTATTGGAAGTTGCACAGGCAGAAACAGGACAAAAATTCACGCCTCTAAGTCCATATTTTATAGAAATAATACCAGAAGCAATGTCAACTAAAATCCGTGGAATGAAAAAAGGGGTAAAGCGAGGTGTTCCATCTCCTTCACAATATTCAGTCATTTGTTCTTGAAATGTTTGAATTCCGCCATTTCCTGATCCCCAAATTACGCCTATTCGATCTTTGTTTAATCCTTCAAAATCTATTTTACCATTTTCAATTGCTTCGGCTACAGAAACTAAAGCATATTGGGAAAACGGATCGTATTTACGATTTTCTTTTACATCAAAATGTAGTTTTGGATCAAATCCTTTTAGTTCGCAAGCAAATCTAGTTTTGAATTTTTCTGCATTGAATTTTGTGATAGTAGCAGCACCGCTTTTTCCGTTTTTTAGTCCGTTCCAATAATCAGCTAAATTTAATCCAATCGGAGTTAAAGCACCCATTCCTGTAATTACTACGCGTCTCATTTTTTTTGATTTTCTGAAATAAAGATACGGTTTTTAGTCATTAGTTAGCTAGTTAATTAGTCATTAGTTTTAGATTTCTACAGAACAACAATCTAATTTCATTCCTTCATTCCTTAAGTCCTTAAGTCTTTGATTAAGGCATTAGTCATTAGTTAATTAGTCATTAGAGTTACGATTTCAACAGTACAACAATCTAATTTCATTCCTTCATTCTTTCATTCCTTAAGTTTTTGATTAAGGCATTAGTCATTAGTTAATTAGTCATTAGAGTTACGATTTCAACAGAACCACGATCTCGTTTCATTGTTCCATTTACACATTAAACAATTGTTCCATTAATTCATTCTTAAAGTCCTAAAATCTTGCCTCCTTAAGTCTTAAGTCCTGCCTCCAAATTCTCTTTAACTATAAAAACCCTAATTCTAATTTTGCTTCTTCGCTCATCATGTCTTTATCCCAAGGTGGATCAAAAACAATGTTCACTTTTGAAGTGTTTACATCATCCAACGCCGCAACTTTATCTTCCACTTCTTTCGGCATGGTTTCAGCTACAGGACAATTCGGCGATGTCAACGTCATGTCTATTTCCACATTTTTATCTTCATCGATGCGCACTTCGTAGATTAAACCAAGTTCAAAAACATCTACAGGAATTTCAGGATCATAAATTGTTTTTAATACCTCAATAACCTTATTTTCCAATATAATAATTTCGTGTTCCATTGTATAATTTATGCATTTAGTGCTTGCAATGCACTCATTTTTAATTTTTTAACCATTCCTATTAAACCATTTGATCGCGTAGGGGATAAATGTTCTTGTAAACCAATTTTTTGAATAAAAAATAAATCAGCCGTTGCAACAGCTTCAGGTGATTGTTCATTCATGACACGAATCAACAAACCAATAATTCCTTTTGTAATAATTGCATCAGAATCTGCTGTGAACTGCATTTTACCATCAACTACTGTTGCATCTAACCATACTTTTGATTGACACCCTTCAATTAATCGATCGTCAGTTTTTTTCAATGGATCAATGATTGGTAGTTCTTTTCCAAGGTCGATGATGTATTCGTATTTATCCATCCAATCGTCAAAAACGTCGAATTCACTGATGATTTCTTCTTGTATTTCTTGTAAGGTCATTCTTTATTTTAATAAATTCATGCTACGGTCCACAGCTTCAATGAAGGTGTCAATTTCTTCTTTCGTATTGTAAAACGCAAAAGAAGCACGAATTGTTCCTGGAATTTTGAAAAAATCCATTAATGGTTGCGTACAATGGTGACCCGTTCGAACAGCAATTCCTTGTTTATCTAGTAAGGTTCCAATATCAAACGGGTGAATGCCTTTGATCGAAAATGAGACAACTGAAGTTTTGTGTTTCGCTTCACCAATGATGCTTAAATCTTCAAATGTATCCAATAAATCTTGCGCATATTCTGTGATTTCTTTTTCATAAGTTTGAATTGCTTGTAGATCTAAGCCATTCAAAAATTCAAAGGCTTTTCCCAAGCAAATACCACCTGCAATGTGCGGTGTTCCAGCTTCAAATTTAAAGGGCAATTCGTTATAGGTAGTTCGTTCAAATGTCACTTTCGCAATCATGTCACCTCCACCTTGGTAAGGAGGCATTTTTTCTAATAGCGCTTCTTTTCCATACAACACGCCAATTCCTGTTGGACCAAAAACTTTGTGTCCAGAAAAAACAAAGAAATCGCAATCCAACGCTTGTACATCAATTGCCATGTGTTGAATGCTTTGCGCGCCATCGACCACTACTTTTGCACCAACAGCATGCGCTTTTTTGACGATTTCAGCAATTGGGTTAATGGTTCCTAAGGTATTAGAAATGTGTGTTACTGAAACTAATTTTGTTTTGTCCGTTAGTAAACGGTCAAATTCTTCAGTGATTAATTCCCCTTTTAAGTTAATCGGTGCAACTTTCAAGGTTAACTTTTTACGTTGACACAACATTTGCCAAGGAACGATGTTGGAATGGTGTTCCATGGCAGTAATTAAAATCTCGTCGCCTTCAGTTAATAATTCACCATAAGAAGAAGCAATCAAATTGATGCCATCCGTTGTTCCTTTCGTGAAAATAATTTCATCGGAAGATTTCGCATGAATGTAGTGTTGTATTGTTTTTCTGGCAGTTTCATATTCTGTTGTGGCGTGTTGACTCATAAAGTGAACACCACGGTGAATATTTGCATTGTCTTTTGAATAATATTGGTTGATTGCGTCCAAGACCATTGCTGGTTTTTGCGACGTAGCACCATTATCAAAATAGATCAGATTTTTGTTGTAAATCTTTTGACTTAACGCAGGAAATTGTTCCCGAATTGCGCGTACATTGAATGCTTTTTTAGTTTCGTCTGCCATCATGGTACAAAGATACACAAAAGCTTATTTTGAATTGTTCTAAAGAAGAAAAATAAAACGTTTTGTTTTACATTTTCTGCAACAGCATCAAAAACTCTTGGTTACCATCGCCTCCTAAAATGGGTGATTCGATGTGTTCAATGTAAGACAAGTTGTTCATTTCAGCTGCAGATTTGATTTTTTCAATCACAACAGGATACAAGCTTTTGT
>CANLIL010000004.1 GCA_947491305.1 Flavobacteriales bacterium | reverse complement strand
CGCGTTGCTTTGTTTGATTCTAACGCTTCTTTCTTTTTATCCTTTGATAAGGAAGTGTCCTTTCTGATTTTTTCATTTTTCAACGCAACACCCAAATTTAATTCAGAGATTTTCGCTTTTTGATC
The DNA here is from genome assembly GCA_947491305.1 of Flavobacteriales bacterium. GTDB lineage: Bacteria > Bacteroidota > Bacteroidia > Flavobacteriales_D > Crocinitomicaceae > M0103. Next base: position 77,220 of record CANLIL010000004.1, on the reverse strand, counting down.
CGCTGTTAAAACCAACGCTTTGTCCATGCGTTCTGTTAACATAGTTGCTCTTTCTTGCGGTGTTCTCTTTTCTTTTTCTTGTGCTGAAACAGTTGTAAATGTTAATGAACTTAAAAGTCCTGCTAATAAAATTGCTTTGATTTTCATATGATTAATTTTTAAGTTGTTTTTTTCTAACGCTAAAATAGTCAATTTGTTATTTGGAATAATACAACGAACGTTAAAATCTTAAATGTTTAACGGTATCACCATTGTTGATGAGTTGTTTTAGGGAAGCTATACCTATGTTTAAGTGATTGTCAACGTAATTTGTCGTCACTAAAGAATCGCTTTTGTCTGTTTTCACTCCTTCAGGAACCATTGGTTGATCTGAAACTAATAACAATGCTCCTGTTGGAATGTTATTAGCGAAGCCTACACTAAAAATAGTTGCGGTTTCCATGTCAATAGCCATAGCACGAATGGTTTGAAGGTACACTTTGAATTGTTCATCATGTTCCCAAACGCGACGATTGGTCGTGTAAACTGTTCCAGTCCAATAATCTTTTTTGAAGTCGCGAATGGTTGTTGAAATCGCTTTTTGTAAAGCAAATGCAGGTAATGCTGGAACTTCAGGTGGGAAATAATCATTGCTTGTTCCTTCTCCACGAATGGCTGCAATCGGCAAAACAAGATCCCCAACTTCATTTTTTCGTTTTAATCCACCACATTTCCCTAAAAACAAAACAGCTTTTGGTTGTATAGCTGAAAGCAAATCCATGCACGTTGCAGCGGAAGCACTTCCCATTCCAAAGTTAATAATGGTGATTCCATTAGCTGTAGCGCATTGCATCGGTTTTCCTTTACCAATGATTTCAACGTTATGCATTGCTGCAAATTTCTCAATGTAATTATGGAAATTACACAGTAAAATATAGTCACCAAAATTCTCTAATTGTTCGCCAGTATAGCGCGGTAACCAATTATCAACAATTTCTTTTTTTGTTTTCATCTGTTTAATTTAATGATTGATGTGCCCAATTGGTACTTTTTCTCCAGCATTGATTGGTAAACTGATGAAGTTTTCTTTTGGTGGAATCGGACATGAGTAACGATGAGAATAGACACAATATGGATTGTATAAACGATTGAAATCCAGTATTATTGTATCTTTTTCAGGTATATTTAAATCTAAATACCTTCCGCCTCCATACGTTTCGTTGCCACTTGATCCATCTCTTAAAGGTAAAAATAAATAGGTTCTGTATTCTTTTTGTTTTTTAAGAGACATATTTTGATAGATGGTCAATTGGTGTGTTTTGCCTGCTAAATCGAAGGTTACTAAACCATATGCACGATAAATTGGTTTTCGATCTGTTGAAGTTGGCATTTCGAATTTTTTGCCAATTTTTTTTTCAAAATGTCCAACAATTCTATACGTAGAATCAATGTCATAGAATTTTAATCCCACCAATTCATTGATTTCTTGTTGATTTAATACTTTTGCTGAAGTATCGAGTATTTCTCCAGAATACACAACACGTAATGCTTGTAAACTATCTTTGTAGTGTTGTGCTTTCAAATTAGAAAAACAACTTAGTAGTAGAGATAATACTATAATTCTCATCGGGAACCAAAAATAGAACTACCAATTCGAACCATTGTGCTTCCTTCTTCGATTGCCAATGAATAATCGCCACTCATTCCCATAGATAAAGTTGAGAAGCGTTCATCTTTTTGAAAGTAAGTAGATTTGAATAGGTCAAAATGTGATTTTAATTGCGCAAATTCAGCTTTTACTTGGTTTTCATTATCAGTAAAGGAAGCCATTCCCATTAAACCTTGGATTGAACAATATGTTAAAGTATCTTTTAGTTCTATGATTTCGGTTGCTTCTTCGATGGATAAACCAAATTTCGTTTCTTCTTTTGCAATGTAAAATTGTAATAAAACTGGAATCACACGCTGAATTTTAGCTCCTTGTTTATTGATTTCAAGTAAAAGTTTTAAACTATCAACTCCGTGAATTAATGCGACAAATGGAGTAATGTATTTTACTTTATTGGTTTGTAAATGGCCAATGAGGTGCCATTCAATATCTTTCGGAAGTGCGTCGTGTTTATCACACATTTCTTGCACTTTGTTTTCACCAAATATGCGTTGACCAGCTTGGTATGCTTCCATTAAATCAGCTACAGGTTTAGTTTTAGAAACCGCAACCAATGTAACTTGTTCAGGTAGGGATGATTTTATAGCTGCTAGTTGTTCTGCAATCATTCGTTGATTTTATAAATGGTTAATCCACTGCGCATTTTTGGTTCAACCCACGTCGATTTAGGAGGCATAATTAGTTGATTGTCTGCAACTTTTTTAACTTGTTCAATTGTAGCTGGAAACAAAACAAATCCCACTTTGAATTTTCCAGAAGTAATTTTATTTTCGAACGTTTCAATGGATTCTGCTCCACTAATAAATTCAATGTGTTCATTTGTTTTTAAATCTTCAATTCCTAGAATAGGTGTAAGAATTGTTTTTGTTAAGATTTCTGCATCCAAACAATTAACTGGATGATTCGGGTCAATAAGTGTAGGATGCGCGATTAAGTGAAACCATTTTCCATTCAAACACATGGTGAATTCATGTTCATTGTATGGTTTTTGAGCTTGATTTAAAGCTGTAATAGAATAATTATTCGCTAGTTGCGTTAAAAATTGATCTTCGGATAAATTATTTAAGGTGTCAACTAATCGGTTAAATTCTAGAATTTTTAACTTCGTTTCATCAATAAAATAGGCCAAAAAGTAATCTTCATTTGGAAAACCAGCTGTACCTTTTTCTTGTCGGTGTTTTTTTAATCCAGCAGATGAAGCAGAACGGTGATGACCATCAGCAATGTAAACAGCTTGAATCGTTTCAAATGCTTGAATTAATCGAAATGTTTGTGCCTCAGGCAATACCCAAACTTCATGCTTGATGCGATCTGTCGTTGTAAATTCATATTCTGGTCGTTCAGCCGTCGCTTCGATAATTAATTGCTCAATATGCACATCGTGCGGGTAGGAGAGAAGCACTGGTTCAGCGTTGTAGCCTACAACATCTAAATAATTGGTAAACATAGCTTCACGAGAAGTCAATGTTGCCTCGTGTTTTTTAATTAAATCTGAATGGTATTCTTCAACACTTGCTCCAGCGATAACGCCTGTGAATTCGTGTCCGTTTTTTGTTTGACGGTAAATGTAAATGTGAGGACTTGCATCTTTGATTAAGATTCCTTCGTCGATAAATTCAGCATATTTTTCTTTGACCAATGCAAATCGTTCAGGTGTATTTCCTTTTGTTTGAATCGTACTTCCAAATTCAGGATTTATGATTCGTAGAAAAGTAAACGGATTGTCTTCCAATTTAGCGGTTAAAACATTTTTTTTATACGAATAATATGGTCGCGTTGCAACTAAATGAACTTTGTCGCGAACGGGTCTTAAAGCTTTAAATGGTGCAATTTTACTCATTTCAGTATATTAAAAAGGGATATGAAAATCATATCCCTTAACATTCATAGGTAAATATAATGAATTATTTTTTACCAAATGCTTCTATAATTAAAGATGCTAATTCTTCACCAATACGATCTTGTGCTTCTAGTGTTGCAGCGCCAACATGTGGCGTACATGCAATTTTTTCATTAGAAAGTAATTCTTTACGAGGAGTTGGTTCATTTTCGAAAACATCCAATGCGCAACCAGCAACCGTTCCATTAGCAATAGCAACCAATAAATCGTCTTCATTGATAACACCACCGCGCGCAGCATTTACAATTCGAACACCTTTTTTCATTGATTCAAATTCGTTTTTTGCGATAACGGCAGATCCGTCAGCTTGTTTTGGAACGTGGATTGAAATATAATCAAGTGATGAAATTACAGATGATAAATTGTTGACAGGAGTAATTGAAGTTGATAAATTTAAGTCGTTTCCTAGAATTAAAGGAATTGAAATTGGATGAATATTTCTATCTATTGCCACCACATTCATTCCGCAGCCTAGTGCATAACTCGCCAAACTTTGACCAATTCTACCAAAACCAATGATTCCAATCGTTTTTCCACGTAATTCGACTCCTTTAGCATATTTCTTTTTCAAATCTGAAAAATCTCCATGCTCCATGTTTTTGTAGGAATCATTCAATGACCTAGAAATTGCAAATAAATGGCCCATTACTAATTCTGCAACAGATTGAGAAGAAGACGCAGGAGTATTGATCACTTGAATTCCTTTAGAGCGAGCATATTCAACATCGATGTTATCCATTCCAACACCTCCACGACCGATCAATTTCAAATTTGGGCAAGCATCAATGACTTCTTTGCGAACAGTTGTTGCGCTTCGCACTAATATCATTTCAATTCCTTGCTCATTTACTTGTTCCGCTAAATCAGCTTGTTCAACTTTTTCAGTTATAACAGTGTATCCAGCATTTTCTAGTTGTTGTTTACCAACTGAAGAAATACCATCATTTGCTAAAATTTTCATCATATTAAATATCAATTATCCGTTTTTACGTGTAAATTCTTTCATTACATCAACTAATACTTGAACGCTTTCAATTGGAAGAGCGTTGTACATAGAAGCTCTGTATCCGCCAGTTGAACGATGACCTGGTAATCCAACAATTCCTGCAGCTTTCCATGCTTCATCAAAACTACTTTGAAGTGCTTCATTTGTTAATGTAAATGTTACATTCATATTTGAGCGATCTTCAGTTGCAACGGTTCCGTGAAACAATGGGTTTGCATCAATTTCGTTATACAATAATGTTGCTTTTGCATTGTTTTTCGCTTCCATTGCTTTGACGCCACCATTTGCAATTAAATCTCTTAAATTCAATAAAGCAACATAAACAGAGAAAACAGGTGGTGTATTTAACATGGATTCTTTTTCAACGTGTTGTTTCAAATCCAAGTAAGTAGGCATAAAAGGAGAGGTTGATTTCCCTAGCGCACTGTCTTTAACAATGTACAATGTTGCTCCTGCTGGTCCTAGATTTTTTTGAGCGCCTGCATAGATCAAATCAAAATCAGCCACATTGATTTCTTTTGAAAAGATATCAGAAGACATGTCACACACTAATGGCAATGATGATTTTGGGAATTCTTTAAATTGTGTTCCGTAAATAGTATTGTTGGATGTGAAATGTAAATAATCAACATCTGAAGGAATAGCATAGTTTTTCGGAATGTATGAAAAGTTTTTATCTTCAGAACTTGCAATAACGTGACAGTCAATTCCAACTTTTTTAGCTTCTTTGATTGCACCTGACGCCCAAGTTCCTGTATTGATGTAAGCTGCTTTTTTAGTATCACGCATCATGTTTAATGCGGCAATTGTAAATCCTAATGAAGCTCCGCCTTGAGCAAATGCTACAGAATAACCTTCAGGAACATTTAATGCTTTTTTAACTAAATCAATTGCTTCGTCCATCACAGCAACAAAATCTTTGTGTCTATGAGAAACTTCTAAAATAGATAAACCATTAAAGTCAAGAACTGCAGCTGCAGCTTGTTTAAAAACCTCTTGAGGAAGAATGCAAGGTCCTGCGCCAAAATTATGTTTCATAATCAGATGATATTATTGTTTATTAAATAAATTCGATTCAAATTTCGTTAAAAATCTAAACCAAATTAATCTATATTTTAAAATTTAATAAAAAAGTAATGAACAAAAAAAAGCTGTCATTTTTGACAGCTTAGGGATAATTTATTCTTCCGTTTTCTTTGTTGCTTTTTTAGCGGCTGGTTTCTTTTCAGCGGCCACTTTTACTACTGCTACTTTTTCAGCAGCTACTTTTTTTACAGCTGGTTTTTTTACGGCTACTTTTTTCTCTGTTGCAGCAGTTTCTTTTACTTTAACTGTTTTCTTTGCTTTCGGAGCAACTACAGTTGCTTCATTTTTTTTACGGCTATTTCCGTAAGAACCCATGGCTCTTTTTCCTTTTGCTGTTTTTTTATCTCCTCTTCCCATAATATATATATTTTATCTGTAATAGTAGTAATCGTGTGCAAATATATTAATCTTTTTGAAATAATCGTTCTCTAAAGGCGACTTCTAATTCATTTCCTGCACGTAATATTTTTTTTGACCATTTAATTTTTAATGCAGTTTGTTCTTCCGGACTTAATTTCCAGTTTATAGTACTTTCTTCTAATCGATTTCTTAAAACATTTAAAGTGATTGCAACAGAAACTGAAATATTAAAACTTTCTGTAAAACCATACATTGGAATTTTCACAAATTCATCTGCTACATTAATAATTTCTTGGGAAATTCCTTCTCCCTCAGTTCCAAACACCAATGCCATTGGCTGTGATAAATCTAGTTCATTTATTGTAACATCATTTGTGTGTGGCGTTGTAGCTACAATTTTATACCCTTTTTCTTTTAGTTTCTGTATGCAATCCAACGAAGGATTTTCACCTTTGTCAAAATTACACAAATCCACCCATCTTCCAGCACCTCTTGCAATATCACGTTGAACTTTGTATTGATTGTCTTTTTCGATCACATTCAATTCTTGAATGCCAAAGCAATCACATGAACGCAAAACAGCAGAGGCATTGTGTTCTTGAAAAATATTTTCTAAAACAACTGTTATGTACTTTGTTCTTTCAGCTGCAATTGTATCAAATAGTTGTTGCTTGCTTTCTGAGATAATACCATAAAATTCAGCGAGAATTTTTTCTTCGTTTTGATGCATTTAAAAGAGAATTACTTTGTAGGACAAATTTAGTAATTAATAAACAAAAAAAATAGGCACCCTAAAGTGCCTATTTAGTATAGATAAAGTAAAATTATCTTGTCAATTGTAAGAAACCTTCTCCTTCAATTTTTGTGTCGTCTATTCCAGTTATAATGTATTTGTAATAATATACACCTTCATTTGCTGGTTTTCCACTTTGATTGTTTCCATTCCATGTTGGGTTCAAACCAGAACCTTCAAACATTAAGTGCCCCCATCTATTTGTAATAAATAAATCCAAGTTTTTGTGGTTAGTAGCCGTTAAGAAAAACACATCATTTGATCCATCTCCATTAGGTGTAAAAACATTTGCAGGCTCAATTGTTGGAAAAGGTAATATACAACTTCCATCATCTAAAACTGCATTTGGATTGTAATTCGTTGCATTTGGATTTGTACAACCACAAACAGCAATGTTAATATCAACAATCATTGTATCTGAACAAAGTGGAGAAGCAAAAGCAACTAATTGAACTTGTGTCGATTGATCAAACGTTTGATTTTGTGAAGTTGTGTCATTTACATTTAAAACAGTTCCATTTCCAAAATCCCATTCGTATGAAAATGTATTTTGACTATTGTTGACAAAATTAACGGTTAAAGGACTACAACCCGTTGTTATGGATGCTGTGAAATCAGCAGTTGGTGGGTTTAACATGTCAATGAAAACACTGTCTTCATCTGTACAAACCGCATCTTCAACTGAAATATAATACCATCCAGAGGGGATGTCGGACCAAACAGATGCCGTAGGACCAGCAGTATTTGATGCATTGGTCCAAGTATAATAAACTCCGTGTAATGGCGTAACATTTTGACCAACTACATTTGCTGATGCATAACCAACTGGCTCGCAGGTGGCGGGACCAGAATATATCGTGTCAATATTTAGCGTCTTGTTTACAATTAATACTACGCTATCGTATCTTTCGTAATTACACCAATCGTTAATGGTGACATAATACGTCAGTGTATCGTGTTCTAATCCACTTGTTGGTAATGTCGTTGTATTTGTTGTACTGTTTGTTGACCAATTGTAAGTGTATGGTGTAATTGAACCTCCGATATTTGTAACACTAACTGTTGGTGCAAACGTAGGACATTGTGAGTAAGCTGTATCGACCAAATTATACGTCATTGCATCTGGATGAACATGAATATTTACTGCTGCAGATTGACAATGATATACTCCTGTTGTATCGTATACATAACATACAAATTGTGTGTCTTGTTGCGCAACATAGTAAAAATTATCTTGATTTAGTAATGGGTTTTGATTCCACATTACATCTGTAGTAGCGCCACATGGAACTCCAGTTGAATTGATGACAATATTATCCAATCCCCAGTTATCGTTTACAGATGAACTTGAAAATAACTGAACCCATCTAAATTTTGTAGTTGTTGATTGTGCTGCAACTGGAATTGGAACTGTAAATGAACTCCAAGATGTGTAAGGTGTAATGTTACCAGCTGGTAGAACAGCACCTGATGTCCCAGGGTTTGACAGTAATGTGTAACCTCCAGGAGAATAGTAAATTATATTATTCCATGTTGTTCCGTTTGTAGAATATTGTAAAGAAATACCTTCATCTGCTTCATCTGGACCTTCACAAGGACTTGGTTGACTTTGGATAGCAAATCGCATATCAAATAAAATATAACCTCCACAGCTTACATCATAAGCTGCGGTTACAATTTGAGGTGTCACACCAGCCGTTTGTGCCCAATAATAAGGAGTTCCAGTTGGATTAGCTCCACATGGCGTACTGAAATTAGTTCCACCAGTAGCAGTCCAACCTAATGGCATTTGACCATTATTGAAACTAAATGATTGTCCACCATTAACTAGGTTTGAAATCGATTGAATATAAACAGTATCACCAATACAAACAGTAGTATCATCTGGAAAAACGGTTACACTACAATATACATTTTGTGCTTTTAAATTTTGACCAATTACTACAAGTAAAACTATTAATAGTATTTTTTTCATCTTATTTAATTTGTAAGTTTTTGATTAAAGTTTTTTCAAACGACCAACCTCCCAAGAGATTAGGGTTCGCAACGATTCTTGATAAAATGTGACCATTAATATTGCAATCAGCTTCTAATGAAGAATTACCAGGAATTGATAGGACAACTGCACATTCTGGATTAGGAACACAACCATCACATCCTTCTTTAAAAGCTAATACATGATCAAACGAAATTGAAAGAGCTTGATTTGTTGTGTTTTCTATTTTTAAAAATGAATAAACCAATTTTTTTTGGCCTTCAATCATATCACATTCACTTAAGCGCGAAAAGATTTTGATTCCGTTTTGTTCTTTTAGTAAACTCCAGTCTTGAGAAGTTTTAAGCTTTCCTTGAGAAAAGGATTGCATAGAAATTAAAAGCGAAAAAATGAACAATACGCTTTTGCTTTTTTTGTAGTTTATCATACCTAAATTGTAGTTTGTTTCAAAAATACTATAAATGTTAGAATTATAGACTTATTTCTATTTAAAAAAGTTGCATTTATTTTTTAAAAAAAGCTGAAACAATTATTCCTGTTGCAACAGAAACATTTAACGATTCAGCATTTCCAAATTTTGGGATAAACAATTTTTGTTGAATAAGCCCTTTTATTTCATCCGTCAATCCATTTCCTTCATTTCCCATTACGATGATTCCTGGTTTTAATTCGTTTTGTTCGAATAAATTATCACCATTCAAATCTGCTCCGTAGATGGTCGACTTTGTTTTTTTTAAATAGCTCGCCAAATCTGTGTAATGACAACTTACTCTAAATATGGATCCCATGGTAGCTTGCACCACCTTAGGATTAAAACAATCAACAGTTTCATTCGAACAAATAATTTTTTTTATCCCAAACCAATCAGCAATTCGAAGGATTGTTCCAAGATTACCTGGATCTTGAATGCCATCAAGTGCAATGATAAGTTCATTATCAGATATGTTGAACGCTCTATTGGAAGGCTTTTTAACAATCGCTAATACATTGTTGGGTGTTTTAAGCAAGGAAATTTGTTCAAGTTCTTTAGCTGTAACTTCCGCAGTTTCAATTCCAGATTGGTCACACATAAATGCAGCAGTATGAGCTACAAAAACAAGTTGCGCGGCATTGTTCTGTATCAATTCACGACACATCTTTTCGCCTTCTACAATATACAAACCAAGATCATCTCGGTTCTTCTTTAAGTACAAGGAACGAATCCACTTAACTTTATTTTTAGAAAGGTTTGACACGTGTTTTTTTATTTATTTGTACTTTTACCTTATTAAAGATTCAAAAAGTGTTCAAACTTACATATTTTCTTTTAATTACTATTTTTCTGGTCACAAGTTGTAATTCAGTTTCTACAATTCAACAGTCTAAAAAATACCTTCTAAAAAAGAATACTATTCAGGTTCAAGGGGACCATTTGGATCAAGGTCAATTGGAATCTTATATCAAACAGAAACCAAATTCTAAATTTTTAGGTTTACCTGTAAGAAGGTCAATTTATTCGCTCATTGATTCCTCTAAAGTTGCTGAAAGACGCATCGAAATCAACACAAAAACTAAGCTAAAAAACACTAGGAGAAAGGAAAAAGCAGCGCGAATAAATGCCAAAAGAATTGAAAAAGCACAAGCTAAGAACCAAGCATTTTACACAGAACGCAAACCTATATTAAAGGATACTTTATCTTCTAGGCGTTTTTTTAGAGAATGGTTAAAATACAAAATCGGCGAAAAACCTGTCTATTTTGATAGTAGCTTATTTCAAAAAACGATTTCTCAATTTCAGATTTATTTAAAAAATAAAGGGTACTACGAAGCAAAAATTTCAGGAGCGGTTAATTATAAAAAATCAAGCACTAAAGTTAATTATTCCATTCAAACTGGAAAACCGTATCTAATTGATTCAGTTGTTTATCTATCGGAAAACAAGTTAATAAATTCATTGGTTACTGATTTTTTAAATGTGAAACACAGCAATATCTTGCTGAAAAGTCGATTTGATAAAGATGTATTATCTTCTCATCGAGAGGAATTGTCTAAATATATGCGTAACAATGGTGTCTATGGTTTTAATAGTTCGACGATACATTTTATTGCAGATACAAATTCTTTAAAAAAGAGTGTTCAATTAACTATTCAATTGAACGACAGAGTTATTCAAAACAACAATGATTCAGTACGAACTATTAAATATGCATTAACTTCAATTAATAAGGTATATTTTCATTTAGCAGATACGATGTATTATAATGGAAATTTCTCCAAAGAACTTCAAAAGTTAGGGTTAACACTTGTAAACAAGCAATTTGTTCCAACTATAGATACTTTATTGTACAATAAAATTCAATTGGAAAACACAAATCTTGCGGACGCTTCAAGAGAAGCTGTGTTTTTATATAATGGTAAATTAACTTTAAAACCTGCTATTTTGGAGCTTCAAAACAATATGGAAGCAACAAAATTGTACAATGAATCAGATTTGGAAAAAACGTATGCGCGATTAATTCAATTAGGTGTTTTTCAAATGGTAAAACCTGTAATTATTGAAAATAGTGAACAAAACACGATTGATGTTCATTATTACCTTGTTCAAAGTAAGCAAAAAGTATGGGGTTTTTCGCCTCGTTTTACCAATTCAAATAGTTATTTAGCACTCTCTTCATCGATCAATTTTACCAATAAAAACATCTTCAAAGGTGCAGAGAAAATGACTTTTTCGTTTGGGGGTGGATTTGAGTCGCAGCCACCTGTTTTTGCAGAGTTAGATGGTCAATTAATTCAAAAAGCAGCGCGAAGTTTTAATACTTTTGAAATTGGACCGAGTTTAAAATTCGAAATCCCGCATCTTTTTCCTTTTGGGGTTTCAAAATTTTCCAAGAAAATTAGACCTCAAACAATCATTTCAACGGCTTATAATTACCAAGAACGAGCGGATTTTAAACGTCAAATTTTTCAGGTCAATTATTTCTGGAAATTTTTTGTTGGAAGAACACATGTCTTTCAAACAAGCATTCCTGCACTTTCTGTTGTAAAATATGTTCAAATTTCAAATCAACCGGCTTTTCAAAGTCAATTAGATTTATTGAATGATTTGTTTTTAAAGAATGCTTACAGTAATCAATTTGTTTGGCAAGATTGGAAGTTTACATATGAATACAATAATAAAAATCGTATAAACAAAAAATCTAATTTCTTGCTCTATTTTAATACTTCGTTTGATCCTACTGGAAATATTCTTTCACTATTTTCTTCAAGTCAAGACACTTTAATAAATGGCCAACGAGCAGTTTTTGGAGTTGCGTATTCTCAATTTTTAAGGTTAGATAATGAGTTAATTTGTTCGAAACCTATAGGGAAATCTAGAAGTCTACATGCACGTATTCAAATTGGAGCAGGAAAACCATATGGCAACACAACAACTTCCATACCTTACGATTATAGTTTTTTTGGTGGTGGAGCCAATGATAATCGTGGTTGGAGAGCACGTTCATTAGGACCGGGCGCCTATAAATATTATTTAGATTCCAACAGAACCGCTACACAAATTGGAGACATTCGTTTTGGTGGATCTATTGAATACCGTTTTTCATTTGGGAAAATAATCAAATCAGCAGCTTTTATTGATGCAGGAAATGTGTGGACTTTTCAAGAAGATATCAATCGAATTGGTGGTCAATTTACGTCCAATTGGTTTAGAGAAATTGCTGTTTCTGTTGGAGTTGGTGTGCGTCTTGACTTTGATTTTTTCATTGTTCGATTCGATGTAGGAATGCCAATTACAAATCCTGCGTTGCCTGATGGCGAAAAGTGGATTTTTCAACCAAAAACAAAGTTTAACGCTGAAAGTGAAGCAGTTTATGGAGCTGATTACAAATCAATTGTTCCTTATCCATACATTCCAAACTTTCATTTTGGTATTGGATATCCGTTCTAATTGTTAGTCTTTTCCAAACGAATGAACATCGTTGTGGTTTTCTTCAATTTTGTTTTTAACATTTCGAATGCTGGAAGCAAGTATGAAAATATCTTGTGTTGTATTCATTTTTAACCATTTCCAACTTTCTTCATCATCTTCAACAGCTAAGGCAATGTGATAGAGAATCTCGTACTTGTAGTTGAGTAACCATTTTTGAGCTTGTTCGTTTCCCTCAGCAGCATTAATCATCGCCATCAAATGAGGAAAACCGTTATTTATTAGCCATTGTCGCGCATCTTCTTTTAAATGAATGGCGTAGGCTGACATGGCTAATTCACTGAAGTTGTTTTCATCCAACCATTTAATAAAAGTGGTATCACCTTCAATCGCTTTTGCCCACGCTAAAATTACTTTAGGATGATAGTTTAATGGTTTTGAATGAATAATTTCAATTGGCTTTGGTGCATTTTTGCTATTCTTTTTAAAAAATGAAAACATCGCTTATAATTTAAAAGAACCACAAAGCTACAAAGATGGCTGTAATCACGCAGATTAAGTCGACTAATAACATCGTACTCAACGCATAGCGTGTGTTTTTTACGTTTATTGCACCAAAATAAACGGCGATGACATAAAAAGTTGTTTCTGCGCTGCATTGAAAAATACAACTTAAGCGACCTGTAAGAGAATCTGGACCAAATGTTTGCATGGAATCAATCATAAAACCTCTGGATCCACTCGAGCTAAATGGGCGTAACATTGCGACAGGCAATGATTCAGTAACTTCTTTCGATACTCCTATGTAGTAAAATCCATTTGAAATCCATCCACTAATAACTTCAAAAAGTCCGCTGTTGCGAAATAATGAAATTGCCGCTAACATTCCTAAAACATATGGGAAAATTGAAACACCTGTGCTAATTCCACTTTTTGCACCAACTACAAATGCATCAAAAATTGTCGTGTCTTTTTCTTTGAATTTTCGTTCATTTCGAAAGGCAAAGAGTAGGGTAAAACCAATTATTGACAATAATAATAAACTTGAAAAATTAGAAGTAAAAAAGTTTTTACCAATGATATCTAAACTATTCACATACAATAATAAGCCTATAATTCCTGCAATAATTGAAATTAAGGTCACTAATAAAGTTGCACTTTTAAAGTTTATTTTTTGACGAATACCAACAATTAAAAACGCTGCGATTGTTCCGATGAAAGATGTTATGATACATGGCAACATTACATCCGCTGGATTTGTTGCGTCTTGCGCAGCGCGATATCCAATAATCGATGTTGGAATCAAAGTAAGTCCTGCTGCATGCAAGCACATAAACATAATTTGTGCATCGCTAGCTCGACTTTTATCTTCGTTCAATTCTTGTAAACTTTGCATGGCTTTTAAGCCAAAAGGCGTTGCAGCGGAATCTAATCCAAGAAAATTCGCCGAAAAATTCAAGGTCATGTATGAAATAGAATCATGTCCTTTTGGAACGGATGGAAAAACACTTACAAAGAATGGGCTCAAGCGTTTTGCAAGTTTTTCGGTAGCACCAGAATCAATTAACAATTGCATGATCCCACTGAAAAAAGCTAGATAGGCGATTAATGGCAATATTAATTCAAACAAACTGTTTTTACTGGTTTCTAATAAACCGTCTGATTTTTGCGTTCCTTTATAAATTAAAACCGTTTTGTTTTTCTGAACATACGTTTTTTCAGAGTAGGCAGAAACATATGTTTTTTCGGGCGATTTATTAAGCTGGACAACAATTGCTGGAGGGATTTCGTTGAGGTATTTTTCAGAAACTAATATAGGATCGTCTTTTTTTCCATTCAACATGAAATCTAACGAATAATTCGATGAAGTGAATAATCCTGCAACCACAAAGATGATAGAGGATATAAAAATTACGAGCCAAAATCTACTTAATACCATAGTGCTAAGATCAACTTTTTATTTTAGGATTAGAGGGCGTTTGTATGAAAACTATTAACAATGCATGTTGAATAACACGTATTAGTCAATTTTTGGTTGATTTAAGGCAATCTTAATAAAATTATCAAAAATTATTCTCCCATAATTCCCTGAAACTTCAGGATGAAATTGAACCCCATAAATCGGAAGGGTTTGATGTTCCATAACTTCATTAACACATGCATCTGATGAAGCGACCAGTTTAAAGTGTTGTGGAATTGAAATCGTTTCGCAGTGATCTTCAATCATTTCAAATTCGGTTGGGAGTTTGTCCAAAAGTAATGAATCTTCAAAAGCTTCAATTACTTGTAAATCTCTGTCTTTTCTCATTTTTTGACCAAATGCACCAAACGTTATCCCGATTAATTGATGTCCAAAACAAATACCCAATGTTGGCATGTGAATTGTTTTTAACCACTTTAATTTTGCTAAATAAGGTGAAATGTCTTGTTCGGTAATTAACAACGGAGCACCTGAAATGATTACGCCGTTTACATTAGATAGACTTGTTTCTTCAAAATCTAAAATAGGAATAGTTGTAAAATCACAAAACTCATCGACCATTGATTCGATAAAGGGTGTTTTACTACTTCCGCAATCTAAAATTAAAATCATAGGATTATTTTTCCAATTCCTTGTCGTATAATTTCTGGACTACCGTTGGTGCAATCAACAACAGTTGAAGCTTCTAAATGGCCATATCCGCCATCAATAATAAAAGGAACATCTTCGTCAAAGCGTTCATAAATCATATATGGATCCGCAAAATAATCAGCAATTGTATCTTCATCATTGTGTAAGGATGTTGTAGCAATTGGATTCTCTAATAATTTAACGATTTCGAGAACTATTGCATTATTTGGAATACGAATTCCAATTTCTTTACGATTGGTATCAAACAAGCGCGGAATTTCATTTGTTGCATTTAAAATAAACGTAAATGGGCCTGGTAAGGATTGTTTTAATAATTTAAAAACAGAACGATCAAGTTGTTTTACGTATTCAGATAAATGACTTAAATCTGAACAAATAATGGAGAAATTAGCTTTGTTTAATTTGATGTTTTTCAATTTCGCTAATTCATTTAATCCTTTTTTGCTGTATAAATCACACCCCATACTGTAGACTGTGTCAGTTGGAAAAATAATGACACCACCACTTTTCAATACATCAACGGCTTGTTTAATCAAGCGATTATCGATGTTTGTTGGGTTTATTTCTACTAACATTTTATTGAATTGTGTCTTTAAACAGTTTACAAGAAATAGCTCGGTGATCGCTTAACTTCTCTTTTTGAATTTTAAAATCAGTTGAAATCAAATTTGGCGTATGGAAAATATAATCGATTCTGCCAGCTGGAACTTTTCCAATATAAGTAGAACCAATCCCAAAGCTACATGAACGAAAAGCGTCAATTAATAGTTTGTCAAATTGATTGTATGCATATGACATCGGCGTGTCGTTGAAATCACCGCATACAATTGTCGGATAAGGCGAAGATTGAACATGTTCTATGACTGCTCTTGCTTGTTCGGCTCTTTTTGGGTAAGCAATGCGCAATTTATCAATTAACAAACGAATCGTAGATTTTTTTTCAATGGTTGCATTCCCATCTTTAAAAAGTGAATAATCTTCTTGTTGAAGTCTGATCGATTGAAGGTGAACATTGTAGATTCTAAACGTATCTTGATTCTTCACCAAATCAACAAAAATGCAATAATTAAAATCTTGATCACCTTGTGTGGAGAACATGACATCTCCTTTCGCAATTAAAGGGTGTTTTGATAAAATTGAAACACCGAAATTTTGTCTACCTTTCAATTTATGCGCAAATCGTTCGTGGTAATCTTTAATTGCTAAAATATCAATAAGTGTATCGCGTGTTTTAAATTTTGTTGGTTTATCTTGGTGGTAAAATTCTTGAAAACAAATAATGTCAGGGTCTTCATTTTTGATATAATCAAAGATTAAGTTTCGTTTTTCGAAGATGTTATTTTCATCGGCGGTATAAAGGTCAAATAAGCGAACATTATAGCTCATAACATGCAATAATTTCTCCTTTGCAGGTAACGTATCACTGTTTGAACCAAATGCAAAAATTCGAAAGTGTAATTTTCCACCAATCAAAAGCACTCCAATGATTAAGAGTGCCATTCTTGACTTCATTATTGACCAATAAACTAAAGCTATTAGCGTAAGTAACAAGAAAATAGGGTAGGATAAACCAAAAAATGGAATAATTTTCAAGGTGTTAGGATGAACAAACGGTGCTAAATACGAAAATAGTAAACCAACCAAACAACAGATTGTAATAATCCGAAGAAGGGTTGAAAATCGCACTATTTTAGTAAGCATATTACCCATTTTTACTTTGGTTAAAAAGAAATTCTTTTTCTATTTTAGAAAGAGATTCGTAGCCTGATTTTGCTATTTTATCTAGTATAGCGTCTGTTTTTTCTTGTTTTTTACGTTTTTCAAAATTGTATTCTTCATCTGTCTTAAAAGTACTTGTTCGTGTTCCTTTTTTTACTTTTAAGTGTGATTTCTTTTGAAAGATAGTAAAAGTAGTTAAACGATCATAGAATTTAAAAAAAGACGCCATTGAAACCACTGTCAATGCTCCAAAAATAACACCGCCAATGTGCGCAAAATGCGCTGTCCCATCATTTATCCCCAAAGATATTAAGTCGGATAAAATAAATGCTGCTGCAATAAAAATGAGTCGTGTATTGAAAATTCCAAATACACTGATCGTTAAATTAGGTCTGTAAAATGCCAAGGTTGCAAATAGCGCCATAATTGATCCAGAACCTCCAACAATTACAATAGCTTCATCTTGTAAAGAAGGAAAACTAGCATGTGCAATCAATTCAATTAATCCGCCGAATATGCCTCCAAAAAGGTAGGTGAAAAACAAGTATTTTCTTTCAAAAATCGATTCAAAAAGTTTTCCAGCAAAATAAAGAAAAAGCATGTTTGAAATAAAATGAAACAGGGTGAAATGAGCAAAAATACTCGTAAAAATACCCCATGGATGCAGCAAAAAAGAACTGAATGTAGTTTCCATTCCAAAAATAGAAATTAAAAATTCAGTTACAGTTGTTTGGGCTTCAATTCCCATTAATCGTCCAAAAACACTTAGTAGTTGAATCACAATAAAAATAAAACTATTGATAAATAGTAGTTTCATCATCATTCCACCATGTTTCCATTGGTAAATTAATTGCTCAAGAAAAGTACGTTCACCGTGCATTAATAAAAGTTTTTCTTATCGTTTTTACGCCAGATTAGAATTAGAATCGCTCCAACGATTGCACCTCCAACATGGGCTAAGTGCGCAACATTGTCGCCTGGTGCATTGAAACTTTGGTACAATTCGAATACAAAATAAGCACCTACTAAATATTTTGCTTTTACTGGAATAGCAAAGTACAACATGAATTCAGTATTTGGAAAAAGTATTGCAAATGCTGCCATTACACCAAAAACAGCACCTGAAGCTCCAATCATTGGGGTTAAACTTAAACTAATGTAATTTTCTAACTGTTGAAATAAAGACGGTTCAATTGGTAAAGTACGAACGTATTCATTTAAATCATTGATAACATTCCCAGTTGAACTCGAGCGCAAAATGTGATTAATGTATTCCATGTCAACAACAGAAGTTAATTGACTTTTAAGCTCATTGATTTGATAAAAACCAATAATGTTATACAACGCAAAAGCACCTAATGCAGATGCAATGTAAAATATAAAAAATCGTTTTGGTCCCCAAAGTCGTTCCAAAAACCCTCCCAACATGACAAAAAGCCACATGTTAAAGAAAATGTGGAAAAAATCTGCATGCATGAAGAAATGCGTAACAACTTGGTAGGGTTGAAATAAAGGAGAATTAATGTAATGCGCTCCTAATAATGAATCAAGATCAATTCCTTTTGATTGGAAGAAATATTTTAACACAAAAAACAAGATATTTAAGATTAAAATGTTTTTGGTGACTTGCGGTATATTATTTAGAAATGAAAACATAAATTAGAATTTTAAGGCGATTTCTTCAAACGATAAGGTTTGAACTATTTTTTTTCCGGTTGGAGTAAATGCATGTTCAGGACATTGAAATAATTGTTCAATGATATGTTCATTTTCATTAGCAGAATTTGCTTTACTTTTCTTCCTTCCAGCAGCTTGAGCGATAGACAAAATTAAAAAATGAGCAATGTCTCCTTTTTCAATTTCTTTAAATGATATATTTTCAAGGATCAAATCAATGCAAATATGTATCGATTCTTCTTGTAAAATAGTTGGAATGGCATTTAATGACATTGTTTGATTTGTGATAGTTGATTTGAAACCCAAACGCTCAAGCATTGTTGTGTTTTCAAGCCAACTTGAAGTTTCATTTTTAGAAAACTCTCTTTCTATGGGAAATAAAAGTTGTTGCGAAACGATTGGACTTGAAACAAATTTGACCATTAACTCATCGTAAACAATGCGCTCAATTGCCCGTGGAAGATCAATAACTAAAAGTCCAGATTTACAAGGTGTAAATAAATATTTTCCTTGATTAATAAACGATTTTTCTAATATAATTGGATTTTCAAATTCGATTTCTTGCAGTTCATTTTTTGGTTGTTCTTCTTCGATTTGGTAAAAATTTTGCCAATCTTCTGGCGTAACTTCTTTTGCACCAAATCCTTCGGAATGAATAGCCTTTGTAAAATTAGCCGATGAGCTACCCGAACTCGGTTTGTTTGAGTTGAACGGATTAAAATTCGTATCAACTTTAATAATTGGCTCAATAGCTGGTTGATTGCGCATCGAATGAGGTAAATCAAAACTATTTTCCTGATTAAAATCAAGCGTAGGAGCGATGTTGTATTTTCCTAATGCTTGTCGAATACTACTCAAAATTATGGCGTAAATTAAGCGGTCTTCTTCAAATTTTATTTCAGTTTTTGTTGGGTGAACATTGATATCAATTTTCTTTGGATCAATCGTTAAATACAAAAAATAACTAGGAAAATGTTTTGGTTGAATTAAGCCATCAAATGCTTTTGAAATTGCATGGTGAAAGAATGAATCTTTGAAAAAACGATCATTGACAAAAAGGAATTGCTCACCTCTTGTTTTTTTTGAATATTCAGGTTTCCCAACAAACCCATTAATCGTTACGATTTCAGTTGATTCTTCAATTGGAACTAGTTTATCATTTGTTTTTATCCCAACAACATCAACTATTCGCTTGCGCAGATTAGAAGCTCTCAAATGATATACTTCCTGTTCGTTGTTTGTGAAAATAAATGTAATCGATGGATGAGCCAGTGCTATTCGGACAAATTCATCTGTAATATGATTGAATTCAACCGTGTCTGATTTTAAGAAATTGCGTCGCGCCGGCACATTGTAAAATAAGTTTTTTACTGAAAAAGTTGTCCCATTTGCACAGACTGTAACTTCATTTTTTGTGATTTTACTCCCTTCAATTTCTATGATATTTCCTAATTCTTGATCGTGCTGTTTTGTTTTTAATGAAACATGAGCGATTGCTGCAATTGAAGCCAATGCTTCTCCACGAAATCCCTTTGTTGTTAATGCAAACAAATCTTCTGCCGTTTTTAACTTGCTCGTTGCATGACGATCAAAACAACGAATTGCGTCGTTTTTAGTCATACCTTTTCCATTATCACTAATTTGAATCAATGTTTTTCCAGCATCTTTTAGTAATAATTGTATTGTATCAGCTCCAGCATCAATGGCATTTTCAATTAATTCTTTTACAACTGAGGCAGGACGTTGTATTACTTCTCCAGCAGCAATTTGATTTGCAATATGATCGGGTAAAAGCTGAATTAAGTCACGCATTGTTTTTTTTCTAAATTTTAGACAACGAACAAAAGTAACTTTTTTCTTTTGTTTATGCTAAAGAATCACTGAATTGATTATTGAATTATTGACTAATTTTAACAGAATTAAGCTAAAAAAAATCAATTATCTCACTCTTTTTTGAATACGAAGCTGTAATTTTGTAAAATGAAATCGAATAGAATTTTTTCGCTTGTTGTTTTTGGTCTAATTGTCGTGATTACACCTGTTATTTTCGCTTTGAAAAGTCAAGTAAATGAGAAAAAAAATAGTAATTCATTCAGTGTAAAATCTAATGCAAGAATCAATTTAGAAGATTGGACATCTTTTGAAACCGTTGAGAATAAATTAACTGTATTAAAAAATACGTCTTTAAATTTCCCTATTCGAAAATTGAATCAAAAAATTGCACGTATTTCAATCGGTATGCATACGGGTTATTTTACCGATGCATTAGAATTATTTGCCGACGTTGATCGATTCTATTTTGCTTCACTAGATGAGGCCATTCAAAAGTTTCCAAAAGAACTTTCTCAGTATGACATCATAATTACAGCTTTTCACGAAAGTTCGGAGTCTCCATTCAGTGAAACAACAACTAATACTAAATTACGTGATTTTATAGCAGAGTTGCCAGCAAATAAACAATTAATTGGTGTGATATTTGGAAATCCAAAACAGCTGATGAATGATCCTAGTATTGAAAAAATGAATACTATTATTGTAGGATACGAAAACACGCTATTCGCCCAAGATCGTGTTGCTCAGTTAATTTTTGGCGCTATTCCTGCAAATGGTAAATTACCCTTTTCAATTAATGAGAAATATCCAATTAATTCGGGAATTTCTATTTCTGCTAATGGAAGATTGAAATTTAGTCAGCCGGAAGAGTTTGGTATTTCCGCAGCCAAATTTAACCGCATTGATTCTATAGTAAATTCAGCGATTTCTAAAGGAGCTTTTCCTGGTTGTCAAATTGTTGTGGCTTATAAAGGATCAATAATTTACCGAAAAGCTTTTGGTCGACATACTTTTGATGGTTTAGAATTAGTTAAAAATACAGATGTATATGACATTGCTTCGGTTTCAAAAATTGCAGGTTCAACAGTTGGAATTATGAAACTAGAATCTGAAGGAAAATTCTCATTGGATAAAAAATTGGGTGATTACTTGCCTGAATTAACACAAAATACGTCTTTTCATTCTGTTTTAATCAAAGAGATGATGGCACATCAAGCTGGATTAACCGCTTGGATTCCTTTTTATAAAAGAACATTGCAAAATGGAGAATTGAATCCTAAGTACTATTCAACTGTTAAAAAACCTGGTTTTGAAACGCAAGTTGCTCAAAATTTGTACATAAAAGATTCCTATGCTGATTCGATTTACCAACAAATTTTAGCAAGTACGTTAGGACCAAAAAAATATGAATATTCAGATTTAGGGTACTATTTCATTAAGAAAATTGTAGAAAAACAATCCGCACAAAATTTCCATGATTTCTTAATGAATGAATTGTATATTCCAATGGGTTTACGTTCTATGCGTTATCAGCCGTTGAATCATTTTGCTAAAAATAAAATTATACCAACAGAAAACGATCAAGCATTTAGAAAACAATTAGTTCATGGCTTTGTTCACGATCCAGGCGCTGCAATGTTAGGCGGAGTAGGTGGTCACGCTGGAGTTTTTTCAAATGCAACAGATTTAGCTTCATTAATGCAATTGTTTTTAAATAAAGGTACCTACGGAAATGAACAATACCTTTCTTCAGCTGTGGTTTCTTCCTATACGAAGCAACAATTTCAAGGCAATCGAAGAGGCGCAGGATTTGATCGTCCGAAAGCAAGTGGCGGAGGAACATGTCATGAATTAGCATCCCAAGAAAGTTATGGACATAGCGGTTTTACTGGCACATTAGTTTGGGCAGATCCAAAACATCAAATTAATTACGTATTCTTATCCAATCGTGTTTGCCCTAGTCAAGACAATTGGAAAATAAGAGATTTAAATATTCGAACAGAAATACAACGCGTTATTTACGAGGCGTTGAACGAAAATAAATAAAAAATGAAAATAGGAATTGTTTTATATCCAACGTTTGGTGGAAGTGGAGTAGTAGGGACAGAATTGGGTAAAGCATTGGCTAAAAAAGGGCATCAAGTCCATTTCATTACGTATTCTCAACCAGTTCGACTAGGAAGTTTTCGTGAGAATATTTACTACCATGAAGTTGCTGTAAGTGATTATCCTTTGTTTGAATACCAACCTTACGAAACGGAATTAACAAGTAAAATGGTAGATGTTGTAAAATATGAAAAATTAGATATTTTGCATGTTCATTATGCCATTCCTCATGCATCTGCAGCATTTATGGCCAAACAAATACTTCAGTCGCAAGGGATTGCAATTCCATTTGTAACAACCTTGCACGGAACAGATATCACCTTGGTTGGAAAAGATCCATCTTTTGAGCCAGTAATTACTTTTTGCATTAATCAATCAGATGCTGTGACAGCAGTTTCAGAAAGTTTGAAAAATGATACGTACAAACATTTTGCTACAACGCGTGAAATTCATGTAATTCCAAATTTCATTGTACCTTCTCTTCAAAATTTTGAAAAAAAATCGGTGATAAGACAAAAATACGCCTCAGATAATGAACGTATTCTTTGCCATGTTTCAAATTTTAGAAAAGTTAAACGGGTAGAAGATGTAATCAACATCTTTTATAAAGTGCAACAAAAAATTGCATCAAAATTGATTTTAGTCGGTGATGGTCCCGAACGCTATGCGTGTGAAAAATTGGTGCGAGAACTTCAGATTTGCGACAAAGTAATTTTCATTGGAAAAGTTAGAGATACCGCCCATGTGTTAGAATTATCTGATGTCTTTTTATTGCC
Organism: Flavobacteriales bacterium; assembly: GCA_947491305.1. Lineage (GTDB taxonomy): Bacteria > Bacteroidota > Bacteroidia > Flavobacteriales_D > Crocinitomicaceae > M0103. The sequence goes on along the minus strand of CANLIL010000004.1, from coordinate 53,784 downwards.
ATCTGAAACAGAAAGTTTTGGTCTTGCAGCTTTAGAAGCTATGGCAGTTGGTGTTCCCGTTATTTCTTCGAATACAGGTGGTATTCCTGAAGTAAATATTCATGGTGAAACAGGCTATTTATCTAATGTTGGAGATGTTGATGATATGGCTTTAAATACCTTGAAAATTTTGAAAGATGATTCGCAATTAAAGCTGTTTAAAGATAATGCGTTGAAACGATCTCGTCATTTTGACATTGAAAAAATCTTGCCAATGTACGAGGCAGTTTACAACAAATTAGTTCAATTGAATTAGGTTTTTAGCTTTAATAAAGTGTAATAGTTCTTGCGCAATTTTTAAATGTTCTTCAACCGTTGGGTGCGATAAACATCCTTTTCCGTAGGTTTTTGAATAACTAAACATTGCTAGTTTTTGTTCACCCCTGTTTTTGGCAATTTTCACTACACGTTGAATACAATTTTTTAGATGATTTCTCAGTTTTTCTTTGGCCATTGGACTCGTGCAGAGAATAAATTGTGCAGTTGGATGTACTTTTCTTAATTGCGCTAAAAACTTAAGGTACGCCGAAACATAAATAGACGCTTTTTGTAAGCCATCATTTTGTCCTAAAGTGACACACACAATATCTGGATGTTCTTTTTTAATAGGGTATAATTCTGAAGTTGGTTTGAACGAAATGTATTGATAACATTGTGGCATGGTTAATTCGTTACCGCAACAACTTCGTGTTAATCCAATTCCTGAAACAGAACTCAAAATCCATTCTCGTTTTAATCGTCTTGCCAAAATCGCTCCATAACTCATAAAAGCATTGTGTTGGTCGAACCATTTACCGTCTTCACAATTTACACGACTTAAATCTGAACCATTTCCACACGTGATAGAATCACCAATGAATTCAATTGCAGCGCGTTTTTTTATTTTAGAAATTTTACGACAATACACTCCTTTAAATTGAATGAAACCAATATCACTTTCTGTATCCTTACAAATTATTAAATGATGTTTTTGTTGACTGAAATGTTTGCCAATTACAATGGTGTTTTCTGTTTTTGAAAGCTTGAAACGTCTTATAATTGTATCATCAATTACTACGTGAATGTAATTGTAATGCGTATAAAATTTGTTTTCATCTTTAATTTTGATAGCGCAATAGGAACCATGAAAATCAACTTTTATGTACGCACCAGGCGCCCATACTTTAGGGCCATTTTCATCAGAAAAGTCAAAACGGCCAACATACGTAAAAGCAGCTGATTTTGCACTGTGAAATGAATGGTTTTTAGCTACATTATCTGTTGAACACGCAAAAAAGAGCATTATAACACATGCGAAAAAAACGTGAAGAGGATGAAATTTAGTTAGAAGATTTATTTTTTTTCGCATCTCTTAATTTCATAAATGGAATTTCAATGTATTTGTACATTAGCGTAGAGATAAAAATTGTAAAAATCCAGAACAATAGGTAATCTAAATACCAAAATTCGCCTGGTTGGTGCTTTTCTCCATATACTCCGTGAATGGTGTTTTTGATAAGCGTATTTATTACAATGTTTAAATTCACAAGGTACATTGAATACGAAATTAAACTGAAAAATGTAATCCATTTTGTCCATTTCCCTAATCCATTTTTCATATTTGCTAAAAATGGGAGCATCAAGAAAATCGACAAAGATTTCAATGTTGGAACCCAAACAGCTGCAAATTCAGCGTAACTTTTACCCATGTAATACTTTGTTAAGTATAAGATGTAAATCCCAAGTAAAAACAGCACATATTTGATCCAATGTTGCCAAAATTTAGGGGTATAATAAGCGATAAATGATGCGACAACGCCGAACATAATCGCATCCAATCTTGGTACAACTTGGTATTCAATGCCTAATTGGATGTATTTTTTAAAGGCTTTTATACTTTCCGGAGTTGGGTTAGAAGGAAAAGGATAAGCGTGGTACAAATAAAAACGATAATACGTGACAGCTACTAAAACAAGCAATGAAACAAAAAGGATTGTCCATTTAATGGAAGATTTAAACAACATTAAAGCTCCAAAAAGCAATAAAGGTACAGATAAATAAAACCATTCTTCGATACTTAAACTCCATGCTTCAGCAAAAAAAGAAGGCCGAAAAGCAAATAGATTTTGTGTAAAAAAGAAAAATCGAAACCAATCATCGGGTAAGTTTTTAGGTATTAAAAAAGCAGTATAAATCAGCAAGAAAATTAAAATCACTAAATATGCTGGCAATGTTCGCATCCATCGGCGTTTCCAAAAGTCAACTAAACCATTAAACGAAGGTTTTTCTTTGTTCAATTGTTTGATTAAGATTCCACCAATTAAAAAGCCACTTAATACAAAGAAAATTGCGACCCCGTCAAATAGAAATTTGTAGACAAAAGGTTTTAAATATTTAGGTGCTAAAATTAAACTATGCCCTAATAAAACCATAAAAATCGCTACGAATCGAAGTAAATCCAATCCAAAAACACGATTATTTGATTGTTCTAATTTGAAGAAGCCCATGGAATATTTATTTAGTAAATAAATAGCGTCCATGAATTGAACGCTATCCAATTAACGTAAATATAATTAAATATTTTCAATAATGATTGCAGATGCGCCACCGCCTCCGTTACAGATTCCAGCACCACCAATTTTAGCATTGTTTTGTTTTAAAACATTCAATAATGTTACAACAACTCTAGAACCAGAATTCCCAAGTGGGTGTCCCAATGCTACAGCTCCACCGTTTACGTCAACTTTCGCAGGATCAATTCCTAAAATTTGAGTATTTGCAATTCCAACAACTGCAAACGCTTCGTTTAATTCCCAGAAATCTACATCTTTCACGCTCAATCCAGCCTTGTCTAACGCTTTTGGAATCGCTAATGATGGTGCAGTTGTAAACCATTCAGGTGCTTGAGCGGCATCTGCATAACTTACAATTTTCCCAATTGGTTTTAAACCATATTTTTCAACTGCTTCCTTTGATGCTAACACAAGTGCAGAAGCACCGTCGTTTAATGTTGATGCATTGGCAGCTGTAATTGTTCCGTCTTTGTCAAATGCTGGACGCAATCCAGGGATTTTATCCAAGAATACATTTTTATATTCCTCATCTTCAGTAACTAAAATTGGGTCTCCTTTGCGTTGAGGTACAGCAACAGGTACAATTTCATTGTCAAATTTTCCAGCTTTCCATGCTTCAGCCGATTTCGTATAGGAAGCAATGGCAAAATTATCTTGATCTTCTCTTGTAATGTTGTATTTCGTTGCGCACAACTCAGCACAATTCCCCATAGGTACTTTAGAATATACATCTAATAATCCATCTTTAGTGATGCCGTCTAATAGTTGAATGTTTCCAAATTTAGTACCGTTTCTACCTTCTAAATAGTGCGGTGTTTGTGACATGTTTTCCATTCCGCCTGTAACGACTAATTCATTGTCACCAGCTAAAATCGATTGAGCGCCTAGCATAATCGCTTTCATTCCTGATGCACACACTTTGTTTACCGTTGTACAAGGAACAGATTGTTGCAATCCAGCTCCTAATGCAGCTTGACGAGCAGGTGCCTGACCAACTCCAGCTTGCAATACATTCCCCATAAATACTTCGTCAATTTTATCAGCTGGAATATTACCTTTCTCTAATGCTCCTTTAATTGCGATTGCTCCTAAAGTTGTTGCAGGAATAGTTGATAATCCTCCTAAAAATGAACCGATTGGTGTTCTTGCTGCTGCGACAATGTAAACTTCTTTCAACATGATTTTATAAGTTAAATTTTCAACGAAATTAGTAAAAAGTATCCATTAATTTCAAAAAAAATTCAAGAATAGCTTTTGTAATTTCAATGGAAATGTGAAATTTGCGTCCTAATATTTTAAATCATGAAATCAATTCTATTCTCATTGTCACTCGTGTCTATTTTTGTAAGTTTTTCTCAAGTTAGTGATAGCCTGATCAAAAAAGATTCAATCCCTCCAAAATACTGGAAACTAAAAGCTATTTATGGATTGAATGGAACACAATCATCATTTGTAAATTGGAATGCAGGTGGTCGAAATAATATTTCACTTTTATGAACTGTTTTAGCGAGTGCGAATTATTCAAAAGGGAATGTAAAGTGGACAAATGATTTTTCCTTTGCGCTTGGAGGAATGCAATTTATTGAAAAAGGAACTTCAGAAACCTTGCAAAAGACAGATGATAGAATAGATATTTCATCTAATTTCGGTATGAAAATCAAAAAGCATGTATTTGTATCATTTATTGGTGGATTCAAAACACAATTTTTAGATGGTTTTTCCTATCCCAATGATTCAATTCGGATTTCGACATTTATGGCTCCTGGATATGTAAGTGCAGCTGTAGGAATTGATTACATAAAAAGTGATAATTTTTCCATTTTTACTTCTCCTTTTGCCTCTAAAATGACGGTGGTAAACGATCAAATTTTGGCAAATGCAGGTGCTTTCGGCGTTGAGAAAGCAACGTTCGATGGGTTTTGGAAATGTATTAACTGCCGGTAAACGATTTAGAGGAGAGTTTGGAGCGTATGTTAAATTGAAATTCAATAAAACGGTGGCTAAAAACATAGATTTAAAATCAAAACTTGAATTATTTAGTAATTACATAAATAACCCTCAAAATATCGATGTTAATGCAGAAGCATTGTTCACATTTAAAGTGAATTCATGGTTCTCAGCTTCGTTACAATGGTCTGTAATTTATGACGATGATATCAACATTCGCGATGCAAATGGTCAAGTTGGACCAAGAACCCAGTTTAAATCGGTATTGGGAATTGGAATTTCTTATAAAATGAAGAACTTTAAAGAATGATTACAGGCGCGTAATTACACCTTTATAGTCTGCTTTTTCTCCTTGTTCAGGATTTTTTAGTACAACTTTCCAAATGAAAGGTTTGTTTGTTTCCACCAATTGACCAGTTCTTTTGTCAATTCCTGTCCAAGGATTTGAAGCATCAGTCGTTTCAAAAAGAATTCCACCATCTTTCGGATCGATAATGATCATGGCGAAATCTACAGATCTAACAGTTAATGCAAAAGGAATAAAGGAGTTATTGCGTTTATCACGCGATTGCAAATCAAAAGCTGTTGCAGCTAACAAGTTGTAATCAGATTCAATCGTTATTTCTTTGGTGATTTCTGTGCTACATCCAATTGAATTTTGAGCACTTAAATGAATTGAATAAATTCCTTTTTGAAACAAGTGAACTTGGCATTCTGTACCCGTATATTTTTTAGCGTTTATGATCCAGTTGAAAGTAGATGCGTTACCACTTGCTGATAACTTAGCGATTGGCAATCCATTTTCGTATTTATCATCGTCGTTTATAGAAAAATCAATTTTAGGAGAAGGTAAAACTATAAATGAACCCAATGTTTTGTCTCTTGAAACTACGGTGAATTTACCTTCAAATTGAGGTTTATAAGTAGAATTAAAAATGTCCTTATTTCCTGTTGGATCAATAATCCAAAAATCGTTGTCGCTTAAATAATTAAAATGAATCTCATCACCAAAACAAACTTTAGAGGGTATCATTATGTTTGGTTCTATAGTTGCTGCTTGAAATGTTGGAGTTACGTTAAGTTGATTGTTTTCCTGTTGTGCAATAATGGAAATGGGGTTGTCAATTAATGCTGGAAGTAACTCAGTTTGTAAAAAAGCTTCTAATTTATTTTCATTAGTAGTTGTTTTCTCAACGATTGTTTGAGTTGAAACAGTTGCATTTGTTGCTTTTTTTGTTGAATATACAGCGTTGGATTTTGAAGTTGTATTATTAGTAGAGGTAATAGATTGTGAAGCTTTAGAATCTTGAGTTGGTTTTAAAAGAATTTTAGTAGAATTTGACTTCAATAAATAAACACTTCCAATTATAAAAATGGAAAGTAAAGAAGCTGCAACCATTCCTTTTTTCAAAAGTGATGTGCGATTCATTTTGCCATTCAATTGATTCCAAGCAGCAGCATCATAAGGAAGTTCGTATCCTTCTAATGTTTCTTTAATTTTTTTATCAAATTGATCATTCATAATCATCTAGTTTAGCGTATTTAGCAGCTAATATGCGTTGTAAATTTTGTTTTGCTTTCGAATAATTAGACTTTGATGTTCCTTCACTAATGCCTAAAATTTCTGCAATTTCTTTGTGGGTGTATTCTTCAACCACGTATAAGTTAAAAACAGATCTGTAAGCTGGTGAAAGCTGTTGAATTGCTTGTATCGCAAGTTCAGCTTTTATACGCTCAAAATCACCTAATTCTTGTTCTTCTGCTGGATTCGTCTTTTCAAATTTAAAATCACGTTCTACATCCGTCGAAAACACATTTTTATTTTTTTTTCGTATTTCATCAATTGCTGTATTGACAATGATTCGCTTTATCCAACCTTCAAAAGAACCTCTAAAATCAAACAACGCTATTTTGTCAAATACTTTAATAAAACCAATTTGTAAAACATCTTGAGCACTGTCTTTGTCAGGCATGTAACGCATACAAACAGGTAATAATTTTCCATAAAAAAGTTTAAACAGCGCTTCTTGTGAACGGCGATTTTTTTGCGCACATCCTTCAATAATCACTTTTAAATCTTCTTTATTTCCCACAATTATCAATTAATAAACGATGAAATAATCTAACCGTTGCTTTTTAAACTAAATAATCACTAAAAATATTCATTTTTAAATCAATTATCAATTTTTATTAAGGATTAAGTAGTAATTTTGTGCCGTAAAATGCATGATTTCATCAATCAAATTATAAAGAATGAAAGTAACAGTAGTAGGAGCAGGTAACGTAGGAGCAACATGTGCTGACGTTTTAGCTCAAAGAGAAATTGCCAACGAAATCGTTTTGTTGGATATTAAAGAAGGATTTGCTGAAGGTAAAGCACTAGATATCTGGCAAACATCTCCAATTAATTTGTATGATTCTCGCACAACGGGTTCTACAAATGATTATTCTAAAACTGCTAATTCAGACGTAGTTGTAATTACATCTGGTTTACCAAGAAAGCCTGGTATGTCTCGTGATGACTTAATCGCAACCAATGCAGGAATCGTTAAAACAGTTACTGAAAACATCGTTAAACATTCACCAAATGCAATTATTGTTATTGTTTCTAATCCATTAGATGTAATGACCTATTGCGCTTATTTAACTGCCAAAATTGATCCAAACAAAGTATTTGGTATGGCAGGTGTATTGGATACAGCAAGATACAGAGCGTTTTTAGCTACTGAGTTAAATGTTTCTCCAAAAGATATTCAAGCAGTATTGATGGGTGGACATGGTGATACAATGGTTCCACTTCCTAGATATACTACAGTTTCTGGTATTCCAGTTACTGAATTGATTTCTAAAGTAAAGTTAGACGAAATCATCGAACGAACGAAATTTGGTGGTGGAGAAATCGTTAAATTATTAGGAACTTCTGCATGGTATGCTCCAGGAGCGGCAGCAGCTCAAATGGTTGAAGCGATTATTCGTGATCAAAAAAGAATTTTCCCAGTTTGCGCTTGGCTACAAGGTGAATATGGCATGAAAGATATCTATTTAGGTGTTCCAGTTGTTTTAGGTAAAAACGGAATCGAACGCATTATTGAATTAGACTTAAACGCTGAAGAAAAAGCATTGTTGGAAGAATCAGCTGTTGCAGTAAAAGGTGTTATGGAAGTATTAGATAATATGAATAACTAACACATCGTTTAATTTTTTGAGAAAGCTTCGTGAATTCGAAGCTTTTTTTTTGTTAAAAAAAGTAAAAATATTATTTATAATAGTATTACTATTATATTTGCAGAAAATACTATTTTATGGATGCGATATTTCATCAACTTAAAATTCCAATTAATGAGAAACTTTATTTAAAAGATCCATTAACATCTGTGATTGGTCAAAAAATATTAAATAAAAGTATTAACTTTATTAATGAAATTGGATTTGAAAAATTTACATTTAAAAAATTAGCATTGTTAATAGAAACCACTGAGGCAAGCATTTATCGATATTTTGAAAGTAAACACAAGTTGTTGCTTTATTTGATAAATTGGTATTGGAGTTGTATAGCAACGCGTTTATTATTTGAGACATCGAATATTTCAGATCCTAGATTAAAACTTAAAAAAGCCATTCATCTTTTAACTGCTATTCCGAATCCAGAAAAAGAAAATTTATTAATGAATGAACTTTTATTAAAAAAAATTGTCATTAATGAAGCATCAAAAGTTATTCAAACGAAAGAAGTTGATAACGAAAATAAGGATGGTGTTTTTACGCTTTACAAAAATGTTGTAAAAAACGTTGCGAATATGATTAATGAAGTGGCGCCATCTTATAAATTTCCAAACATGCTTGTTACATCTATGATTGAAGGTAGTAACCAACAACATTTTTTTGCAGAGCATTTACCTAAACTAACTAATTCAGAAGTCGAAAAAGACTTTGTAGAGTTATTTTATCAAGAATTAATCTTTAATACGATTCAACATGACACCATCTAATGTTTCAATTTTTAAGCGGTTTTTTAGTTTATTACAACCTGATTCTACTGAAATCAAAAATATTTATTTGTTTGCAATTCTCAGTGGGATTTTATCATTAGGCTTACCGTTAGGCATTCAAATGATTATTAGTTTTATTCAATTAGGTCAAATTAGCGCGTCATGGATGGTGTTAGTTTTACTAGTTTCTTTAGCAATTGGTTTTTCCGGTATTTTAACGATTTATCAATTAAGGATTACAGAAAATTTACAACAACGAATTTTTACTCGTTCAACGTTTGAATTTGTTGCTAGAATCCCTCAAATGAAGTTACTTGAAACTTTAAAGTTAAATGCAGGTGATTTAACAAATCGATTTTTTGATACGGTAACCTTGCAAAAAGGTCTTTCAAAATTATTGATTGATTTTACAGCTGCCTCGCTTCAAATAGTGTTTGGACTCGTTTTATTATCGTTTTACCACAGTTTCTTTATCTTTTTGGGAATTCTATTATTACTTATGTTGTATTTAATTGTTCGATTAACATTTAAAGAAGGATATGAATCGAGTTTAAAAGAATCGTCCCATAAGTATAAAATTGCAAGCTGGATATCGAATGTCTTTAATGCAAAAATTAGTTTTAAAATGTCGGCCCAAAATAACTACAATGTTGATAATGCGAATGGATATTTGCATAATTATTTGGGCGCGCGCGACAATCACTTTAAGGTTTTAGTTAAACAATATACTTTTTTGATCCTATTTAAAATTACAATCGCATTAGCGTTACTAATTGTAGGTGGGTTGTTAGTGATTAATCAACAATTAAATATTGGTCAATTTGTTGCTTCAGAAATCATCATTTTATTGGTTTTATCTTCTGTAGAAAAATTAATTATTAGTTTAGATATTATTTATGATGTTTTTACTTCCACAGAAAAAATTGGCCAAGCGACAGACATTCCACTTGAATCTTATCATGGTGCAATTATAGAAAAAGCTACTGAAAATGGAATTTCAATCGTGCTAAATGAGCTAAGTTTCCATTCTCCGATATTTACTAAGAATAGTTTGAATTCAGTTTCTTTCTCAATAGAACCAAATGAACAGGTTTGTATAGTTTCTGATACTAGTCTTACTGTAAATTCTTTATTTTATTTATTAACAGGTATTTGCAACAAGCAATCTGGAACAATAGCAATGGATAACATTCCGCTTGAGAATTTAAACATACAAGAATTAAGAAGTCAAATTGGAACTGTATTAGTAAGTGATCAATTAATTGATGTTTCAATCGAAGATAATATTCGTTTTGGAAATCAATCTATCGAATTATCTGAAATTTCAGCACTTATGGAAGGGTTAGGTATGACCAATTTTGTAGATCAATGTATAGAAAAATACACGACAAAATTAAACAATGAAATCCATTTTATACCAAAAGATGCTATAATTAAGTTGTTGTATGCGAGAGCAATAATTAAAAAACCGCGACTTTTGTTATTAGACGAGCCAACAGTTGGAATGACGATAGGTCAAAAACAACCCTTATTATCACATATTGAACAACTTAACAATACTACTGTTTTAATCGCTAGTAATGATCTAGATATTCTTAAAATGGTTGATAGAATAGTTAAATTTGAGCAAGGTAAACTTGTTTTTAGTGGTAATTACGAAGCATTTTCTAAACTTTAATAAACATGTTAAATTTATCTCCAGAAAATAAAATTCAACTTGAAGAGCAATCATCTTTGCAACAAGTTGAATCAAAAAAAACAACTAAAAAATTAAAACGTACAATTTATGTTTTGTTGGTTTTGTTGGTTGTGATTATGTTGTTGCCATGGACACAAAACATTCCGTCAAATGGAAAGCTCTCAACATTGCGACCAGAACAAAAACCACAAACAATCAATACGGTTATTTCAGGAAAAGTTGAAAAATGGTTTGTGAAAGACGGTGATGCAGTTAAAAAAGGCGATACAATCTTATTTATTTCAGAAATTAAAGACGATTATTTTGATCCAAATTTAATTGATCGAACCGAGCAACAGCTGAAAAGCAAAGAAATGTCAGTAATGTCTTACACGGACAAAATTAGAAGTTTGGATACACGAGTAGATGCATTGTTGGACCAAAGTCGCTTGAAATTACAACAAACAAAATTGAAGTTGAACCAAACACAGCTGAAATTTAAAACTGATAGTATTGAATATTATACAGCTCAACTAAATTTAAAAATTGCAAACGAACAATTTAGTCGTTTTGAAAAATTGTACAAAGATGGGTTTAAATCGCAAACAGAGTTGGAAACAAGAAAGTTAACGCTTCAAAGAACCCAAGCAAATGTTGTAGGAACTCAGCAGAAATTATTACAAAGTAGAAATGATATTTTAGATGCTAGGGTAGAGTATAGTTCCGTTGTTTCTAAATTTCGTGATGAAGTTTCAAAAGCTGAATCAGATAAATTTACAGCGCTTTCTAGCATGTATGAAGCAGAAGTTGATGTAACCAAATTACAAGGTAAAGTTGCAAGTTATTCTATAAGAAACGGAATGTATTATGTTTTAGCACCTCAGGATGGTGTTGTTACGAAAGTTTTATCAAGCGGAATAGGCGAAACCATAAAACAAGGGGAAGCAATTGCAACTATTATGCCATCAGTCTATGATTTAGTAGTAGAAATTCACATTAAACCAGTTGATTTACCACTTGTAAAAAAAGGCGATAAAGCGCGTTTACAATTTGATGGATGGCCTGCAATTGTTTTTTCTGGGTGGCCAAATGCGAGTTACGGTACGTTTGATGGCGAAGTTTTTGCTGTCGATAATTTTGCGGATGAAGAAGGTCGATTTAGAGTGCTTATTGCGCCAAATAAAAAATTAAAACCATGGCCAAAAGCATTGCGCGTTGGTGGTGGGACAAATTCAATTATTTTATTGAATAACGTTCCAATAGGTTATGAATTATGGCGTTTAATCAATGGTTTTCCGCCACAATTCTACAAACAAACAAAAACAAATAAATCGAGTAAAAAATGAAGTACATTGTTCTAATTTCGTTTAGTTTAATTTGGGGAAAATCTCTTCTTTCACAACGTACGTTCACAGCTGAATCATTTTTTTCAATTGTAATAAAAAACCATCCATTGGCTAAAAGAGCTAATCTTAGACCGCGCTTTGGAGATTTTACGCTTTTAAAGGCAAGAGGAGGGTTTGATCCAAAGTTATCAAATGAAATAGATCAAAAATATTACAATTCATCTCAGTATTATAGTTATTTAAATGCAGGATTGAAAGTACCTACTTGGTTTGGTGTTGAGTTGAAAACTGGACTAGAAATGAACGATGGTGTATATTTAAGCCAAGAACATAATACACCACAAAACGGCCTAGTTTATGCAGGTTTGTCCATGAATTTAGGTCAAGGTTTATTCATCGATCAACGTAGAGCAGAATTGTTCAAAGCCAAAATTTATCAAAACAGTAGTTTGTGTGAGCAACGTTTGCAATTGAATGAATTAGTTTATGAAGCTGGGTACGCCTATTGGAATTGGACGTTGGCTTATTTTTCAAAAGAAATCATGAAAGAATCGTATTTGCTTGCATCAGATCGATTTGAAGGTGTAAAACAGTTGGCGGTTTTAGGCGATCGTCCACCAATTGACAGTGTAGAAGCAAAGATTCAAGTTCAAAACCGTGAAACCTTGTTGCGTAATTATGAAACAGATTATTATTCAACGTCGTTTAATTTAGCAACCTATCTTTGGGCTGAAAATCAAATTCCATTAGAACTAGACAGTCTAACTTCACCACTTGAATTAAGCACTATTGATCAAGAAAAAGCACTCTTATTATCGGATTATCAAATTGATACACTTGTTCAAAATCACCCGTATTTGCAATTAAATGATTTTAAAATTAAAAGTTTGGCAATCGATAATCGTTTAAAGAAAGAGCAGTTAAAACCCACGTTAAACATTAATTATAACTTATTGAATGAGCCAATCAATTCCAATCCATATAATGGTCTTTCAATAAATAATTACAAATGGGGTTTGACATTTGAAATGCCATTGTTATTACGAAAAGAACGTGGAGATTTAGGATTGGCGCAATTAAAATTACAGGACGAACAATTGAATTATTCTTCTAACAAAGCATATCTTACTTTTAAGATAAAAAAAGCGGTGAATGATTATAGCAATAGTATCAATCAATTAGAAATTATTACGCGCACATTAAATGATTCAAAATTACTTTTAGAAGCTGAAAAACAATTGTTCGTTTCGGGAGAAAGTTCTTTGTTTTTAATCAATGCGCGCGAATTAGCTTACATTCAAGCACGCTTAAAATTTATTGAATGTATTGTAAAAGTACAACAATCAAAATTAGCCTATACCTTCGCTATTGCAGGATTTTATTAAAAAACCAATCAATTCACTTCGTAAGCGCCAATATCAGGATTACTAGCGTCTCTTGTCGCCCCATTTAAATCAAACGGAATCCAGAAATTAGCATCTGCACCTCCATTTAAAACGGATTGTGGTAAAAAAGTAAAGTCATTATCATTGATTGCCGTAAAATAGGGAATGGCATTCCATAAAATGTTCGTGAAAAATGAATTTATAATAGGTTCTTCTAATTTAATTAAACAATTTCTGAAGGAGAAATTCAGATTTACACCAGGATTTGATAGGGTGTCAAAAACCAATTCTGTCAATTGATTCCCGGTGATGATGCTATTTCTTATGGAACCTTCATTGATGGAACCAATCGTTGTAACATTTGTTGATGGATTACTGTAATAATTACTGATTCCAACTGTTGGGTTGGTATTACTGGATCCATAACCCAACAAGGTGCAAAAATTCAAGTTAAAATCGCCTCCTTCTTTTACCAATAAGGCATGATTTCCGTTTCCTTTGATCAAGCAATTTTCAGCTTTTACTTTTGCCCCTGAATAAATAAATACGCCATATCTGGCATGATTGGTAATTTTGGTATTCGTCAGCGTTAAGGTATAGCCACTGCTACTAGCATCTTTTGAATAGAGATGAACGCCAGAAGTTCCATTTTTAATAATTGCATAGTTAATTGATGAGGGGCGTGCTTCTTGAAAATAAATCCCATAATATTGTCCACTTACATCATCGTACAAAGATTCTAATCGATCTCCTTGAAAGATGACTTCTTCATTTTTTTCGCCTTCAATGTTTAAAGTGCTTTTGTAAACATACAATAGGGCGTTTTTGTGTAGGTAAATTTTAGTATTTTTTTGAATAGTTAATGTCTTTGCAGAATCAATGGCGGCATAACCAAAAACAACGTGTGGCTTGTCATTTGGCCACGTTCCTTCATTTAAATCTTTGTAATGAAAATAGGCATCTTGTCCCCACACAGCTAAATGGATGTATTGATCTTTTCCATTTGTTCGAAAACGAATTGAATCTTCAACAATTAAAGGTAAATTTTGATTGTTTACGTTTAAAGTAACTTCAACAAAGGCAAATAAACTATCGCCAGATTCTATGACCATGGAAGATAGTTTCGTTCCCATTTCTCCATCAACATTCATTCTAAAAGGAGAATTAGAACCACCCATTAATTCAATTTCTTCAATGTTGATTGATTTACTTTCGTTGTTGTAAATTTTAAATTGTTGAGTTGTTGATCCGATTGTTGTGAAAACAGTATCAAAAACTAACGTGTCTAAAGAAAAGTCTAACTGTCCAGTCGAGAAATTTGTTGCTTTATTACAACCTGAAGTTAGGGCAATTAAACTACCTAAAAAAGAAAGCAATAAGATCGATACTTTTCTCACGTTGGATTATTTTATATTTTTACAAAGGTAACGAAAACAAACAAAGTTTATTTTAATTAAAAAAAATTGATTGTTTTTAAAAAGTTTGATTAACTTTGCATCCCGTAATAAGGAATAACAGCATTTAATTACAATAAAAATGAGAAAAGATATACACCCAGATGATTACAGAATGGTAGTTTTTAAAGATATGTCAAACGATTATTCGTTTGTATGTCCATCTTGTGCTACTTCACACGAAACTATTAAATGGGAAGATGGTAATGAATATCCATTAGTTAAATTAGATATTTCACATAAATCTCACCCGTTCTTTACTGGAATTGTACAATTCGTGGATACTGCGGGTCGTATCGATAAATTCAAAAACCGTTATGGTCGTCACATGAAATAATGACAACCAACAAAAATATTTAAGAACCTTCTTCCTTTTGGATGAAGGTTTTTTTTATGTAATTTTATACCATAAATAGTCATTTTTCGTTATTCAATAAAATACAACACGTGAAAATTTTAATGCGCTTTTTTCAATTATCATTTTTAGTTACACTGCTTCATTTTAATTCCAATGCAAGTGTGATTGAAAACGGGTTTAAAGCCTTAGAAATTCATGATTATTTCAAAGCAAAAAGTTGTTTTTACAAAGCATTGAAAAAAGAACAAGCTGCTGCTAGTTTTGGCTTGGCAACTATTTACGTGAGAAATAATAATCCATTTTACAATTTAGATTCTGCTTTCAAGTATTGTGAAATTTCGGTTCAAAAATTTGAGTTTTTACCTTCAAAAAAATTACTTCAATTCGAACGATTTCATTTCACGAAAACTACGTTACTGAATTTACGACAAGAAATCAGTTCGAAACAATTTCAAGTTATATACAAGAGTGCTTTGACAGCAGATTTTTATGCATTTATCACTAAATATTCTTGGTCAACAGAAATACCCAATGCCTATCATCTAATTGATTCACTTGATTTTCAAGTTGCTCTAAAAACAAATACCGCACTAGCTTTCAAAACGTATTTGGGAGCTCACGAAAACGGAGTTTATCAAAATCAAGCAATTCAATTATTTAACGCAAGAGAATTTGAAGAATATACTCAAGAAGCAACTGTTGAAGGGTATGCTAGTTTTCTTAAAAATTGTCAGAATAATCCATATTTCACTCAGGCAGAGGACCAATTATTTTCACTTGTCACAAAAAACCAATCGCTTTCAGCGTATGATTCTTTAGTTCGTTTTTTTCCGGATAATCGAAATGTTACAGTTGCATGGAGAAAGTTGTATCAATTGTTTATGGTAACATATTCCAGTAGTCGTTTACAAGAATTCAAAGAATTGTATCCATCATACCCTTATTTTGATGAATTGGAAACTGCTATCAATCGTTCAAAAATTAACTTATTACCTTTTCAACAATCAAATTCATTTGGCTTTATGGACATGAATGGAATTGTTATTATTCCTGCAAGCTACGAATCTCTTAATTTTTTCAAAGAAGATTTGGCTTTGGCTTCAAAAGATGGAAAATATGGGTACATCGATCGAAACAATAAAATAGTGCTTCCTTTTATCTTTTCAAGCGGTTCAGATTTTGAAAAGGGAAGAGCGTTGGTTGAAAAAAACGGATTATTTGGCTACATTGATCGAACAGGAAAAGAACTTTTCCCTATTGTTTACAAAGATTTAGGAAGTGAATCAAATGGCTTAATCTATGCCAAAAGAGATAGTTTGTATGCTTATTACACGAAAGGTCACAACCTTGTAATTCCGGATCAATTTGAAGAAGCATTCGATTTTGTCAAAGGGTTTGCAAAAGTTCAAATTGCAGGTAAACAAGGATTAATTAATGAAATTGGTCAATTGGTAATTCCAGCAATTTACGAGAGCTTAAATCCATTTAATGATTCTATTTTTGTTTATGAATCCACTAATTTATTTGGATTAATTTCTACAAATGGTAAACAGTTGACAGAAGCAATTTATCAAGGAATCGGTTCATTGTCAAATGATAGAGCAATCATTGTACAAAACAACTTAATTGGCTACCTTGACTCTATTGGTAATGTTTCAATTACTCCAAAATTCGATTTGATTTCAAATTTTAAGAATAAGTGTAAATTTTCGGGTGAATATGCCATAACTCGTTTAAAAGGTAAATTTGGTGTAATCCATAAATCTGGAAAAGTTAAAATTCCTTTTAATTATTCAGAAATGGGCGAGTTAAGTAATTTCATTGCTATTTCAAAAGGGAAAAATTGGACATTCATTGACATCAATAACCGTGAAATTTTAAAACCAGTTTATACTAAAGCAGATAGTTTTATTAATGGATTCGCGAAAGTTGAAAAAGCAGCTGTACAATTATCTATTAATTTAAAAGGTGAAGAAAATATACCTTTTTCATTTACTGAATTGATTCCGTTAAATAAAAACTTATTTATTGGTACAGTCAATGGAAAAAAAGGAATATATTCATCCAATGGCAAAGAAATCGTTTCAGCAAATTATGATCAAATTCGACAAATAGATGCAGAGTTTTGTGCATTGATTAATAATCAAACCGTTAATTATTTCTACCTTACTGAAATGAAATTAATTGAAGTAAATACGAATCGTGAATAAGTTGTTCTATATATTGGATCGTTATAAATACGGTTTTGTAGCTGCTTTTGCTGTTTACATTGCTGTTTTTATTTATTTGGAAATAGAAACAGTAGAACGCGCTTTTCCAATACAACCATTTTTTGACCAAACAAGTGTTGAAATAATAAAAGACGAACTTGAATTAACACCAGAGAATTTTGAAATTCAATCCAATCAAGAAGCAGGACCTGTGAAAAATATGGCGCGTGATGTGAATGACACGCGTCAACGCTCTATGGATGATTATAATGAAAACAAAGCAACAGCTTCTTCCTCAGCAAAATCAATTGAACAATCAGTGAAAGATTTTGAGCGGCAATTATTTGTTGAGGCTGGTGGCGCTGAGAAACGTAAAGCTATTCAGCAAGAGATGGATAACCGTAAAAATCTAGCAGCAAAAGCGACTTCATCCGCAACAAAACAAACTGCAACTAACCAAAAAGGTGGTAACACTGCTTTTGCAGGAAATGTAATGGTAGATTGGTCTTTAGCTGATCGCTCACCGCATCAAAATAATAATTGGTATGTCCGAAATCCTGGGTATACATGTGGTCATGGATCATTTGGTCGCGTATATGTTCAAATTTCTGTTAATTCTAATGGTTCAGTAACGAATGCGGTTTATTTGCCTGCTAAAAGTTCAAACGCCAATGGTTGCATGATTGAACAAGCTGTGAAATATGCTAAAATATCTCGTTTTAGTTTCAGTGCAAACGCACCAAAATCGCAAGAAGGAAGTATTTTATATACATTTGTAGCTCAATGATATGCGTGATATAATTCGAGCTTTAAGTCCTTCATTTCTTTTGTCTTTTTATAGGAAATATAAAAAGAAACAGCAACAAGCTCATTTAAAACAACAACAAGTAAAGAATGCGTTTATTTCAAAAGATCAATTAATTCAAGATTTAATTGATTGCGGAATTCAAAAAGGTGAAAGTGTATTGATTCATTCGAGTTTGTCAAAAATTGGGTATTTAAAAAATGGTCCAAAAGACCTTGTTGAAGCTTTATTTGCTGTTATAGGTGAGAAAGGAAATGTGTTAATGCCAAATTCACCAAATGCTGAATTTCAACTTAATTATATCAAAAAAAACAGGCTTTTTGATGTAAAAAATTCGGTTTCTAAACTTGGAGCGATCAGTGAATATTTCCGTTTATTACCTGGAGCGAAAAGAAGTGAGCATCCAACAGAACCGGTATCATGTATTGGACCAGATGCTGAATATTTTACTCAGACACATTTTGGAGAAAAAACACCCTATACTAAAAACAGTCCGTTTTATAAATTAACGGAGAAAAAGGGTAAAATCTTATACATAGGTGTTACGTTTGCCAATGCTGGAACGAGTTTACATTTATTAGAAGATGCAGTTTCAAACTTTAAATTCCCAGTGTATTATCCAACGGCTTTTAACGTGAAAGTGCAAAAAGAAAATGGTGAATTAAAAGAGATGGAAATATTCGTTCATGATCCAGCTCAAAGCAAAAAAAGGAAATGTGATGCGTTAATTCCACTTTTTGAAGAAGCGGGAGTTTTGTTTCATTCCAAAATTGGAAAAGCACCAACCTTGGTTGTTTCTGCAGATGGAATGTATGAAACGATGCTTAATGCATATTATGAAAAAGGAGTTACGATGTATACTCCAAAAGGAAGTTAAGCTATTTTTTCTTTCCTTTCCCAAAAACACTTAGTAAATTTGACAAAAAAATACACTTATGGCAACAAGAAATTGGACAACGATTAAAAACTATACAGACATTAAATTTGATTTCTTTGAAGGGATTGCTAAAATAACCATCAATCGACCGCGTGTTTACAATGCTTTTCGTCCTGAAACAAATATGGAAATGTTAGATGCAATGAATATTTGTAGAGAACGCAACGATATTAGTGTCATCGTATTAACAGGAGCTGGAGATAAAGCTTTTTGTTCAGGTGGTGATCAAAATGTAAAAGGTATTGGTGGTTACATTTCTGAAAATGGTGTTCCTCGCTTAAATGTGTTGGATTTACACAAAGCAATTCGTTCTATGCCAAAACCTGTGATTGCTATGGTAAATGGTTATGCAATTGGTGGTGGACACGTTTTACACGTAGTTTGTGATTTAACAATAGCCTCTGAAAATGCGCGTTTTGGTCAAACTGGGCCTAAAGTAGGAAGCTTTGATGGTGGATTTGGTTCGTCTTATTTAGCACGTTGTGTTGGACAAAAGAAAGCTCGTGAAATTTGGTTTTTGTGTGAACAATATACCGCTGAAGAAGCTGAAAAAATGGGAATGGTGAACAAAGTCGTTCCATTTGAAGATTTAGAAGACACAACTGTTCAGTGGTGTCAAACGATTATGAAAAGAAGTCCGTTGGCAATTCGTATGATTAAACGCGGTTTAAATGCAGAATTGGATGGTCAACACGGAATTATGGAATTGGCTGGTGACGCAACACTAATGTTTTATTTAACGGAAGAAGCGCAAGAAGGAAAACATGCTTTTTTAGAAAAAAGAGACCCGGATTTTCAGAAATTCCCTAAATTTCCTTGATTTCATATAGATTTTAATAAAAAAACCACCTCAAAAAGGTGGTTTTTTTATACATATAAGTTCTTTATTTCTTAAAATTTGGTGAAACGATTAGATCTTTCGTTCCATGGCTCCAACTGTAAAACCCTTCTCCAGATTTCACTCCTTTTTTTCCTGCCATTACCATATTCACTAAAAGTGGACATGGCGCATATTTTGGATTGCCAAAACCTTCGTGCAAAACATTCAAAATTGCTAAACAAACATCCAATCCAATGAAATCTGCTAATTGCAATGGACCCATAGGATGAGCCATGCCTAATTTCATCACCGTATCAATCTCTTCAACACCAGCAACACCTTCAAATAAAGTAATGATGGCTTCATTGATCATCGGCATTAAAATTCGATTGGCAACAAAACCTGGATAATCATTTACTTCAACAGGCACTTTATTTAACTTACGAGAAGTTTCCATAATCGTTGAAGTTACTTCATCAGAAGTTGAGTAACCACGTATGATTTCTACTAATTTCATCACAGGAACTGGATTCATAAAATGCATTCCAATTACTTTGTCAGGTCGAGAAGTTACAGCTGCAATCTGTGTAATAGATATCGAAGATGTATTCGATGCTAAAATTACATGAGGAGCAGTATATTTATCAAGATCAGCAAAGATTTTTAATTTTAAATCAATATTTTCTGTAGCCGCTTCTACAACTAAATCTACACCTTTAACACCTTCTTCCATAGAAGTGAAAGTTGTCAAATTTGCAATTGTTGCTTCTTTAGCTGCTTCTGTGATGGCTTCTTTTGCTACTTGACGATCAAGGTTTTTAGCAATTGTTGCCATTCCTTTATCCAAAGAAGCTTGTGAAATATCAATTAATGACACTTCGTATCCAAATTGTGCAAATACATGTGCAATTCCATTTCCCATTGTACCTGATCCAATAACGGCTACTTTTTTCATATTTATTATTTGTTTGATGAGGTTTTTATTCACTTGTTTGTATTGTAAACAAGCTAAAAAACACGGCTGTTAAATTGGAGCAAACTTACTTCAAAAAAACTTCAACACAAAACTTTAGTACTAAAAAAAGGTCGCGATATCGTTTCTATTGGGTTGAGTTATTTATCAAAAAGCTCTTTTTTCAATTGAAACCATAAAATTCCTTAAAAATGCTTTCAGCGATCCCTGAATCTTTTGTAAATTCGAAGTCTGTATGCAAGTATTTTCTGATCATTCATTATTCTGGCTCATACCGTGGGCGCTAATTTCTTTTATTACTGCCAAATGGTTGTATGCAAAGAATGCCTGGTTTTTATCGTTAGCAAAGCAATGGCGAATGTTGATGATTGGATTAAGAACAGCGGTTTTATTCATTGTAGGTGCGTTGATATTGGGCATATTATTTGAAGCAACCAACTTAAGAATTGAAAAGCCGATTATTATTTCTGTAGTTGATAATTCTTCTTCGTTGTTAAATTATAAAGATAGTTCACGGGTAAAACCGACCATTCAAGCTTTTCAGAATGAAATTAGAACAGCATTGGCAGCTGATTATTCATTGGTTGAAATGCATGTTGATGACCAAGCTGTCTATTCACGCAACAATCCCTTAAATGGACTTTTTACGAATCTTTCAGCTGCATTTGAAAAAATAAATTCAGATTATTACACACGAAACATCGGTGGTGTGATTCTTATTTCAGATGGAAATTATAACAAAGGTGTGCATCCGATTTACAGTGCTGAAAAACTAAAATTCACACCAGTTTATGCTTTAGGAGTAGGAGATACCTTGTCTAAAAAAGACCAGTTGATTAAAAATGTATCGGTGAATGAGGTGGCGTTTTATAAAAACTCATTTCCAATTGAAGTAGATTTGGAAGGCATTAAAATGGGCGGTGCACCTGCAATGGTAAGTGTATTAAAAAATGGGAAAATCATTGCTAAAAAAGGTATTCGCTATACTAAAAGTGTGCACGATTTTCAACACCTTAATTTTGATGTTGATGCGAATGAAATTGGGTTTCAAACATATACAATTCAAGTCAGTTCGGCGACCAATGAATTGAATTATTCCAATAATAAACGCGTGTTTTACATTGAAGTGATTGATTCGCGCAATAAAATATTATTGTTAGCCAATGCGCCACATCCTGATATTGCTGCGCTGAAACAAGTGCTTGAAGCTGATTTGAACAACCAAGTTGAAACGGCATTAATGAAAGATTGGAACAAAGTAGTTAAAGGTTATAATTTAATCGTTTGGCACAATCCATCTAATGGTTATGATCCTGCAATTGTAAACGCCATACAAACCGCTAAAATTCCAACCTTATATTTTATTGGACCTTCAACAACAAATTCTGTTGTGCAAAAATTAAACATTGGATTAAACATCTCGGGAAAAAATTACCAGGCAGATGAATTGCAAGGTACATTCAATAAGGGGTTTCAGCAATTTGAATTAAGTCCTGAAACACAAGAAGCCATTTCTTTTTTCCCTCCCTTGCAAGCAAAATTTGGGTCAATTACTGCCGCGAATGATTTAGCAGTTTTAATGTATCAGCGAGTAGGACAAATCTCTAAATCAGCACCTTTAGTTTATTTTCAACAGAAAGAAGGTCGTAAAAATGGTGTTGTGTTTGGTGAAGGTATTTGGCGTTGGAAAATCAATGATTATACACGTACCAAATCCTTTGATCATTTTAGTGAATTGATAACAAAAATGGTTCAATTTTTAGTGGTAAAAGAAAACAGAGATCAATTAAAAATTACAACTCCAAAACGCTTTACAAAAGCTGAAGATATTACGATTAATGCGAATTTTTATAACGAATCAATGGAGTCGATTACAACCCCCTTGATTGATTTTAAATTAGTGAATGGTTCAGGAAAAATCTTGAACAATCAATTTTCTGTTGTAGGTGATTTTTATAAATTGAACCTAGGAAAATTAAATCCTGGAAAATATACATGGTTTGCTAAAACTACCTATAATGCTAAATCCTTTAAAAAATCAGGTGTTTTTATTGTTGAAGACATTGGCGTTGAAGATTTGGATAATGCAGCCAATCATGGTGTTTTACAGCAATTGGCGAAAGGTTCAAAAGGTGCTTTTTACACGTTAGATAAGTACAAAGAAATGCTACAAGATTTAAAAAACAGGAAAGATATAACCAGTGTTTCGTATGAAGAAATCAATTTTAATGATTTAATAGATTACAAAATACTATTTTTCTTATTGTTGTTATTCCTTTCTTTAGAGTGGTTTTTACGCCGTTGGTTTGGAGCCTATTAAACAGAAAAACAATAATAATTTATTTCAGTTATACTAAAAACATAAGTTCATCGTTTTATAAAAAAAAAGATATTGCCTATGTATAAAAATTACCCTTCTAAAAGTGCTCCAGCAAAAGAGTTGAAACTTGCACCATCTAACAACGTACTTCTTCAGATTTTAAATTATAGTAAATCAACAGAAGTTGTTAAAACAAAAAAATATCAATTAATCATTCGATTAAATTAACTTGAATGGCTGTTTTCTTTTGGAGACAGCCATTTAGTTTTAAAGTTGTTTTCGAACTAAAATCAATTTTTAATCTTTATTTTTGATAATTCTAACAATAAAAATTTCAAAATGATTAAACAGCTTTACAGATTCTTAAGCCCAAAATTTCAAAATTTATTCCTTGATTATAAAGTTGATTTAAAACCTAGGTATGGATTTGGGAAACCTGCTCATGGAGAATTGTACAAAATAATCGATGCAAATAGGGAGTCATACAAACAATTCTTATTAAAAGCATTGTCATTAAAAGAATTTATTTGGATGATCAAGGATGCAAAAACAGAAATAGATTCAACAAAGCCAACATGGAATAATGGTTTTTTACCAGGTTTAGATATTATAGGTATTTATACCATTATGAATGAATATAAGCCAAATAAGTACATAGAGATTGGCTCTGGAAATTCAACAAAAGTCGCGTTTAAGGCTAAAACCGAACAAAATTTAACGACTCAAATTATTTCGATTGATCCAATGCCACGTGCTGAAATAGACCATTTAGCTTCAAAAATAATTAGAGAACCATTTGAAAATATTGATTTTAATATTTTAGATGAATTAAATGAAAACGATATATTATTTGTAGATAATTCTCATCGAATTTTGCCAAATTCAGATGCAATGGTATTTTTTTTAGAAATATTACCGCGCTTAAAAAAAGGAGTTATCGTTCATATTCACGATGTTTATTTGCCGTATGATTACCCTCAATTTATGTGTGATCGATTTTATTCAGAACAATATGGTTTGGCGATGTACTTATTAGCAAATCCTAAAAAATACGAAACAATTTTACCCAATTATTTCATTTTTGAAGACAGAGAATTAGCTGATATTATTGCACCGATTTGGAATCACAATCATCTAAAAGGTGTTGAAAAACATGGTGGATCATATTGGCTTCGAATAAATGAATGATTTATTCACTAAAATCACTTCAACCAACTTAATTTTTCTCGCTCAACTTTCATTCGAATGAAACCAAATACAACTGTAATTGCATCACCTACGCAATTTTCAACAGTACCTGTTTGTTTTGTTTCGATTAATTTAACGGTGGAGCCAATCACGATTTTAGCGCGCTGATGTGGATCATTTAGTGATTTTAGCGCTCGTTTAGGTGCATTTTTAGGCGTTGCAATCTTCGATTTAAGTAAAACAGTTCGTTTCACTTCTTCTATTTTAGATTTTTCAACTGAAATGTATTTTATGACTTCGTCAATTAATGGTTTGTTGACGTCTTTTTTACGCGATTTAACCGTGAAACGATCAATAAATGAAAGCATTTTTTTGCCTGCATTCAAGTATTTATTATCACGTTCAATAGTTGCTTGTTGCGTTTTGAGTTTTTCATCGTAACGCGTTTTCTTTTCCAAGTAATCGTTTTTAGCTGTTTGTGCTGAAACTTGGGCTTCTACATGTTCGGAGTTTAAACGTTCTAAATATGTTTTTTCACGCTGTAACTCGCTCAACAATTTATCCATTTTGACTTTATGCTCGTCCAATCGTGTTTTTGCATCTTCAATTAATGACAACGGAATTCCGTTTATTTGAGCTACTTCAAACGTAAACGAGCTTCCAGGTTGACCAATAGAAAATTTATACAAGGGTTCAAGTGTTTCTGTATTGAATAACATACAACCATTAATTGCATTTTTAAGTTGGTCAGCTTTGAGTTTTATTGTCGCATAGTGCGTTGTGATTACTCCAAAACTTCTTCGATTGTACAATTCTTCAAAAAATACTTCCGCTAATGCACCACCTAAATCGGGATCAGAACCAGTTCCAAATTCATCCAATAATAACAAGGTCCGTTTGTTGGCTACCGATAAAAAATAGTTCATTCTTTTTAAACGGTAGGAATAAGTACTTAATTCATTTTCAATGGATTGATTGTCGCCAATATCTGTTAAGATTTGTTGAAAAAAACACATTTTGCTGTTTGGATTCACCGGGACTAATAAGCCAGCTTGCAACATTAATTGCAATAAACCGATTGTTTTTAATGTGATGCTTTTTCCACCAGCATTGGGACCTGAAATCACTAACATTCGAGAAAATTTATCCATCTGAATATATTGTGAATAGGTTTTTTTACCCAATTCTTTGTTGTTTTTCCATAAAATAGGGTGGAATGCATCGATTAATTCAATCGTAGTATCTGAAACTATTCCAGGTAAAACACCGTTTATTTCTAACGCTAAACGTGCTTTAGCATTGATGAAATCAATTTCTGTTATGATGCGTTGATACGCTTCAATCAAGGGCGTAAACAATGCGATTTCTTTCGTTAACGCCTGTAAAATTCTGAAAATCTCTTTTCGTTCATCATCCAAAAGCATTTCTAACTCATTGTTGAGCTGAAGGTTAACTTGTGGTTCAATAAACGTTAAACTTCCTGTTTTACTTGAACCAACAACGGTTCCAGGTACTTTTCTTTTATAGGTAGAAACAATTGTTAAAACACGGCGGTCGTTGACAAATGCCTCACGCGTGTCGCCTAAAACATTTTCTTTGGTTAATTTTCGAATTTCTTTGTCAAAGTTTTTATTGATTTGATTGCGAATTACTTTGATTTTTTGGCGAATTTCTGCTAATAATTTAGATGCATCGTCCTTAACATTTCCAGTTTTATCAAATACTTTTTCAATAGCATCAATAATTTCTGTTGTGAAATATGCAGCCTCTAATTGATTGAATAGCAAAGGGAAATCTGCTGCTCGTTTATCGAAAAAATAAAGTAATGCATTCACTAATTCAGATGCACGAACAATGCGAATGTAACCTTCTAACGTTAAAACAGCATTTTTAATGGGTAATAAACGTAATTCTGCTTTTAATTCTTCAAAATCTAAAGCTGGAAAACTTTCACCATTTAATCGAATTTGAACCAATTCATTGACTTTATTGAGTTCTTTTTCAATTGTAGGAAAATGCGTGCTTGGTGTCAATTCTTGCAATCGTTCACGAGCAGTTGGACCAATACCGTTCTCAACCAGCCATTCTTGTATGGTTGAAAATTCTAAATCATTGAGTGTTTGCTGATCAAATTGCTGCATGGTGACAAAGTTAATGAAACAAGTTTAACTATCTTGTAAACAAGTTCTACTGTATTGAACAATTTAAGGTTGAATTAGTTGTTAAAACTCAAAATAAATTAATTCTTACTTATCTTTGAAAAAACTTTTTTATGAAGATTATTTCTTTTAATGTGAATGGAATACGCGCGATAACGCAAAAATCATTCATTCAAGATATGCAACACGTGAACGCAGACATCATTTGTTTACAAGAAACTAAAGCAACGGTTGAACAGGTAAAAGAAGCGGTGGCTGAATTAACTGCTTACTATGTTGTTGGAAATGAAGCAGAAAAAAAAGGCTATTCAGGAACAGCAATCTTGTCAAAAATCCAACCGATTGCTGTAACATATGGAATTGGACATACGGATCACGATCAAGAAGGCCGTGTTACTTGTGCGGAGTTCGCTGATTTTTATGTAATCAGTGTATATGTTCCAAATTCTGGAAGTGAATTAGCGCGACTGGGTTACAGACAATCGTGGGATCAAACATTTTTAGCTTATTTAAAGCAATTGGAAACATTGAAACCTGTAATAGTGTGTGGCGATTTTAATGTTGCGCATAAAGAAATAGATTTAGCACGACCAAAACAAAATTACAACAAAGCAGCGGGCTTCATGCAAGAAGAAATTGATGGAATGGATGCCTTTACATCAAATGGCTTTGTTGACACATTTCGTGCGTTAAATAATACAGAAGTCAAATATACTTGGTGGAGTTACCGAGCAGGCGCTAGAGGGAAAAATATTGGCTGGAGAATTGATTATTTTTTAGTTTCTGAACACTTTTTACCGAAGGTAAATCAGGCTTTTATATTGAATGAAATTTTAGGTTCGGATCATTGTCCAGTTGGAATCGAACTATAACAATAATTAAAAACAAAAAGCCGATTGAATATTCGATCGGCTTTTTATAATGTTTTAAGAAAAAATTAGTTTTTCTCTTTTTTGCAACAAGATTTACCTTCAGTTCCTGGTTTAGCGCAAGATCCAGCAGCTTTTTCTTGTTCACCTGAACAACAAGCGGCGTCTTTTTTCTTACGTTTCTTTTTCTTATCGTCTTTTTTAATCTCTTTCGATACACCATTCGATGCAGCATAAGCAGTTGAAGCAATTGTTCCTACAAATGTCATCAATGCAACAGCAAAAAATATTTTTTTCATAGCTCTTGTTTTTTTTTTGTGAATATATAAATTATTTAGTTTAATTCTCCAATTTTTGTCAATTTAGATTGAACCACATCACCAATTTTAACATTTATTGTTGAATCAAGTGGTAAAAACAAATCAATGCGCGAACCAAATTTAATGAATCCAAATTCTTCTCCTGTTGTGATTTTTTGTCCTGGTTGTAAATAATAACAAATTCTTCGTGCAACAGCACCTGCAATTTGGCGGAACAACACCTCTTTACCAGACGCATGTTCAACAACCATTGTAGATCGTTCGTTTTCTGTACTACTCTTTGGATGCCAAGCGACTAAAAATAATCCTGGATGGTATTTTATATACTTAACTATACCAGAAATTGGATTAAAATTAGCGTGAACATTTAGCGGAGACATGAAGATTGAAATTTGAATTCTTCGATCGTGAAAATATTCCGTTTCTTCAACTTCTTCAATCACAACAACTTTGCCATCTGCAGGACAAATAATATCATTTTCAGTAAAAACACACGTTCTTTTAGGGATTCTAAAAAATTGAATAATAAGATATGCCATTACCAAAACACCAACTGTTAACAAGGTAAAAAGCCAATGCCAGCCAGTGAACATCAATAAAATAAAATTCAATACTTGAACGCCGCTTAAAAGTAGCAATCCAATTGTCATAATTAAATATCCTTCTCTGTGTAATGTCATAAGTAAAAAAATTAAAAATAGGCATAAATCATTGCCCAACAATAGAAAAATGGAATAGCAAAAAGTGCCGCATCAAAACGATCTAAAATCCCGCCATGTCCGGGTAATATAGTTCCAGAATCTTTGATATTTAAACTGCGTTTAAATAATGATTCTAATAAATCACCAAAAATTGCACACGGTGCAATTATCATAGCAGAAATAATCCAAAACAATTCTTCTCCTTTATTAATGAACGCACCAATAATAAATCCAAAAACAAGTGTCACAAAAACACCTCCAATTGTACCTTCCCACGTTTTTTTAGGAGAAATTCGCTCAAACAATTTTGTTTTACCAAAAACACGACCTGTTAAATATGCAAATGTATCGTTTGTCCAAATCAATATGTACATTCCAACTACATTTGGCAGATCACTTTCATTTCTTAGGTTAAGATCAATAGTAAGGTAAAACGGCAATACGACATATATTATTCCAAATACCAATACAGAAATATTGATCAAAGGATGTTCCTTTTTTCGCCAAAGTTCCGCCAAAATTAATGCGAAAAACAAAGGTGAAATTAATGCAATGGATATCACTGGAAGCCAATCTAAGCTAATTCCAACTAACAAACAGAAGATAAAAATTCCAATAAAAACTCCGATTTCTTTACTTACACGAACGACACGGTGATTATTGAATAAATTGTAGAATTCTAACAATCCTAAAACCATGAAAATCGAAAATACAATTGCTTGGGCATAGGGATCCCAAAGAATGGAACCTAAGACAACAAATGCAAATAATGCACCAGTTATTGCTCTTAGTATTAGATTATTCATCTTACAAAATTAACAAAAATGTGTCTTTTTTCCTATTTAAAATTGAATAAAAGCAATTTTATGGGTAAAAAAAATCCCGTTTTCGAATATGAAAACGGGATAAATTTGAAAATATTCAAGAATTATATTTCTTCCTTTTGTTCAGAATCATTGCTGTTTTCCTCTGGATTTTCAGCAGTAGTTATTGCTTCTGTTGGAGTTGTTTCTTCTGAATCGCTTTCTGAAATTGTTTCGATTTCAATCGTTCCTTCAGGTCGCTCAACTTCAATTTCCTCAACGGTATTCCAAGGTCGTTCACCGAATATTTCAACTAAATCTTCTTTAAATAACACTTCAACGGCTAATAATTTTTCAGCTAATAAATCTAATTTATCTTTATTCTCTTCCAATAAACTCAAGGCACGTTGGTATTGGAATTCAATTAATTTACTTACTTCTTCATCGATTACGCGTGCTGTGTCATCTGAATAAGGTTTAGTAAAAGAATCACGTCCTTGGGAATCGTAGTAGGAAATATTTCCGATTTTGTCATTTAATCCATAAATAGAAACCATTGCATAAGCTTGTTTGGTAACTTTTTCCAAATCACTTAATGCTCCGGTACTAATTTTATCAAACGTTATTTTTTCAGCAGCTCTTCCACCAAGGGCAGCGCACATTTCGTCTAATATTTGTTCTGTTGTTGTAATACTTCTTTCTTCGGGTAAATACCATGCAGCGCCTAAAGATTGACCTCTCGGAACAATCGTAACTTTCACCAATGGATGAGCGTATTCCAATAACCAAGAAATAGTTGCGTGACCTGCTTCGTGATATGCAATCGATCTTTTTTCTGCTTTTGTAATAATTTTATTTTTCTTTTCTAAACCACCAACAATTCGATCAACAGCGTCTAAGAAATCTTGTTTTTGAACAAATTGTTTATTGTGACGCGCTGCAATTAATGCGGCTTCATTACAAAGGTTCGCTATATCAGCTCCAGAAAATCCTGGTGTTTGTTTGGATAAGAAATCAATATCAATTCCAGGCTCTAATTTTATCGGTTTTAAATGTACTTGAAAAATCTCTTTACGCTCATTTAAATCTGGCATGTCAACATAAATCTGACGATCAAATCGACCTGCGCGCATTAAAGCGCTGTCTAATACATCTGCTCTGTTGGTTGCTGCAATGATAATTACACCTGAATTTGTACCAAATCCGTCCATTTCTGTTAACAATTGGTTCAAGGTGTTTTCGCGTTCATCATTTGAGTTGAAACCATTGTTTTTTCCACGTGCACGACCGATAGCATCTATTTCATCAATAAAAATGATAGAAGGTGCTTTTTCTTTCGCTTGCTTGAACAAATCACGAACACGAGATGCACCAACTCCTACAAACATTTCAACAAAGTCAGATCCGGAAAGCGAGAAAAATGGAACTTTAGCTTCACCAGCAACTGCTTTCGCTAATAATGTTTTACCTGTACCAGGAGGTCCAACAAGTAAAGCTCCTTTTGGAATTTTAGCACCTAGTTCAGTATATTTCCCTGGGTTTTTTAAAAACTCTACAATCTCTACGATTTCTTCTTTTGCACCTTGTAAACCTGCAACGTCTTCAAATGTAATATTGGTTGATTTTCCTTTATCATAAACTTGAGCTCGTGATTTTCCAATATTGAAAATCTGGCTTCCGCCTCCTCCGCCGCCGCCACCTGACATTCTTCGCATGACAAAAAACCAGATAAAACCTAAAATTAAAATAGGTAAAATAAAGCTAATAATACTTCCTAAATAATCTGGTTCATCAATAACAGCAACATTTACAGGTGCTACAGATTTGCTTTTATTTATTGCTTTTGTAGTGTTGTTTTTTTTAATCTCTTTATTTAATTCATTTACTTGATTTTGAAAAACCCCAGCGTCAGCAATTTTGAACTCAATTTCTTGTTCACCTCGTTTAACTTTAGAATCAGTCAAAGCTTTTTTAAGTAACTTATATTTGGTTTCAGAAGTCTGTTTCACAAAAGTTTTACCGTCTTCATTTAACTTGAATTCAACTTTTACTTTATTAACTAAATGAACATCTTTAACATATCCATTTTCAGCTAATTCAAAAAATGTGTTCTGATTGTTTAATGTTAACTCATTTGAGTAGCCAAAATAAATTTGATAACCAATGATTGCAACTCCGATAAGAGCGTATATCCAGTAAATTGAAAATGGACTACCTTTTTTGTTCGATCCTTCTGCCATATTGTTGTTAAAATGAAGTGTTTTTGTTAATTTAAATCAGGAATATTGGTCCGTTTTGCATCTGACCATAAATCTTCTAAATCATAAAAAGGGCGAGCATCTTTGTAAAAAACATGCGCTACAACACTTACATAATCTAACAAAATCCATTCACTGTTTGTTTTTCCTTCAATGTGCCAAGGTTTTTCTTTTAATTCTTTTCGAGTGTATTTGGTTACAGACGAACCAATACCATCTACTTGCGTTGAAGATTCACCGCTACAAATCACGAAAAAATCACACACTGCGCTTGAGATTTCTCTTAAATCCAATACTACGATATTCTTTGCTTTATTGTCTTGCATTCCTTCAACAATTGCATCACACAACGTTTGAGAATTAACATCTGTCTTTAGTTTAATCATTTGCTTTTTTTATTCTTTACAAATCTAACTTTTAATTTTAATTTTACCCCATATTTAATTGCATCAATTTAACACAAAAGCATGAAGATTGGACAAAAAATCGTTTATTTAGATTCAGTTGATTCTACAAACAATTATGTTGCCAAGTTATCAAAAGCAAGTAGTATTGAACATGGAACGGCAATATTGGCAGATGTACAAACAGCTGGAAAGGGGCAAAGGGGTTCATTATGGCAAGCAAAAACAAGTGAAAACATCTTACTTTCAATTTTTTTAAAGCCCGACAATCTGTCAGTGTCTCAGCAAGTTTTACTTACCTTTTTTGCCGCTAATTCAATTCGTGAAATTTTAAGAAAATTTGGCATTTCAGCTACTGTAAAATGGCCAAATGATGTATATGTTGGCACAAAAAAGATTGCAGGAATTTTAATAGAAAACAGTGTCACGAATCAATTTATTACAAGTTCTATTTTAGGCATAGGATTGAATGTGAATCAACTCGAATTCGAGGGGTTAAATGCAACAAGTTTACAACTCGAAACGGGTGTTTTTCTCCAACGTAATGAGTTGTTATTTATGTTGTTGAATCAATTGTCTAAAAATTGGGAGCTAGTTCTAGAAAATTCACCCAAATTAAAAGAAGATTTTGTTGATAACATGTTTAGGATTAATCAACGAACTAAATTCGAAAAAGAAAGCACTTTTTTTTATGGAATAATTCGTGGTATTGACAAAAATGGTTTACTATTAATTGAAGTAGATGGGAGTTTAATTTCGTTTGATTTAAAAGAAATTAAATTTGTACTATAAAATATTTCTTTAAGTTTTCAGACATTATATTAAACAAGGCTGTCAACGGCTTTTCTACCAACATTTTTAAAAACATATTCAATTCTCCATCAAACACGATAAAACCTTCTGTTTGATCACCTATTGAAAGTGAATGAATTGTAAGCGTAAATGGAAAAGGTGATTTTTCACCAGATTTTAGTTTAATTTGTGTTGGGTTATCTGAGGGAATTTGAATTAATGAAATTACAATACCACCTTGAACTTTAAAAGAACATTCATTCGGTGTTGATTTCCAGTCAGTTATTTGATCAACAGGAAGTAAATAAAAGATATTTTCAGTATTTTTTAAAAAATCGAGTACTACGGAACTTTTAGCAGTTACTTGAACGGTTTCACTTTTTATTATCATCGAAATTTATTTGTTCCAAGTTTCAGGAGAATCTTTCCATTTTCGCAATGAGATAACATCACTATCAGTAATATAATCCTTACTCAGTGCTTCTTCTACCATGAAATCGTAATTGGTTAATGTAACATACGGACAATTTTCATTTTTGAAATTTTCATCTGCAACTTTGAAACCATAAGTGAAAATAGCAATTAATCCTTTAACGTCTAGTTCAGCTTCCTTCAGTGCTTGAATTGCTTTAATACTACTTCCGCCAGTTGAAATTAAATCCTCAATAACAACTACTTTTTGCCCTTTTTCAAAAGCTCCTTCTATTTGATTTCCCATTCCATGACCTTTCGCTGTGCTACGAATGTAAATAAAAGGCAATCCTAATTCTTGCGCAACGAGCGCTCCTTGAGCAATACCGCCGGTTGCTACACCTGCAATAACATCAGGTTTTCCAAAATAATCCAAAACTGCTTCAGAATATGCCTGACGTATAAATGTTCTAATTGACGGAAAAGAAAGTGTAATGCGGTTATCACAATAAATTGGAGAGTTCCATCCAGATGCCCAAACAAATGGCGTATTTGGTTGAAATTTTACAGCCTTGATTTGCAATAAAAATTCTGCTACTTTTAAGGCTTTATCGTTGTTTAAAATCATGCAGCAAATGTACAAAGTTTTTATAGAAAATCAATTATTAATGTAACAATTGTTTCATGGATTCATAGATTAATTGTTTCATTAATTAATTTTTTGTTAAATCTTTTAAAAAGAGAAAGAAATACATTAATCTTGTAAAAAAGATAAACTATGAAATACATTTTATTTACATTGGCATTTGTTTTTGCAGCGCAAGTAAATGCTCAAGATGCTCCTAAAACAGCTAAAAAAGAAGTTGTAAAACAAAAGAAAGGAATTAAATTTACTCAAATGGAAATCGTTCGAGAAAACATTCCTTATGGTTCGGATGAAACTTTTTCATTTGAATTTAAAAACGAAGGTAAAACTCCTGCATTAATTCAAGGCGTTCAAACTTCATGTGGTTGTACAACTGCAAACAAACCTGAAGAACCAGTTAAACCTGGAAAAAAATCTGTTATTTCGGTAAAATACGACACGAAAAGAGTTGGTAATTTTACGAAAACAATTACAGTAACTTCGAATGTTTCTGAACCAATCGTTTTAACTATTCGTGGAACAGTTTTGTCACAAGATACAAAAACTAATTAATAATTTTTAGTTTAAAGGAAGGAGGCTATTAGTCTCCTTTTTTTATGCCTTTTTGTGAAGTACCGTTGCTGAAGCTTGTGCAGTTGGCATAATTACCAAATCATTGATAGTGACATGTTTTGGTCGTGTTGCTACAAAATAAATTGTTTCAGCAATGTCTTTTGCCATCAATGGATCAAACCCTTCGTAAACACTTTTTGCTGTAGTTTCATTTCCTTTAAATCGAACTAATGAAAATTCCGTCTCCGCTGCACCTGGGGCAATATTAGTGACTTTAATTCCGTGTTCTACAAGATCAATTCGCATGGACTTCGATAAAGCATCTACAGCATGTTTGGATGCGCAATAAACATTTCCACCTGGATAAACTTCTTTTCCTGCAATGCTTCCAATATTAAAAATATGCCCTTCCGTATTTTGAATTAATAATGGGATAACTGCATGTGAAACATATAACAAACCTTTAATGTTGGTGTCAATCATTCTATTCCAATCGTCTGTTGATCCATCTTGAATTGGTCCTCTTCCAACAGCTAATCCTGCATTATTAATTAATATTTTAATTGATTTTTTAAAGTCTACTGGTATCGATTCTATTGCAGTTTTCACATCTTTTTCAATGCATACATCGAAATTTAATGTTAGCACTTTACAGGAATAAAGTTCAATTAATTTTGATTTTATTTTTTCTAATCGTTCAGTTCTTCTTCCTGTTATGATTAAATTCCAACCGTTTTCTGCAAAAATATGCGCACATGCTTCTCCAAATCCTGAGGTAGCTCCTGTTATAAGAACAACATTTTCCATGTTTTTAATTTATTAAAATCAATAATTATAAATCCAATTAGTATTAATGCAAGCTGGGCAGGAAATCGGTACCGAACCATCGCACCTAAAACAGGTGTTGTGAAACCAATTAATAGAAATAAGGATAAGGCAAAAACTCCAAGTGAAAATACCAGTCCTTTGTTTTCATTTGTTAAACTGCGTCTTTTCAGGAATGCAAGTAGAATAAATAATAAAATCGCCCATGTTTCAAGAATTGAAAGCCAAATTAAATAACTTCCGTGATCTGTTGGAAAAGGTCTTAAAATTGAATTTATTAGTGCTTCTGGAATGTTTTTCACTAATTGAAGCGCCGAATTATTGATTGGAGTTGTCTCGATAAAACTCAAACAACCTATCGTATAATAATGTATTCGCCAATGCTCGCCTGTTGGGTTTAAACGAACCTTTTTTGGTTTTTGTGTACTTCCAAAACGCATAACGTATGCATCACAAGATTTTATTAAGACAACATCTTTTTCAATCGTTAAATTTTCATACTGATAGGGTTGGAAATAATAAAAACACGTGTCAGCTTGTACATGTAATCCGCCTTTACCAACGTTTACAAAATCAAATTGTTTTCGCGTTAAATAATTTACAACTGTAGCGCGTTGTTTTGAGAATAAACTACCTAAAACAACGATTACTATTAAACTGGAAATTAAGGTAAAAACAAATTTGTAATTGAATATAAAACGGTAGATCAACCATGCAACAAAAGCGATTAATATACATACAAAAATGTAAGGTTTGAATCCAACTAAAAGAAGTATACTCAATACGATATTTACTATTTTCTTCCAGATTATTTTGTCATATAAGATCCCTTTTATTAATAAACTGAAACCAAGAAAAAGCATTGGTTCTTTTAGAATACTGGAAGTCCAAAACAGGGTACTTGGAATTAAAAATAGCGACCAAAAAAATACCATTTTTGGAATCGTAACATGATTAACGAATGAATTATAGAGGTTTTTTATTCCATACAAGGTCAATAAACTCATGATTGAAACATGAATATAGATTTGGTTCATCGAGAAAAACTGAATTATACTATGAATGCGAATAATGTTTTTATTATCGTTGATTAAAGTTAAATCTCCTGAATTCCAATAGGTTGTTTTGGGGAGGTACTTCAAGATTGCTTTTGTTGAATCGTCAATACCAAATAGAAATTTAAAATAGACAGATGGATTTTTGTAAAAAACAGCATTTAACTGGCTAGCTTCAAGCATAAATACGGAACCATCATGACTTAAATCGCCAAAACCATAAGTGTATTCGTGAATTATATTAAATAAATAACCCGTAATAAATTTTAAAATAAATGCTAATGGTAATATGTAGTTTGGTAAACCAGGTATTTTGAAGAAACGGCTATACTTCACAAAAGCGATTGATACTAAAAAGAAAATGAATGAATATAACACGATTTTTTTTTCAAAATTAAGGATAAATATTGAAATTAACTAAGTCAATTTGGCGTTTAATTAAGACACTTTGTCAGAATAAAACAGGTGGCATAAAGATTGACAAACAGAATACAACTAACGAATAATAAAATTGTAAAATATGAGAACAGGTCAAATTAACGTTCAAACGGAAAACATTTTTCCAATAATTAAAAAATTCTTGTATTCTGATCATGAAATCTTTTTACGTGAATTGGTTTCAAATGCTGTGGATGCATCCCAAAAATTAAAAGTACTTTCAAATAATGGTGAATACAAAGGAGATTTAAGCGATATAAAAGTTGAAGTTATTCTTGATAAAACAGCAAAGACCTTAACCATTCGAGACAATGGAATTGGAATGACAGCTGACGAAATTGATAAATACATTAATCAAATTGCATTTTCTGGTGCAGAAGAATTTGTTCAAATGTACCAAGGAAAAGAAGGAGCTGAACAAATAATTGGTCATTTTGGTTTAGGTTTTTACTCGGCATTTATGGTTGCTGAACGTGTACAAATTCAAACACTTTCACGCCATGAAGGTTCTCAAGCTGTTCAATGGGAAAGCAATGGTTCTCCCGAATATACGATTACAGATATTGAAAAATCAACGAGAGGAACAGACATTGTTTTATATATTTCAGAAGATGCTGTTGAATTTTTAGAAAAAGCTAAAATTGACGAAATCTTAACAAAATATTGCAAGTTTTTACCTATTCCTGTTTTTTTTGGAACTAAAACAGAATACATTGATTCACCTGAAGGAGAAAAAGATGAAAATGGAAAAGTAAAACGCGTTGCAATCGAAGTTGAAAATCAAGTTAACAATGTTTCACCAGCATGGACAAAAGCACCAGTTGATTTAACAAAAGATGATTATGATGCGTTTTACAGAGAATTGTATCCAGCAAGTTTTGACAGCCCGTTGTTCCACATTCATTTAAATGTTGATTACCCGTTTAACTTAACAGGTATTTTATACTTTCCTAAGATTAAAGAAAACGTTGAAGTTCAACGAAATAAAATCAATTTATATTCAAATCAAGTATTTATTACTGATAGTGTAGCGGAGATTGTACCTGAGTTTTTAACGCTTTTACATGGTGTAATCGATTCACCAGATATCCCATTGAATGTTTCTCGTTCTTACCTACAAAGTGATGGAAATGTAAAGAAGATTTCAGCACATATTACTAAAAAAGTTGCTGATAAATTAGCGGAAATGTATAAAAATGACCGCAAAGATTTTGAGGAAAAATGGGATGATTTGCAGATATTTGTTCAATATGGTTCGCTTTCTGATGAAAAGTTTGCTGATAAAGCGAAAACATTTACCTTATTAAAAGACACGAAAGGTGGATTCTTTACAGTGGAAGAATTCAAAGAAAAAGTTGCACCTCTGCAAACAAATAATGAAGGTAAAGTTGTGTTTTTATACACGAATAATCCGGAAGAACAATATTCATTTATTAAAAAGGCAAACGATCGTGGTTACGAAGTTTTACACATCGATGGACCATTAGCGCCACATTGGATTTCATTGATGGAGCAATCGTTTGAGAATTGTTCTTTTGCTCGAGTGGATTCAGATACATTAGATAAATTGATTCAAAAAACGGACGAGATTCCTTCAAAATTATCGAAAGAAGAAGAAGAGAAATTGCAGCCAGTTTTCGAAAAAGTATTGAGTAAAGACAAGTTCAAAGTTCAATTTGAAAGCATGAGTGCTGATGATGCGCCAATAATCATTACACAGCCAGAATTTATTCGAAGAATGATGGAACAACAAAAAATTGGCGGTGCAGGTTTTATGGGTGCTTTTCCTGAAATGTATACGGTTGCAGTAAATGGAAATCATGCAAAAATTGGTTCATTGCTCCAAAAAGAGGATGCGGCACAAGTTGAACTAGTTAAACAACTAACTGATTTAGCCTTACTTTCGCAAGGAATGTTAAAAGGTGCAGCATTAAGTGAATTTATTGAGCGAACAACTGCTTTAGTTGAATAATTTTTTTTTAGTTTTGAAGAGTGTTCGAAAGAGCACTCTTTTTTTTATAATTTAAATCGTGCAATTTGTTTAAATGGGTTATAGCGGTTGGAGCATATTTTTTGTTCGGTCGCAGTTTTTTTGCTGCTATTATAGGATTTGTAGTAGGTTCGTTTGTTGATAATTATCAAACAACAATGGCTAAATTACGCCAAAATGCAGAAAAAGATGGCAGAAGTTTTTCGGCAGAAGATGTATTCAGTTTTTATCAACAACGAACGTCTGTCAATGATGTTCCAACAATGTTAATGGCACTTTCAGCAGCTGTAATGACAGCAGATGGAAAAGTTTTAAAAGCAGAATTGGATTACGTCAAAGCATTTTTTAGCCAGCAATTTGGTCCGCAATTTAATAGCTCACATCTCCAAACACTTAAACGCTTCATTGATTCAGGGAACATTCCGTTGCAACAAATCTGTCAAGATATTCGCATGCGCATGCAACCAGAAATCCGCATTCAATTGGTGCATTATTTATTTGGGATTGCAAAAGCTGACGGACATGTTTCTCCGACAGAATTGAACGTTATTCAATCGATTGCACAATCATTGGGAATCTCAACTTCAGAATTTGAGAGCGTTAAAAACATGTTTTACCGAAATACCGACTCAGATTATATTGTTTTAGAGATCACTTCAGCAGCATCAGATGATGAGGTTAAAAAAGCATACCGTCAAATGGCAGTTAAATATCATCCTGATAAAGTAGCTCAGATGGGAGAAGAGTTTCAAAAAGGTGCCAAAGAAAAATTCCAAAGTATTCAAGATTCTTACGATGCGATTAAAAAAAGTAGAGGGATAAAATAGGTTTTTTTTAGATTTTAGGAATTAATTAATGTAACAATTGAGTAATGTGTTAATTGACTAATGAAACGAGATCGTTGTTCTTTTGAAATCTAAACTAATACCTAACTACCTAACTACCTAACTACCTAACTACCTAACTAACTAACTAACAAACTATCAAACTAAACCTGACTTGTTCCAATCAAAAACATTGTAGGAATTTTCGCTAAATCATACGCTTCTTCTCGCCAGTTTTTAACAGACATCGTTTTAATTGAAGCATCGGTAAGGGTGATATTCGAAGCAATACAAACCATTGTCGGATCGGCTAATTCATTTAATAAATCATCCAGTACGTTCATGTTTCTAAATGGTGTGTCCATAAAAATATGTGTGGTTCCATTTCGTCTTGAATCGCCCTCGAAGTCTTTTATTTTTTTGATTCGATCTTTTCTTTCTTTAGGTAAATAACCATGAAACGCAAAATTTTGACCGGAAAAACCACTTCCCATAAGTGCTAAAAGAATCGAAGAGGGTCCGACTAATGGAACGACCTCGATTTTTCGTTGTTGCGCTAATGCAACTAATTCAGCGCCAGGATCAGCAACACCCGGGCATCCAGCTTCCGAAATTACTCCAATACTATTTTCGTCAGAAAGTGCGCGTAAAATTTTGTGCAATTCTTCGATTGGTGTTCGTTTATTCATTTCAAAAAATTGGCATTCATCAATCGGAAATTCACGGTCAATTTTGCGCAATAATCTTCTTGCAGATTTTACATCTTCAACGGCAAAAGTTCTTAAACTTGTTGCTAATTCAGCAACTTCCTGAGGAATAATGTCTTTTGTAGATTCACCTCCTAAAGTATTTGGAATTAAATAAATTTTACCGTTCGTCATGTTTCAAATTATTAATTAAGTGATTAATTGTCTCTTCCAATAAAAAATAGACTTGTTCAAATCCTTCCTGTCCACCGTAATAAGGGTCAGGAACATTTTTAAGGCTATTCAAGGGGTTTTCATCCAATAATAGGCGAACTTTCGCTTTTTGAACTTCGTTTTTTGCTAATTTCTGTAAATCACTATAATTTGACTCGTCCATTGCATAAATGCGGTCAAATTCTTGAAAGTCATTCAATGTAACTTGTCTTGAGTGCAATGTGGACAAATCAATACCATATTTTAACGCAGTTGCTTGCATTCTTTTATCCGGTTGTTCACCTGCATGTATACCAATTGTTCCAGCCGAATCAATTATTATAGTGTGTTGATTTTCAATTGTTTTTTGACGTAAAATTCCTTCTGCAAGTGGAGATCGACAAATATTTCCCAAACAAACCATTAAAATTTTCATATAAAAAGATTGAAATTCAATGCTCAAAGGTAATCAAACTAATTTTTATTGTGGCAATTATCGAAGGCAAAT
This sequence comes from Flavobacteriales bacterium, assembly GCA_947491305.1. Classification (GTDB taxonomy): domain Bacteria; phylum Bacteroidota; class Bacteroidia; order Flavobacteriales_D; family Crocinitomicaceae; genus M0103. The sequence continues at coordinate 13,329 of CANLIL010000004.1, read as the reverse complement.
AGGAAATGTTCATCGAGAGCGCCATTTTGTTCATTCATGGAAAAAATATACGTAATTTTTTAGACGGTATCATTTTCAATAATTAAATTAACACTATAAATAGTGTATTGAAATTGATTCAACTTAATTTTTATCCTATGCGACAATTTAAAATAAGCAAACAAGTAACGAATCGAGAATCTGCTTCACTGGATAAATATCTACAAGAGATAAGTCGTATGGACTTAATTTCAGCAGAAGAAGAAGTGGAGCTTGCACAAAAAATTAAAGCGGGTGATCAAAATGCTTTGGAACGTTTAACGAAAGCTAATTTACGCTTTGTTATTTCTGTGTCTAAACAATACCAAAATCAAGGGTTGACTTTACCAGATTTAATTAATGAAGGGAATTTAGGATTGATAAAAGCGGCACAACGCTTTGATGAAACCAGAGGTTTTAAATTCATTTCTTATGCTGTATGGTGGATTCGTCAATCAATTCTTCAAGCGTTGGCAGAACAAGCTAGGATTGTACGCTTACCTTTAAATAAAATCGGATCAATAAATCGAATAAACAAAGCGTTTTCTGAATTGGAACAACGATTAGAACGACCACCTTCTGCTGATGAATTGGCTGAATTGTTAGAATGCACTTCAGATGAAATTAGGCAATCAATGGCAATCAATGGCAAACATTTTTCATTGGATGCCCCAATGGTGGAAGGAGACGATTCTTCATCAAACATGTATGATATTTTATTGAATGATTCGTTACCTAGTCCAGAAATTGAATTAGTAAGTGAGTCGTTGCGAATTGAAATAAATCGTTCGCTTTCTACTTTGACGCAACGTGAAGGGGATGTTGTTCGCTTATATTATGGTTTAAATGGAAAGTATCCATTGACGTTAGAAGAAATCGGAGAACAGTTCGAATTAACACGCGAACGCGTTCGTCAGATAAAAGAAAAAGCAATTCGAAGATTGAAACACACTGCCCGAAGCCGGATGTTAAAATCATACCTAGGTTAAGCGGGGTCAACGTTTACAATCAAACGAATTGATTTATAAGAAGGAACGCTGTAAAATGCATCGATAAGTTGCTGAAGGCGTTCCTTTATTTTTTTATCAGAAATATCTTTTTCTACTTTTAATTTGATGGATTTCAAGTACAAATTTTGAATTCTTTTTATAATTGGGTATTCTGGTCCAATTACACGTTCTTTAAAAACTTCTCGTAACGCATTACTGAAATCGAGCGCAGCTTTATCTAACAGGTGCTCATCTTTGTGTTTTAATGTAAATTCAATGAGCTTGTAATATGGAGGATAGAAATAAAGTTGTCGTTCTATTTTTTCGTTTTCATAAAAACCAATATAATCGTGGTTGATTACTTTTTGAATGACCCAATGATCTGGATCGCCTGTTTGAATGATTACAGTTCCTCTTTTGTGTTTTCTTCCAGCTCTCCCTGCTACTTGTGACATCAAGTGATACGATCGTTCAAATGCTCTAAAGTCAGGTCGATTTAACAACATATCTGCATCGAGAATTCCAACTAAACTTACATTATCAAAATCCAGTCCTTTGCTGACCATTTGTGTACCAATTAAAATATCAACAGATCGATTTTCAAAATCACCTAAGATGGTTTCATACGCATTTTTAGAGCGTGTACTATCTAAATCTAAACGTTGAATTTTTGCAGTCGGAAAAATTAAGGCTAACTCATCTTCAATTTTTTCTGTACCAAATCCAACCATTTTAAGGCGATTAGACCCACAACAAGCGCACGATCCGACTGGTGCGGTTGTATAACTACAATAATGACATTTTAAAGTATTTGAATGTTTGTGATAGGTTAATGAAACATCACAATGTTGACATTTTGGGGTCCAATTGCAAATTTCGCAACTCCAAAGTGGTGTATATCCTCTTCTGTTTTGAAATAAAATAACTTGTTCTTGTTGGTTTAAAGCAGTACGAATGTGTTCAATCAAAAAATTCGTGAAATGCGATTGCATGCTTTTTTGACGTCGTTCTTTTTTGACATCAGCACATAAGATTTCGGGCATTTGAACACCGCCAAAACGTTTGTTTAAACTCACTAAGCCATATTTACCATTTGTTGCATTGTAATAGGTTTCCATGGAAGGAGTTGCAGAACCGAGTAATACTTTTGAGTGATAATAATGTCCCAAAACGATGGCAGCATCTCTTGCATTGTAGCGCGGCGATGGATCGAATTGTTTAAAACTCGTTTCGTGTTCTTCGTCAACAATGATGAGTCCAAGATCTTTAAAGGGCAAGAAAACTGACGAGCGAGCACCTAATATGATGCGAAAACGATTAGGGTTATTGTTTAAGACATGGCTCCAAATTTCAACCCGTTCATTTTGATTAAATTTCGAATGATATACACCCACTAAATCACCAAAATAGGCTGATAATCGTTGAATTAACTGAGTAGTTAATGCGATTTCAGGTAATAAAAACAACACTTGTTTACCTAAGTCAAGCTGCTCTTGAATTAGTTGAACATATACTTCTGTTTTTCCAGAACCGGTTACACCATGTAAAAGGGTAGTGGTGAATTTCTCAAAGCTTGCATGAATTTCGTTTAAAGCAACTGATTGATCTTCAGAAAGTTGTTTGAATGAAAATTGTTCTTTATCAGTAAATGAAAACCGTGATATTTGTGTTCGATTTATTTCAATGATTCCTTTTTTCTCTAAGGTAGCAAGGGTAGAAGCAGAAATTCCGTTTTCAGTGAGTTCTTTTTTAAGAATTGGCGTAAAATCGTTTGTAGTTTTTTGAGTTAGATTTAATATTGAAAGCACTGCATTTAATTGTTTCTCTGCACCTTTTTTTTGTTCTAAACGTGTTATTTCATCACTAAGTTCTTCTTCGTTTAATGATGGGTTAATGCAAACAAATTGAGCAGTTTTTGGTGTAAATTTATCATTCAATTCTTCTTTAGAAATAATAATTTTACGCTCCATCATTTTTTTAATAATGGGTTGAATAGTTTTTACACCAATGATTTCTGCTATTTCTTTTAACTCGATGCTTGTTCTAATTTCAAGAATAGCTAAAATTTGTTGCTCTCGTTCCTCAAGTGATGTTCGTTGTTCATCAAAATCTGGGTGAATTACAATCGTTGTTTCGCTGGCTAATTTTAAATTTGAAGGTAAAGCTGCATTCATTACATCACCAATTGGCGCCATGTAATAAGTCGAAATCCATTGCCAAAAAAGGTATTGTTCTTTTGTGATAATTGGTGCGTCATCCAACACTAATTCGATGTATTTTGCTTGGTATTCTGTTGGTGGCGTCTGAGAAATAGCAGTAATAATACCGGTCAACATTTTTGATTTACCAAAAGGCACAATCACACGAACACCAATTAATAATTGATCATTCATTTCAAAAGGAACGCGGTACGTAAATTCCTTGTGAATAGGAATCGGTAAAATTACACTTACAAAATAGGTAACTCTTTCAGACATGCACTAAAGGTACTAAAATGTTCCTATTAATAGGGGATTAATCGCAATGATATTGTTTATTAATATCTGCAACGTGTTGACTACAAAATAAGTCATTTCCAGTAATAATACCTCTGCACATTTCCTCGATTGAGTAGGCAGTCATCATTTGAAAATTACTAATAATTGGTTCAATGCTATTGTTTACAAAGAATTTTTCTTTTGTAATGGTAAACCTGGAAGTGAATAACCCGATAACTTTTTTACCGTTTGTTGCTTTTAAATTTGTAAAAGTAGGTTTGCTTTGCGTTAATGAAGAAGTTGGTTGATTTAATAACATGTATTTGTAAAGCTCATCGCTTCCACCAGTAATTACAGATGAAATAGAATATAAATTACGTTTAATAATCGAAGGATTAGTACTGATGTTTTGATGCAATAACTCATAAAAAATTTGACCATTTACAGGAAATTTCATTGGAGCTGTTGAATTCGGATTTGCAGGTGACTCACCAATTCTCCAATTAAATGATTTCATCGAACTTGAAGTGTTTGAAGTGAATTCCAAAAATTTCACCTTAAATGTTACATTTGCAATAGCTGAATTTCCTGAAGAGAAACTAAACGTACGTTGTAAAAATTTATGAGGATTTTCAGCAAATTCAAACTTATAAAAGTCAGCTGATAACGGGGAAGTTAATCCACTCACTAATTTTGTTTCAGAAGTCACATTGAACGAACCATTGTTGACATTGATATTCAATTTATAAACAGCATCTTTATTTAATGGTGCATTTAATGGTGTTGCAAAATAATAGAGTTTTTGATTCGGGGCAAAGAAAACACCATTTTCATCTTTATTTTCGATAATTGTATCGTTTAATGTCCAAGTTCGAGTAGTTGTACCATTTAACACTTCTGAAATTGTAGCATCAATTTGATTGAAGTAATTTGAGTCAGCAATTTGTGCGATATCCAATGCACTTCCTGGACCTATAAACGCTCTATTTATTCGGATGAATTGAAGTGAATCAGCTTGATTTAACAGACCATATACAATTGCAGTTTCTTCATAACCACCTGTTAAATCGATCTTCTCATTACACGATTGTAAAGATGTGATTCCTAAAATTAAAGCTGCAATATAAATTACTTGTTTCATTTTGAATAATTAAGATTTCAAATATACGATAAAATAAAATAGTTCATTACCCAAAGAATCAATAATCACTACAGAAAAAAATCAGTTCACCTTATTGAGCCCCATGGCATGTAAAATGAAATTAGGCAAATGTTTACCTTGTTTTTTATTCTTCAAATTAATGTACCAACCTAGTTTTTTTAGAATCGGGACTTTATGTGTTTCTACAAATTCAATCAATGTTCCGTCTGGATCTTCAATGTATGAAAATCTTCCTCCTGCTTCTCCCATATCAAAGGTGTCAGCACTATCAACGGTAAAAGGGAAATGTGATGCTTCACATTCTTCTTTTAAAGCATCCATTCCTTGAATATCAAAACACAAATGAATAAAACCCCAGTCTCCCCAGAAACGATTTTCAAAAATCTTTTTGTGTCCTGTCGGATCTGATGCTTGAACTAATTCGATTTCTGTCGGTCCCAATAGTTTTGCAAAAGGACCTTTTCGTTGTTCAGGATGCGCCAAAATCACTCTTCTAACTAATTTTTCTTCACGACTTAGTGCGTTGAAATTTTCAATTGAACCTGTTTCGTCCACTTCAATGGTTGAATAACCAAGGATATCTTTATACAATTTCAATGATTGATCAATGTCACTTACACCAATGATTGTTCCGGCAACACCTCCGCAAAATGATGGGTGTTTTGTGTCTTTGAAAAAACCGCGACCTTCAACAATTTGAAATAAATTACCATTTGGATCTTTAATGAAAAAAGATTTTTTACCCAAGTTGTTTTGTGTTATTTCGCTGATGATTTCAACCTTGTTTTGACTGAAAAACGCATAACTTTTTTCAATATTTCTTGATTTTATTTTACAAGCATAAAAACCGTAATCACCCAGATTTATTGGGAATTCAGCTTTTTCTGTGGCTCTACTTGTAAATTGCCAGATTTCAAATCCACCGCCACCTTCCATACTCAAGGCTAATGTTGCTGTTCTTGCTTGAACTTTACCACCTGTATAGTTGATCATTAAAGGTGCTTCAGCAGCTTCTTCAAAAACTTTTATATTGATTCCGAAATTTTGTCGGTACCATTTCCAAATTTCTTGAACATTGGGAACACCAATTCCCATTTGTTGAATTCCGCAGATAATTTTATTCATCGTAAAGCTTTTTTGTTAAAAATAACGTACCCATAACTTAATTGAAATGAAAAAGGGTTCGATTGTTTTTCAAAATAATTCAGAGTTAACCGAACTGGCCCAATAGGCGAGTGATAAATTAAACTCGCATCTCCCATAAAAGATGTAATGTTGTTTACTTTTCCTAAGAAGGGAGTGCCATCATTGTTTTCACCCAACATAATTAACGGCTGGTAGATATATCCATCTATTCGAATATCAATATTCTTTTTGATTGAATAAATAAGGTTTAATCCTGCACCAATGTATTGTGGTGATCTAAATTCTCTCAAGAAAAAAGTTCTAGCATCTGGTAATAATGCAAAATTTGGAAGCGAAAGCAATGTTGCCGTATAATTTGAAAATAAATAATGGGTATTAAATGCTCCAGCTGCATGGAGTCCAACATGAAATTTAGATTGATTGAAAATGAATTTTTGAATTTCAGTTTCTAAACTAAGCCAATTATGATTTTTAGTTATTTCATTATTATCGTTTGATAGTGTTCCTAGCTTTGTTTTTTCTATACCTGAGACATAATTAATTTTAAAATTGAATAAATGACCTTTATTAGCAAATTGTTTTTTATTCAACGTGTTACTTGAAAACTCCCAAGAAATTGAATTTCCATCAAAATAAGTTATGTCTGAAGTGTCTTTGTTTGTGAAATTTGCAGTTTGATAATAATCGTCTTCAAGGTTGAAAAAACGAAGGTCAATGGTACTTTTTGTTGAATTCGTGATGGGGTTTTTAAAACTTATTCCATAGTATAATTCATTTTGAATTAAAAAAGATGGTTTAACTTCTTCAAAAAAAGAGGCGAAATTATTAAAATAATCCCATCGATTTAGAACAAAATAAGCTGAAGCAGCAACTGGAAACGTAGATGGAATTTCAATGTTGAAATTTGTTTTTACGGAGCCATAAAATTTACCAAAGTAGGCTTCTCCATGAGCTGAATAAGCAGTTTTACCTAAGTTTTTGTATGTTAATCCAATAAAACCTGTGTTGACTGCCCTTGACGAAAAATGTCCGCCAATTTCTAATTTAAAATCTTTTGCTTTTCGAATGGCAAGGTTAAGGTTGTAGGTACTGTCTTTTTTTAAAGTTAATGTTGGGTATATAAAATCGATTTGTGGTGTAGCATCTAATCTGAAATAGCGTCGTTCCAATTTTTTTAAATCAATCACTTCATTTTTAGAGGCTCGAATCATTGATTGACGCGCATAACTAAGATCTTTCTTTCGATTGAAATTATTAGTAATCGACGTGATTTTTAAGGCTGAAATTTTAGTTTTAAACACCTTTCTTTTTGCGGTTAATTCTTCTATGCTTGTGTGTCGAACTATTTCCTTGTTTATGGAATCAATTAAAATAATTGTAGCGTCATAACCAGCTTTAATTGCATCTTTAACTTTTTCGAATTCGAACGTTCCAATTTCAATTTTTGGTTGAATTAAAATACTAGATTCACACGGAATGGAATATTCTGAATTGTAAACCATCATATTGGTTACTTGACTCAATAAATCATTTTCTGAAGGAGCAGAAGCATTGCCTGATACGTTGCTGCCAATTATAAAATCAGGTGAGAATTCTGAATAGACTTCATTTGCTGGAAAATTATTGTACAATCCACCATCAAACAATAGTTTTCCATTGATTGAAATTGGTGAAAAATAAAAGGGGTAGGTCATCGATGCACGAACAGCTTCATTTAAATTTCCATTGGAAAAAACAATGCTTTTTTTAGCGGTAATATCCGATGCTACACATCTGAAAGGAATAAATAATTGATTGAAATCATTATTACAAGACGCGCTTGTTGCTGAGAAAATGCGCATCATTTCAAAATCTAAATACGAAGAGCGTATGACGTTTGTTGGAAGTGATTTTAATAAGTTTGTATCTAAATTAAAAGATATGTCAACTAAACTTGCATTGATTTCATCTTCTTTGTAATAAAAACGTTGATTTGTGTTTAATTTACCTTTTGTCATTAATTGAAATTCTGCACTTGAAACATAAGCTTCAATTTCAGCTGGACTATAGCCAGATGCGTACATTGCTCCAGTTAACGCTCCAGCAGATGTTCCTGTTATGTAATCAATTGGGATCCCTTTTTCTTCAAGCGCTTTTAATACACCTATATGCGCAAGACCAGCTGCACCACCTCCACTCAATACCACCCCGACCTTTTGTTGACCGAAAGAAATTGTACTGCAAAAGCAATAGATTAGAAGAATATACTGAATTATTGGTTTCAAATTCGTTCTTTTGTACAAAAATAAGAGTATTTCACACGTGAAAGATAAAAAAATGAAAGAAGAAGTAAAAAGTAGTGAAAAATTAATAACGATTACACTCAAAACATTTTATGGGTTAGAGCAAGTTTTATCAGAAGAATTGAATGAATTAGGTTTTGATGAAGTTGTTGTTTTAAACAGAGCTGTTCAAGTAAAAGGATCGTGGCGTGATGTTTACTTTTTAAACCTTCACATTCGATGTGCCATTTCTATTTTAGTTGAATTAAAGCAATTTACGATTCGCCATGAAGATGAATTGTACAAAAAATGTATGGATATTAAATGGCCTAACTATTTTTCTGTCGACAAATCATTCGTTGTAAAAGGAGCCGTTTTTTCAGATTTCTTTAAACATTCACATTTCCCTTTTTTATTGGTAAAAGATGCGATTGTTGATACGTTTAGAAACTTGGATGGCAACCGCCCAGACATCAACACAAAATCTCCCCAAGTTGTAATTGATCTTTACATTAATAATTCAACAGTTACAATTTCATTAAATACAAGTGGTTTGCCCTTGTTTCAAAGAGGATATCGTCAATCAGCTGGTGAAGCTCCTTTGAATGAAGTGGTTGCTGCAGGATTGATTCGTTTGTCGGGTTGGGACCGTAAATCAACTTTTTTGGATCCTTTTTGTGGTTCCGGAACATTATTAATTGAAGCTGCGATGTTAGCTGTTGGAATTCCGTCAAACATGGAACGTCAGCATTATGCGTTTAAAAATTTCGCGAATTACGATGCCGAATTATGGGAAAGCATCTACGATAATGCTGTCAAAAAAAGGATTACAGCCTTGCCGTGTCGCATCATTGGTTCTGATATAAATGACGAGATGGTGACAAAAACAAGACGCAATTTACGCGCATTGCCAATTGGTCGTTTTGTTGAAACTGCTGTTCATTCTTATGATGAAGTAAAATGTCCTGAAGAAAAAGGTGTTGTCCTTTCAAATCCTCCTTATGGAGAAAGAATGGGAGATAATATCGAAGAACTTTATGAAGGCATTGGAAATTGGATGAAAAATGAAATGAAAGGATTTGATTGTTGGATTATTTCAGCATCTGAACCAGGTTTTAAATCCATTGGCTTGCGACCTGATCGTAAAATTAAATTATACAATGGTGAATTAGAGTGTAGTTTTAGAAAGTTCTCTATTTACGACGGAACAAAGAAATTACACAAATTAACTAACGTGATTGATGCTTCTCAACTATCAGATGAAGAAGAATAAATACTGTAAATTTTAAGGCATAAAAAAAGCGGATGATAGAACATCCGCTTTTTTTAATTCATATTATTATCGTTTAGAAATATCGACATAATCACGAGGAGTTTCACCTATGTAAATTTGTCTTGGTCTTCCAATCGGTTCATTGTGTTCTGTCATTTCTTTCCATTGCGCAATCCATCCGGGTAAACGTCCAATAGCGAACATAACGGTAAACATTTCAGTTGGAATTTTTAATGCTTTGTAAATAATTCCAGAATAGAAATCAACGTTTGGATATAAATTTCTTGCTTTGAAGTATTCGTCTTCTAAGGCAACTTTTTCTAATTTTTTAGCAATGTCTAACATTGGGTCATTAATACCTAATTTTTCCAATACATCGTCACATGCTTTTTTAATGATAGTTGCGCGTGGGTCGAAGTTTTTATAAACTCTATGACCAAATCCCATCAAACGGAATGAATCGTCTTTGTCTTTTGCTTTAGCAACCCATTTGTCAACATCACCTCCATCGTTGTGGATTTGTTCCAACATTTCTATTACCGCTTGGTTTGCTCCACCGTGCAAAGGTCCCCACAAAGCAGAGATTCCAGCAGAAATTGTGGCATATAAATTTGCTTGAGATGAACCAACGATTCTTACGGTTGAAGTAGAACAGTTTTGTTCGTGATCAGCATGTAAAATCAATAATTTATTTAGCGCATCAACAATAACTGGGTCTACATTATAATCTTCAGTAGGCATTGCAAACATCATGTGCATGAAGTTTTCGCAGTAGCTAAATTTATTTTTAGGATACATAAAAGGATGACGCATTGCATTTTTATAAGACCATGCAGCCAATGTTGGTAATTTCGCTAATAATCTGTGTATGGTTAAGTCTTTTGCTTCCGGACTTCTATTTGGATCTAATGATTCTGGATAGAAGGTGGAAAGCGAACAAACCATTGAAGATAAAACTCCCATTGGATGAGCTTTCGCAGGATACGCTTCGAAGAATTGTTTCATGTCTTCGTGTACCAAAGTATGTTTTGTAATACTATTTGAAAACGCATCTAATTCAGTTTGCGTTGGTAACTTACCATAAATCAATAAATATGCAACTTCTATAAACGTTGCTTTTTCAGCTAATTGTTCAATTGGGTATCCACGGTAGTGAAGAATACCAAGTTCTCCATCTAAAAATGTTATTGCACTTTTTGTAGCACCAGTATTTTTATACCCTGTGTCTAAAGTTACATAACCTGTTGTGTCACGAAGTTTGCTAATGTCGATTGCTTTTTCGTTTTCTGTACCTACAACTACTGGAAATTCATATATTTTTCCGTCTAGTTCAATTTTCGCTGTTTCGCTCATGTTGTTTAAAACAAATTTGTTGATGATAAATTTTCCCGCCTAAATTACTAAAGAAATCGTTTATCAATTCAAAATTTTAAAGATTATTTATATTTTTTTTTAAGGCCATTTGAAATTGAATAATATCCAGTCAATTTTTGAAGTATTTAAAGGTTCTTCAAGGTGTAATTTAGTAGCATATTAAACAAATGATTTCGAGTGTTACCACCATAAATTCCATGATTTTTATTGGGATAAATAAACAAGTCGAATTGTTTGTCAGCTTTCACTAATGCATTTACCAATTCCATTGAATTTTGGTAGTGAACATTGTCGTCAGCAGCACCATGAATTAAAAAGAATTTTCCTTTTAACTGATTGACAAAATTAATTGGAGCATTGTCGTTATAACCTGCAGCATTTTCTAGTGGAGTTCGCATGAAACGTTCTGTATAAATATTGTCATAATATTTCCAATGGGTAACTGGCGCAACTGCTATTCCCATTTTAAAGACATCTGCACCTTTGAAGATAGCATTTGAAGCCATAAATCCACCAAAACTCCATCCTTGAATTCCAATGCGTGCTCCATCAACAAATGGTTTTGTTTGTAATTCTTTGGCAACATTTATAAAATCTTCCGTTTCTAGTTTACCAAGTTGCATATAGGTAGATTTCTTGAATGCTTCACCTTTATACATCGTTCCTCTTGGATCAACTGAAACCACTATGTAACCTTTTTGCGCTAGCAATTGGTGGTACATGAAATCATTTCCATCCCACGAATTTAAGACTTCATTGTGTCCCGGTCCACCATAAACGGTCATATAAACTGGGTATTTTTTGGCTGCATCAAAATTTGGAGGATAGATAATCGAACCATTTAATTCAGTTGTTCCAGAATGAAAAGTGGTGAATTCTTTCTGTGATAGCGAATAAATTTTTAACTTTTCTTTTAGTTCAGAGTTATCCTCTAATAATTTTATGTTATCTCCATTACTGTGACACAATGAATAAACAGGTGGCGTGTTTGCATCTGAATAGGTTTTGATGAAGTAATTAAAACCAGTTGAAAATTCAGCATCATTTGTTCCAGTTGAACTACTAATTAATTTTTTAGATGAACCATCCAATTGAATTGAATATAAACTTTTATTGATAGCACCATTTTCAGCGGATGAATAATAGATGGTTGCGTTCACTTCGTTGATGCCGTAATTTTCAATTACGTCCCAATTCCCTTTTGTTATTTGCGTTGATTTTCCGTCAAATGTTAATTGATAAATATGGTTGAATCCATCCATTTCACTTGTTCTAAGAATTGTTTTACCATCTTTTAGAATTAATAAATTATCATCAATTTCCACGTATGTTTTAGAGTTTTCTTCAAAGAAAACGGAATGATTCAATTTTTTGGAGGTCAAATCAATTAAATGATACTTCAAGTTGTTTTGATGCCTGTTTAATGTTTGAATAACTAGCTGATTTGCCGTATTTGACCATTTTAAACGAGGAATGTATTCATAATCTCCTAATTCTAATTTGTTAATTTTCCCAGAATTCACAGTGATAATATGTGCAGAAACTTTACTATTTGCTTCTCCTGCTTTAGGATATTTATAGGTGTATGTTTCTGGATACAAATCTTTATAATACTCCATGTTAAATTCACGTACTTCTTTTTCATTAAATTTTAAAAAAGCGATGTATTTACTGTCGGGCGACCAACTATATGCTTTCGTAATAGAAAATTCTTCTTCGTAAACCCAGTCAGTTGTTCCATTAATTATTTTGTTGCGTTTTCCATCTTCAGTCAGTTTAGTGATTTCTCCGCTTTTTATATTCTTCACATAAAGATCATTTTTATAGATATAAGCTACTTTTGATCCATCAGGCGAGTATTCTGCCAACGATTGAGGTGCATGTTTTTCATCCAAAGCCTCTAATTTCCCAGATTTCAAATCATACAAGTAATAAACAGCCGTAAAGCTTCGTCTGTATATTGCTGCTTTTTGAGTCATTAACAACACTTTTGTTTCGTCCGTGTTTAATTCGTAATCGTTAACTTGAAGAATTTGATTGTTGTAAATCAATTTAGATGAAGCAATTAATGTTTCAATTGAGATTGTTTCATCAATAATACTATGTTTTGTAATTGACTGTTTCCCTTTTTCTTCTGAAAGTTGCGTATAATGATTTCCGTCATTCATCGAACGAAAGCCTTCTACACCTTTCGCATAAAACTCATATTTTTTCCATATTTTTTCAACGGTTATCTCTTGACTAATTACCTTATTGAAGATGGCGATTATTAAAAAAGAAAAAATGTAAACTACTTTCATCTGCTAAAGTTTTATTAATGTTTTGTTCAAAAATTGAATTTGTATGTAAAATATGAGACCCACAATTTATGCCTTAAAAGTAATACAATATCAAAAATTAGTAACAAAATTGTTTAAAACGATTGTTTAAATGTTAACAATTAAATAATGCCATACAATAAATAATTAATTACATTTGTTTCAAGTTTTTCTATGTTCTCCTTGAAGCTATTTTAAAAATAGTCTGAAACCATAGACAAATAAACACTGCGAGATGAAAAAATAATGTCACAAAGTAGCACTAGTTGGGGTAAGATTTTTCTTAATTATTTACCTATTTACTTTAGTAT